>JAAZKF010000342.1 GCA_012799975.1 Burkholderiales bacterium
ACATGTGGTGGGGGCAGAAAACGATGCGATCCCGCTTACAACCGATCCGTTCCTGCAGAATGTCGCGGACCCACAACTTGTCCAGAAGCCAGACCAGCATGGCCTCGCGGAAAGCCACCATCGAGCGGGGCCAGGTGGCCAGGGTGGACATGAGGATCCGATCCAGCTTCCGGAAGGGCTTCTCGTAGAAGACCACCAGGTCCAGGTCGGCTCCGGTGAGCCCGGCCCGTTCCAGGCAGAAACTGACCGCCCGGGCGGGAAATTCCCAATCGTGCTTGACTCTCGAGAAACGCTCCTCTTCGGCGGCGGCCACGAGCTGCCCGTCCACCAGCAGGGCGGCCGCAGCGTCGTGATAGAAGCAGGAGATCCCCAGGACCCTCATCAGTGTTGCTGGTGGGGGGCGCAGACCGGAGGATGCCTCCAGCGACCTCCGTTCGGGTCCCGGATCGCCAAGGGATCGGAGAAAAGCCGCAGGACCAGGGCGAAGGGGGTCAAGACGACCCAGTAGAAGACGGCTAACAGGACCCGGGCCTGAAACGTGGCGGCCCGAGCCGCCAGGGCCTTCCAGCGCTCCCAACTGCTCTCAGGGTTCATGGGTTTGCCTGTTCGCACGCGGGGTTGGAAGCCCTGCCGCAGTTGGCCCAGCGGGTCGAGGCCCCTTTCAGGAAGGTCGGGGAACCGGCCACGAATCCGCGTAAAGGAAGCAAAGGCCCGGGGAGGGAATCCGCCCTGCGTGCCACAACCGCTGAGGAGAGCCTGATGCTGACCGGGCCGATCGTCGTCCTGGGTTCGGGTAACTGGGGAACCGCCCAGGCGCATCATCTGCGCCGAGCCGGCCTGGAGGTTACCCTCTGGGGCCGGGATCCCCGGGTTCTCAGCGAGGTTCAGGCCGGACGACACCCCCGCTTCTTCGGAGACTTCCGGCTGGCCTCGGGGATCCGCACCGAGCCCGACCTGGAGCGCGCGGTCCAGGGCAAGGCAGCCGTGGTGGTGGCCCTCCCCTCCACCGCCGTACGCCCGATAGCCCGAGCCGCACGCTCAGCGGTTCCCGAAGACGCCCTGGTGGTCAGCACCAGCAAAGGGCTGGAACAGGAAACCCTGCTGCGCATGTCCGAGGTCCTGGCCGAAGAATGGGGCCGGTTGGAGCGAATCACGGTGCTTTCCGGCCCCTCCTTCGCCCTGGAGGTGCTGCGAGGTCTGCCCACGGCCGTCACCGCAGCCGGTCCCACCCTCTCGGCGGCCCGACGGGCCTGCGACCTGTATCATCACGGCGCGATGAGGGTCTACACCTCCACCGATCTGGTGGGCGTCGAACTCGGCGGAGTCCTCAAGAATGTGATCGCCCTGGCTGCCGGAGTGACCGACGGATTCGGCATGGGAAATAATGCCAGGGCAGCACTCCTGACCCGTGGGCTGGCGGAGATCCGCCGCCTGGTGGTGGCCCTGGGCGGCCAGGCGGCCACCGTCACAGGCCTGAGCGGCCTGGGCGATCTCCTGCTGACGGCCACTGGAGACCTGAGCCGAAACCGGCAGGTCGGCCTCCGCCTGGGACGGGGGGAAAGCCTGGAGCAGATCCTGGCCGACCTGGACCAGGTGGCCGAGGGGGTGCTGACAGCCCGCAGCGGGCTGGAACTGGCCCGGAACCACCAGGTCGAGGTCCCCCTGATCGAAGAGACCCAGCGTTTCCTGCAAGGAGAGCACTCGGTGGCCGAGGCCGTGCGCCGCCTGCTGGCACGAGCCCCCAAAGCCGAGATGTAGCTCCGGGGGTTTCAGGTCAGGTTCAGGATCGAGTCGAACCCCCCGAACTCATTTGGTTTGCGGAAAAGGTTCGAGGGGTCCTCCAGCCAGTGGGACCCATCCACCAGGAACTTGTAGTGGTAGCGTCCGGGCGCGGGAGCCTCCAGCTCAATCCGCCACAACCCGTCCAGGACCTCTTCAAAGAAGTTCCGCCCGGTCTGCCAACCGTTGAAGTCTCCCACCAGTTCGACCCGTCGAGCCCCGGGGTGGGCGAAGACGAAGCTGAGGCGACCATCCTCCACCAAAGGAGGGCGAAGCTCGCAGATCTGGCTAGGGGTCCAGGCCTGCCCGGCCTCCTCCACGGCCCGCCGGGCATTGACCATCCCACAGCCCTGCGAGAGCAGATCTCCCTTGCGCACGCGATCGGCAGTGGACATGAGGATCTGGCGCAGCACGGCCGGAGATAGCGAAGGTTCAACCTCCAGCATCTGGGCGGCCACGGAGGCTACGATGGGGGCGGCGAATGAGGTCCCATCGACGTGCTGATAGTGCGCTGAGACGACCTTGTCGCGCTGCAGGCCCGCCTCCAGCAGGCTGCGCAGGGTCTTGCTCGGCAGCTCCGCCAGGTTCTCCGGTAGGTTGGCCTCCGGAGCGGGGTGGGCCAAGAGGTCGCGAAGCTCCTCCCCTTCTGCCGAGGCCAGCCGACAGAGATACTCCACGCGGCGTTCCTGGACCGACCCCGGCAGTAGCGGAGCGGCCACCCAGGCAGCCGGAGCGATCACCTCGGGCTTGACGACCAGATCGAGAAGGACCCCGAAGCTGTTGCGGTACAACTCGACTTCTTCCGGACTGCAGGCTTCGCGCGAGACGCAGCCGCCGACGGTCAACACCGAAGGGGCGTTGGCCGGAGCCCGGGGCAGGCCCCCGTCATTCCCCGCCGCGGCCACCACCAGGATCCCGTCGCCGACAGCCGCCTCGGCTGCCCGGGCGATCTCCGAGTCCAAGAACGAGCCGTCCCGGTCACTGCCCACCGAGATATTCAGGATCTGGATCCCCAGGCGCTGGCGATGGGCCCGGACCCACTCCAGCCCCCGGACGATCAGGTCATCACAGATGCGCCCCTGACGGCTGACCTGGACCAGAACCACCCGGGCCCCACTGGCCAGGCCCCGATAACGCCCTTGGGAGAGGGTACCGTCGCCGGCGGCCACCACCGAGGTCTGCATGCCATGCCAGTTCCAGGGGTTGCGACATCGCTCCGGGTCCAGGAGGGCAGACTGACCACTGGCATCGTGAAAGGCCGCCACCCGTCCTGCCAGGTCGGCGTGAGGATAGAAGCCCGAATCCAGGAAGGCGATGGTGACGCCCCGGCCGACCGGCCCGGGGTCGGCATCCAGCCGCCGGCCTGTCGGGGGGACCGCGTAGCGGGCCAGGTCTACCAGGGGCCTCCCGGGCCTTCCGACCTCCCGCCGTTCCGGAGCGGCCGGGCGGACTCTCACCCCAGCCGGACCTGTCGCCAGCGCTTGCCCAGCTTCAAACGGGCACCCTCAGCGGGTTCAATCGGGGTGACGGGGTCGTCCAGGACCACCCCCTCCAGGCTCAGGGCTCCCTGCTCCACCAAGCGCCGGGCCTCGCGCTTCGAGGGTGCCAGGCCGGCGGCCAGGAGCAATTCGACCGGCGAGAGGGGACCGGGTGGCAATTGGATTTCGGGGATCTCGGAGGGGACCTGCCCCGCGCTGACCACCCGCAGCCACTCGGCGTCGGCCTTCTCGGCCTCCTCGCGCGGGTGGTACAGGGAGATTATCTCTCGCGCCAGCCAGCGTTTGGAATCCCGCGGATTCTCGGTGTCCAGGCGGGCATCGACCTGGTCCAGCGGCACCTCGGTGCACAACTCGAAGTAGCGCCGGATCATCGAGTCCGGAAGCTGCATCAACTTGAGGAACATCTCGGTGGGCGACTCGGTGATCCCCACGTAGTTCCCCAGGCTCTTGGACATCTTCTGGACCCCATCCAGACCTTCCAGGATCGGCATCAAGAAGACGACCTGGGGCTCCTGCCCATACTCCCGCTGCAGCTCGCGACCCACCAGGATGTTGAACTTCTGGTCGGTGCCCCCCATCTCGACGTCGCAGCCCAGGGCCACCGAGTCGTAGCCCTGCATCAGGGGATAGAGGACCTCGTGCAAGCCGATGGGGACGCCTTCCAGAAAGCGTCTCTCGAAGTCATCGCGCTCCATCACCCGGGCCACTGTATAGCGTGAAGCCAGGGTGATCACCTCGGCGAAGTCCATGGGACCGAGCCACTCCGAGTTGAATCGGACCTCGGTGCGCTCGGGATCCAGGATCCGCGACAACTGGTCCCGATAGGTCCGGGCGTTCTCCTCGATCTCCCGGGGTGAGAGCACCTTGCGGGTGACCGAGCGGCCTGACGGGTCCCCCACCCTGGCGGTGAAGTCCCCGATCAGCAGGACGACCTGGTGGCCCAGGTCCTGGAACTGACGCAATTTGCGCAGCACCACCGCGAAGCCTAGATGGATGTGGGGCGCCGTCGGATCCAGCCCCAATTTGATGCGCAGTGGCTTTCCGTCACGCAGACTGCGCGCGATCTTCCCGCGCAGATCGTCGCGGCTGATGATCTCGGCGGTCCCGCGCTCCAGGCGGGACAGTTGCAGTTCTACTTGTTCTTCAATGGACAAATTCAAAGGCTCCTACAGGGAACGGGCGGAACGGACCTGGAAAACTGCCCCCATCATCCCCAGGCTCATCTGGGAAGACTCCTGGCCCTGGACCTCCAGGCGGGCCCCCTCGCGATACAGGGCCTGGGGAAGGCCCTCCAGGTGATATTGACGACCGTTATCGGCAGCCAGGACCCAGACGCCGCCTTCCAATTCCGAATGGTGCAAGGTCCCCTTCAGCTTTTCCATAGCAGACCTCCCTACAGGTCGACCTGATTCTTGATCTCCTCGAGCTTGACGGGCCCGATTCCAGGAACGTTCAGAAGCTCCTCGTAGGTGGTGAAGGGGCCTTTCATCTCACGATACTCGACTATCTGACGCGAAAGCTCGGGCCCCAGGCCCTTGACTTTCGCCGCCAGTTCCTCGGCAGAAGCCTGGTTGAGGAGCAGGCGTCCCGTGCCCGAAACGGCCCCTTCCCCGTCGGGAAGCGCATCGCCCGCCCCCCTGGAGTCCTGGGGATGCAGCGAATCGTTCCCGGGTTCCTCGTCTTCCCAGGAGGGCGACGGAGTCTTTCGCGAGGCCTGAAGCCGGGGCTCGTTCTTGGAACGCACCACGATCTGGTCCTCGTCGCGGATCTTCTTGGCCAGGTTTACGCTGAGGGGATCGGCGTCGGGCAGCATGCCCCCGACGGCGCGGATGGCATCGTCCACCCTCGTGTCAGCGGGCAGGGTAACCACCCCGGGTTGATGCACCGCTCCCACGACGTAGACCTTGACCATCTCCGGAGCAGCCGGCGTCGGTGAAGGGACGGGGGTCGGCGGGACCAGGGGGGCCGTCTCGATCGGCTGGAGCAGCCCTCCGGCGAGGTCATCCTCGCGATGGAGGGGAGACATGTAGAACGAAAAGACCAGCGCCAGCACCAGGAGGACAAAGAGTCCGAAGAGCAGGGGCAGTCGCCAGGACGGCTCTTCCCGCTCGCCGGACTCGGAGTCGGCCGGTTCGGGAATCTCCGAGGGGAAATTGGAGAAATCCGGTTTTGATCTCACGCGCACACAACCTCCTCCACCGTCAGACCCCGGTCATCCAGGCGGGCCGGCAGGATCTGCGCTCCGGAGCGTCCCAGGGCTTCCCGGACCGCCTCCCGGGCCTGTGGCCGGGCCAGGGTCAACAAGCAACCGCCCCCGCCGGCACCGCAGATCTTCGAGGCCAGGGCCCCTGCCTCCCTGGCTGACTGCACCATCCGGTCGATCTCCGGGGTGGTGACGCCATCGGCCAGGCCCCGCCGGTTTTCCCACTCCCTGTCCAGGGCCCGGGAGACCTCCAGGAGATCCTCGGCCTGGAGGGCCTCCCACATCTGGTGGGCGGTCTCTTCGATGGCGCGCATCCGCTCGACGGTCTGGCCCTGCCTTTCGACGAATCCCTTGAGCATGTTCCAGTTGCTGGTCCCCGAGAAATGGCTGACCCCGGTGAAGGAGAGCAGCAGCGCACGGTCCAGCTCCTCCCGGAAGGCTTCCGAGGGGGCCAGGCGCTCGACGCGGGTCCCCTGGATCCCGAAGTGCAACCCCTTGATGCCTCCCAGGATGGCCCCGTAATAATCCTGCACCCCGGTGGGGATCCCCAGATTCTGGGCTTCCAGCGCGGCCCCGTAGCGGATCAGGTCCTCGTCGGCATCGGCCCGACCGGCGAATCGACACAAGGCCCTGGACATGGACATCAAGAGACTTGAAGAGGCCCCCAGGCCCGAACCCCGCGGCGCAGAGTTCAGCGTTCTCAACTCCAGGCCGCCCTCAGGGGCATAGAAGCGTACCGCCCGGGCCAGAAGGTCCAGTTCCTGGCCCAGGAGGAGCTCAGCGGGATGAGCGGCCTCGACCGACAGGCCCAGATCCTCGGAGACCAGACGAACCCGGCTGCCCTCCAAGGGCCGGACCTCGGCCCGCGAACGCAGATCCACACTGGCATTGACGGTCAGGGGTTTTTCCAGGAACAGGAAGAGCGGATGAAGGTCCAGGGTGCCACCCGCCAGGTCGACCCGGGTGGGGGCAGTTGCGATGAACATAGAGGACTCCAATGACGAGCTGGCCGGTCCTTTTCTCGCTGGGCGGAATCGCTCCTCCAGGAGCGTCTCAGTCCGAATCGGATTCCCGCCCCAGACGCAGCAGCAGGCCATACCACAGATTTTTCAAACGCTCCCGCCAGCGCCGACGCCGTCGGGCACGGACCACCGAGTCCCCGACGGGCCGCAAGGTCTCCCCTTCCCGCTCCAGGCAGACCAGCCGGGCCAGGATCTCTTCAAAACCGTGCCGGGTCGGCGGGGCCTCCAGGCCATCGGCCACGACTTCGAATCGCTCCCCACCTTCGGTCAGGAGTCGTTGGCAGACCCTCCGAAGCAGACAGATCCCCCGGGTCTGGACCAGGACGATGTCGTCCCGGTCCAGGGTCAGCAAGCGGGCTTCCTCCAACTCCAGGATGTCACCGGGAAGCACGATGGGAGCCATGTCCGAACTCTGCATGCGCAGGCGAAGCCGCCCTCCCCCACCCAGGAGCCGCTTCCAGCGATCCAACCTGAAGGTAGAGTCGAGAGGGCCAGGCGCTTCAGCCATGCGCTCGACGCAGGGCCTGAAGGCGGGCCAGCCGCTCGCACTCGGCGGCCGACATCTCGGAGGTGAAGGTCAGAAACACGCGATACCGGTCTTCGAGCAGGGCTGTGCAGTGTGTCACCGAGGCCTTGGCCTCAAGCGGCGCCCCCATCACGTTCAGGCGAAATCCGACCTCCTGCCCCGGGGACAAGGGTTCCGAGACCTCGACCTGCAGGCCGCGCAGGGTCAACTTGCGCCCGATCCCGGAAAGGGAAGGCTGATCGGCCCGAGAGATCTCCACGGGGAAGTCCCCCGGCGCGGATTTCCCCGAATCGGAGGAGCGCAACGGTTTGTTTTCGGCGGACCGTCTGCGCGGACTCATCGGAATCTCCCCATATCTTCGACCTCTCCTGCCCCGAGTAAGGATCTGTTGCGGAATTCTATACCCGGGGGCGGAATCCCCCGTCGGGTAGGAATAGGAGGATTCCCGACTGCCTGGGGGAACTTTCTGCCCATTTCTGGGGTCCAACAATGTAGTTCGAGGGATCGGAAGGCCCGGGTCGTCCCCTTCCAGGATTCCCTACGCCTCGCAGGGGGAGGCCGGTGCATCCCGGTACCCACGCATCCGACGACCAGAGGAGAAGAAGATAAATTGGCATCTTGTCCCCACTGTGGAGGAATGGCCGTCGTCGAAGAATATATCCGGACCAACGAACAGGGCACCTCGCGGGTGCGGATCCGGCGTTGTGTGTCGTTGAGCCGGGATCGCAGCTGGAATCGCCGGCGCAAGGACCCTCAGCTCCGCTCGACGCGGGATTGTGGCGAGGTGGAGATCCTCGACGAGGTCCAGATCAAGAGGACCGCCTGAGCCGGAATCCGGAACCCATACCCCCCGAAATCCTGCCCCTCATTTCCGCAGAATAGCGCCGTGACCTGGAAGCACCTGGTTTCTGGCGTTCCGACAAGCTTTCGCTTCAAGGCATGAGGATCCGTCCCAGGATCGCCGTATAACTGGCGCCCGTCGCCCGGGGCACGTTGGAAGGCCGGCCATGGGCCGTTTCATGCCCCAACAAGGCAAAGGCCACCGCCTCCCGGGCCTGGGCGGGAACCCCTGCTTCCTCCATCCGCAAAAGATGGACCCCAGCAGGCATCCGTTGCCGGAGTTCCTGCATCAGCACCGTATTTTCCACCCCTCCCCCCCCGACCAGGATCTGTGCCGTGCCTCTCAGGAACCGCTGCACGTGCAACATAACCGAGGCCGCAGTGAAGGCCGCGGCGGTGCGCAGGAGGTCCTCCGGGCTGCCCCGTCCCCACAGGCGCTCCGCCAAAGGGCGGCCGAATTCCTCCCGTCCGGTGGATTTGGGGGCCGGCCGTGACAGGAAGGGGTGGGCCATGAGCTCGGCCAGCAGATCGGGCAGGACCCGACCCCGTGCCGCCAGCGCTCCGCCCCGATCACAGGTCTGCCCGCTGGCTCGCCAGGCCAGGGCATCCAACAAAGAATTGCCTGGTCCGGTGTCGCAGGCCTCCACCTCCCCCTGGGAGGGGATCCAGGTCAGGTTGGCCATCCCCCCCAGGTTCAAGGCCAGGCGATCCACGTGGGGATCGCGGAAGAGCAGGGCATCGGCGAAGGGGACCAGGGGAGCGCCCTGCCCTCCCGCGGCCATGTCCGCCGGGCGGAAGTCACAGACCGTCAAACAACCGGTCCGGCGCGCGATCACGGCCCCTTCCCCGATCTGCAGGGTGCCTCGCACGCGCTCGCCACAATAGTATTCGGCCTCAGGGAGGTGAGCGATGGTCTGGCCGTGCGAGGCGACCAGGTCGGCCCCGCCCTCCATGACCGAGAGGGCCGCCCGCGCGAAAAGTTCCCCCAGCAACCAATGCAGGCGCAAGATTTCCCGAGGTGAACCGCGATCGTCGAAAACCTCCTGAAGTCGGCGGCGGACCTCCTCTGGCAGGGGGTGGGAACGGAATTCCAAGAGGCGTGCCCGAGGGCCCATCTCGACCAGGGCAGCATCGATGGCGTCAGCCGAGGTTCCCGACATCAGCCCGACCACCCGAGGGGCTTCCAGAGAGCGATAACGCAGCAGCGGATCAGCCATGGGCGGGTTTCCTGCCGAGATGCAAGGTGACGATCCCGCCGTTCAGGGGTACGATACGGATATCCTCAAGACCGGCCTGGTGCATGATATCCGCCACCTCCTCCACCGATATAAATTCGGCGATGGACCGGGCCAGATACCGATAGGCTCCTCCCTGCCCCGAGAAGAGCCTCCCGACCAGGGGAACGAGCCAGCGCAGGACCAGCCCATGCAGGCAGCCCAGAAGGCCCGAGGGGCGGGTCAACTCCAACGAGACCACCCGCCCCTCCGGACGGATGAGCCGGGCCATCTCGCGGAACAGGGCCTCGACATCCTCCACGTTGCGCAGGGCGAAGGCCACGCTGGCTCCATCGAAGGATTCCCCGGGCAGACCGGTGGCCAGGGCGTCGCCCTCCACGAAGCGGAGTTCCGGATGGCGAAGGCGGGCCCGCTCCAGCATCTCGGGCACAAAGTCCACCCCCACCACGTTCTCGGGGCCGACCTGGTGCGCCAATACGGCGGTGAGATCCCCGGTGCCGCAGCACAGGTCCACCACCCGGGACCCCTGATGCAGGCCCAGATGAGCGGCTGCCCGTCGCCTCCAGGGCTGGTGCAACCCCAAGGAGAGCAGGCTGTTGAGCAGGTCATAACGGCCCGCGATCCGGGCAAATATCCCCCGGACCAGCGAGGCCTTCCCGCCTGAAGGCGGAATTTCCGGGCGGGGTCGGGTCACTCAAGGACCTCCAGGATCTCGTAGCGGGAATTCCGCACCGCCGGAGTCCGCCCGGCCCCCCGGATGAGGCGGACGAACTCCTCGGAGTGGTAGCGATAGTGGACTCCGGTCGCAGCCAGGACCAGCTCCTCCATCAACACGCTTCCCAGATCGTCCGCACCGAAATCCAGGGCCACCTGGGCCAATCGGGCTCCTTCGGTGACCCAGCCCGAATGGAGGTGTCGGAAGTTGTCCAGGTAGAGCCGGGCCACGGCCAGGAGGCGCAGATACTCCACGCCTGCCGGAGGCACCGTGGCCGCCAGGTCGGTCCGCCGCGTAGAGAGACTCCAGTGGATGAAGGAGCGAAAACCGCCGGTCCGGTCCTGGAGGTTGCGCAGCCGTTCCAGGTGCTCAATGCGCTGCTGCGGGGTCTCGCCGAAGCCGAAGACCATGGTCGCCGTGGACTCTATCCCCAGGCTGTGAGCGAGCTGGTGGATTTCCAGCCAGCGCTCCGCAGGGATCTTCCGCGGCGAGACCCGACGGCGGATCTCGTCCACCAGCAGCTCGGCTCCCCCTCCGGGAAGCGAATCCAGGCCCGCCTGCTGCAGGCGCAGAAGGGTCTCAGCCAGGGAGAGCCCGGAGGTGGTGGCGATGTGGTCGACCTCGGAGGCGGCCAGGGAGTGCAGGTAGAGATGGGGATAGCGGGACTTCACGGCCGAGAAGAGGTGCTCGTAGAAGTCGATCCCCAGATCCGGATTATGCCCTCCCTGCAGGAAAACGGTGGTCCCCCCCACCTTCTCCATCTCGTCGATCTTGCGGAAGATCTCATCCAGGGAGCGGACGAAGGACTCGGGATGACCGGGAGGACGATGGAAGGCGCAGAAGCTGCACCCGGTGACGCATATATTGGTGTAGTTGATGATCCGGTCGCGAATGAAGGTGACGTATCCTTCCGGGTGCAGGCGGCGGCGGACCCGGTCAGCGGCGGCGCCCAGGCGGAAGAGGTCCGGCTCGCCCAGGAGGGCCTCCCCCTCCTCCGGAGTCAGGCGACTCCCCTCGGCCACGGCCTGCCAGGCAGCCTCCCTGGACAGACTCACGCCGCCACCTCCCCCAGCAGGTCTTCGCCTCCGGCAGGCAGCAGCCCCAAGAGCCCGGCCCGGCGATAGAACTCGCGGAGCCCGGCCACGGAAGCGGCATCCAGGCGATGGTGCAGCCCCGCGAAATAATCCTCCAGGCGGCGGCAGGACAGGCCCGTGCGCCGGGAAGCCTCCTGCACTACCTGCGAGGGATGGGCCTGCCCCCAGGCCCGGGAACGCTCCAACAGGTCCTGGCCCGCCGAAGCCAGTTCGGCACGGGTGGTCACCCACAGGGCGAAGACCATCGGCAGCCCCGTGGCCTGGCTCCACAAGACCCCCAAATCCGCCACATGCCGGGTCCCGGGCACCTCGCCCAGGGCCCGGTCACCGATCAGCAGGACGGCGGGAACCCGGTCGTCCAGAGAGGGTTCTCCGAGGAGTGGAACAGGCTGGATGCCGGGGAGCAGCACCTGGACCAGGATCCGGGAGGTTGCGCTGGCCGAGGTGATGGCCACCGGCTGGCCGGGCAATTCCTCCAGGGGGATCCGCGAGAAGAGCCGGACGCTCTGGACGGCCTCCCGAGCTCCCACGCAGAAGCCCGGAATGACCCGGTAGGTTCCCGGCGCAGCCGCCACCTCGGCCGCCGAGACTACGGTCAAATCCAACTGACCGGCCCGGGCCTGCTGATTCAACCAGGACGGCTCTCCGCGAAGGAGCTCGCCCGGAAAGGGGACAGCCCCACACTCCAGGCCCAGGGTCACCGGCAGGGCGTTTACCGACTTCAGGAGTCCCACGCGCATCCGCGCACCTCCACGGGCTCTCGAGAGGCCTCGAGCACCCCGGCTCGAGCCTCGTGCCGGCCCACCGTACAGGAAGGTTTCAAGGCGCTTCCCCAGGCCCTCGCCTCCTCCAGGCCCCAGCCTGCCACCTCGTCGGCTCCACAGGTCAACAGGAACTGGGCCATCTTCCAGCCGAAGGCGGCCCAGGAAGCGCGGAGGCGCACCGTGGGAGGCAGGAAAAGACGGCTCACGGCCAGCAAACGGGCGTCCAGGAGCCCATCGGTAGCCTCGGCCCGATGCACCAACTCCCCCGGGGACTCGGGCAACCAGACCAGACATCTCAGGCTCCGCGCCGTGCGCAGCCGCTCCAGCCGAGCGGCCAGCTCAGCGGGGGTGCTGTTGGGACCGTAGGTGGCGCAGACCACCAGGGGCAAGGGCAGATCCAGTTGCTCAGACCAGGCCCCCTCACCGGCGCTGACCGGCCCGCTGTCGACCGACAGGCTCTGGACCCCGGATCGGGCCAGGCTGCGGGTGGCAGCGGCGTCCAGGTCGGGGGGGGCTGCCGCGTGGACCCACAGGTTGGGATGCATCCCGACCCTTTCGCCAACCAGGGGCTCGGTACAGTCAAGCAGATGGAGCTCTCGGGGCTCCCCTTCCTCCGAGGCGGGGCGCCAGAGCCGCCTTGAATCCGCCAGCACGACGGCTCCATCCTCCCGATAGCCGGCGTGCTTCGAGAGCCGCTCCCTCCTCAGCCGACTTCCCAGGTCCAGGAGGGACCCGCACTGCAGGAAGGATTCGAGGTCGCGTAGGGGCGAGGGAAGGACACTCACCGGGCCTCGGTTCCAGTCCCTCCCAGCAAGTCCTGCCGCCCCCGAGCCCAGGGGATCAGGTCAGGATCTCGAAAAGGCAGGCCACCAGCAAGGACAGGCTGATGGCGGCATTGCAGGTGAAGAAGGCCTGTTGCATCCGGGAAAGGTCTTCCGGGGAGAGCAGCGAGTGTTCCCACACCAGCAAGACCCCCACCAGGCCCAGCCCCAGGTTCCAGGCTCCTCCCAGGCCCAGGAGGGTGCCGACCAGAGCCAAGAGGACGAGCGTCAGAACGTGGCAGACCCGGGCTACCCGAAAGGCCCCGCGAGCCCCCAGCCGGACCGGCAACGAGTGCAGACCGACGGCCCGGTCATGCTGAAGGTCCTGACAGGCATAAAGGATATCGAAGCCCCCCACCCAGAGCATGATGGCTCCGCCCAGCAGCCAGGCGGGCAACTCAAAGCGACCGGTAACCGCCAACCAACCCCCGATGGGAGCACAGGCCTGGACCAGCCCCAGCCCCAGATGACAGGCCCAGGTCAGACGCTTGAGGTAGGAGTAGACCAGCAGGAGGAGGACTGCCAGCGGAGAGAGGGCCAGGCATAGGGGATTGAGGAACCCGGCCGCCACTACCAGGGTCCCCAGGGAGAGTCCGGCCAGAAGCTGCACCGACCGGACCGAAACCCTCCCCGTCGGAAGATCCCGTTGGCACGTGCGCGGATTGCGGGCGTCGATCTCGCGGTCGATAAGCCGATTGAGGGCCATGCCGGCCGTGCGCGCGCCCACCATGGCCACGGTGACCCAGAAGGCCACCCGCCCCTCCGGCAAGCTGCCCCTGGCCAGAAGCATACCGACCCATGCGAAGGGCAGGGCGAAGACGGTCTGCTCCAGGCGGACCAGACTTACGAAGCGTCGCCAGGTCCGGAGCAGGCCGGCGAATATGCCCTCGTTCTTCACGCGTCCAGGACTCTCGACGGTCCCGCGTGTTCCTCGCCAGAGCTCGGCGAATCCCTGACTTCACCGTCAGGGAGCGGAAGCGGGGCTCGGAGACATGTAGCGAACCCACCGGCTTGGAGGCCTGCAGGCGAGCGGTTCCAGGGTCCGGCCAGGGTCAGGACCATCCGCAGAAACTCCCACACAGCCGCCAGCGAGAACCCTTGCCGGAAGCCGGAGGTCCCGGGCCCTTCCACCCAGGGGACCTCCCCCATCCGCACTCCCATCTGCGCCAGGCGGATCAGGAGTTCCACGGTGCCGGCCTCTCCGGGAAAGGTGACCAGGTTCCGGCCGTGGAGCGCGAAGGCCCGCTCCAACACCGAGAGCCGGAATCCCTGGACTCCGGAGGTATAGTCGAAGACTCCGGGCAAGGGGCAGAAGAAGCGAAGAAGACCTGTCAGGAAACGGTCCCAGAAGGTCCGAAGGCCCCCTCGAGGCGCTCCGACCCGGAGGGTGCCCACAACCACCTCCATCCCCGACTCCAATCGGCGCAGAAGCCCTTCCAGAGAAGCCTGATCAAGGCTGGAAGCGGGGGGGAGGGTCAGCACCAGGTCGGTCGTGGGGTTCCCTCCTTGAAGAGCGCGGCGAAGCCCCGTGGCCAGGGCCAGTCCGCAACCGTGCCGGCGCACGTGTTGGACCAGTCTCAGGCGATCCCGCAGGCCGGAATTATTGCAGACCACCTGGGCACTCTCGTCCTTCGAGCCGTCATCGACAACCAACACCCGTAGCGGCAGGTCCAGGGCCTCCAGGCGATGCAGCAGGCAGGATAGTTCTTCGGACTGGTCGCGGACAATCAAGACGACGTGGAGCACGGTATACCTCGGGGCGGGGCATTCCCTGGTCGAGGGCGGGACCCCTCTCGGATTCGCGACATCCGCGTGTAGCGACTGGATCCGACCTGGCGGGATATTGCCAGAAGCCAGATTTCACGGGATTTCGAGAGCATGCCGAAGCCCGAATGGAGGAATTTTCGCCCCCTTCGGATTGTGAAATATTCTGCCTCCTGATATAATTATCGGGTGAGTCGGAAAAGGAGGAACGGCATGTAGATGAGGAATCAAGCCTGGGCCAACTACGTGAAAGACAAGAGAAAGGCCCGTGGGCTGACGCGCCGCAAGCTGGCTGAGCTGGCGGGCATCGATCCCAGCTACGTGACCTTGATCGAGAGGGACGGCTACGTTCCCCGCAAGGACAAGGTGCTGGAAATCGCCCGATCGCTCGAAGCCGAGGTGGATCACACCCTCCTGGTCGCAGGCTATGCCCCCGAGAAGATCCCCGTGAAGGACCTCTTGGATAGGCTGGAAACCTTCAAGGCCGAGAAGGTCCTGGACAAGGAACTGCGGGCGTCCATCCGCGAGCTCTTCGACCTGACCACTGCTCAGCAGAAGAAGGTCTCGGAAATGCTCACCGCCTACGTCAAGACCCTCAAAGACCAGAAGAAGGCCCGTGCTGCGGCCCGGGTGACCCGCTCCGGACGAGGGGCAGGCCTCCAGGCCTGACCTCACCCGCTTTTCCAGGAGCTCCCCCCCGCTCCCGCCCCATTCGAGGGCCCTGGGCACAAGCCCCGGGCCCTCGAGGGGATCAGGAACCCGCCAGCAGTTTTTCGCGCTGGACCCGGACAGCTTCGACCAGGTCCTGGTAGGAAACGGCGAACTTCTCGACTCCCTCCCGGACCAGGGTGTTGTTGGTCATGTCCTCCAGGCTGAAGCCCAAGGAGGCGAAATCCTCCAGGACCTTCCGGGCGTCGGCCAGGTTCTCGGGCGTCAGGGTCCGGCACACCGTGCCGTGATCCCTAAAGGCCTCGATGGTCTCGTCGGGCATGGTGTTGATGCAGTCCGGCCCGATCAGATCATCGACGTAGATCGTGTCGCGGTAGGCCGGGTTCTTGGTGCTGGTACTGGCCCACAGAGGCCGCTGCACCGAGGCTCCCTGGGCCTGGAGTCGCTGCCAGCGGGAGGTGGCGACCTTCTGGAGGAAGAGTTCGTAAGCCGCACGCGCGTTGGCTACGGCGATCCTTCCCCTCAAGGCGTCGCAAGGGGCGGCCAGGGCCGGATTGGCCTTCACCCGAGCGTCCATGCGCTTCTCGGCCTCGGTATCAACCCGGCTGACGAAGAAGCTGGCCACCGAATGCAGCCCCCGAACCGATTCTCCCTTCTCCAGGCGCTTCTCCAAACCGGTCATCCAGGCATCGAGGACCTGTTCATAGCGCTGGACCGAGAACAACAAGGTCACGTTCACGTGAATGCCTTGGGAGAGCAGTTCGGTTATCACCGGAAGACCTTCGGAGGTCGCCGGGACCTTGAGCATGAGGTTGGGGCGGTCCACCCGGGGTACCAGTTGGGCTGCCTGGGCCAGGCTCCCCGCCGTATCGTGGGCCATGGTCGGGTTCAGTTCCAGGCTGACGTAGCCGTCCTGCCCTTCCGAGGACTGGTGAAGTGGCAGGAAGACGTCACAGGCCGAACGCACGTCCTGGATCATCAACTCCCAGACGATCTCCTCAGCCTGCTTGCCGGATCGGGCCAGTTCCAGGATCTGCTGATCATAGAGCGAGCCTTGCGAAATGGCCTTCTGGAAGATCGTCGGGTTGGAGGTCTGCCCGCGGATTCCGTCCTCCTTAATCCTCCGCTCCAGCAGACCGGTAGAGAACATGTCTCTTCTCAGGTTATCAAGCCAGGGGCTGACCCCCTCCGCCTGCAAGCGAACCATGGGGTTGGCCATGTGAATCTCCTTTCGCCTTTATTCAGACCTGCAGCAGCGCACGTGCGCGCCGGGCGATATTCTCGCCGGTCAATCCGAACTTCTCATACAGGGTCTGATAGGGAGCCGAGGCTCCGAAGCGGTCCAGGGCCACCACGTCTCCGTGGTCTCCGACCCAGCGGTGCCAGCCCAGGGAAACCCCGGCTTCGACGGCTACCCGGGCGCGGATCCCGGAAGGCAGGACCTGCTCGCGATAGCTCGCGTCCTGCTCTGCGAAGAGTTCCCAGGAGGGCATGCTGACCACTCGGGTGGGGATCCCTTCCTGCTGCAGGAGGGCTCGCGCCTCCAGACAGAGGTGCACCTCCGAACCGGTTCCCAGCAGCAGCACCTTGGGGGTACCCCCTTCCGCCTCGGCCAGAATATAGGCTCCATTGTGCAGGCCTGCGGCCGCGCCCAGTTGCGTCCGGTCCAAGGTTGGCACATTCTGACGGGTCAGGGCCAGAGCCACCGGCCGGTCCTCGCTGCGGATGGCGTGTTTCCAGGCCTCGAGGACCTCCGCAGCATCGCAGGGGCGCAGCACCGTCAGGTTGGGAATGGCCCGCAGGGCCGCCAGGTGCTCGACGGGCTGGTGGGTGGGTCCATCCTCACCCAGGCCGATGCTGTCGTGGGTCCAGACATACACCAACGGCAGGCCCATCAGGGCTGCCAGGCGGACCGCCCCCCGCATATAGTCAGAAAAGACCAGGAAGGTCGAGCCGTAGGGGATCAACCCGCCGTGCAGGGCCAGTCCGTTGAGGATCGCGCCCATGGCATGCTCGCGGATTCCGAAGTGGATGTTACGGCCTTCGGGATTTTCGGCAAACTGCGAGGCGGCTCCGTCGATCAGGGTCTTGGTGGAAGGTTCCAGATCCGCCGAGCCGCCGATCATGTTGGGGAGGCGCCTGGCCAGAGCGTTGAGCACCTTGCCGGACGACACACGCGTCGCGACGGACTTGCCGACCTCGAACTGGATCAAATCGCGGTCCCAGCCGGTCGGCAGACGGCCATCCATCCAGTCCTCGAATTCCGCGGCCAGTTCGGGATGGTCCTGGCGATAGGCCTCAAAAGCCTGATTCCAAAGCTCCTCCAACCGATGGCCGTTGTCCACCACGCGCATCCCCTGCTCGCGGACTTCGTCGGGGACATAGAAGGTCTGGTCGGTGGGCAGTCCCAGGATTTCCTTGGTGGCGGCGATCTCGGTGTGGCCCAGGGGCGTCCCATGAGACTCGGCGGTATCCTGGGCGTTGGGGGCCGGCCAGGCGATATGGGTGCGCACAGCCAGCAGGCTGGGCCGGGGATCACGCCGGGCCTCGGCCAGGGCCTGTTCAAAGGCATCCAGGTCGTTGGGGTCCTCCAGGCGCTGCACATGCCAGCCGTAGGCCCGGTAGCGGGCCTCGCGGTCTTCAGTGAAGGAGAGGTCGGTCGAGCCGGCGATGGTGATGCGGTTATCATCATAGATGGCGATCAACTTGCCCAGGCGCTGGGTGCCAGCCAGTGAGGCCGCCTCGCCGGTGACGCCCTCCATGAGATCGCCATCCGAGCAGAAGACGTAGGTATGGTGGTTGACCACCTCATGCCCGGGGCGGTTGAAGCGGGCCGCCAGATAACGCTCAGCCAAGGCCATGCCGACGGCGCTGGAGAGACCTTGTCCCAAAGGTCCGGTGGTCATCTCAACACCAGGAGTCATGTAGTGTTCAGGGTGACCCGGGGTAATGCTGTCCCATTGCCGGAAGCTCTTCAGGTCGTCCAGGCTGACCCCGTAGCCGGTCAGGTGCAACAGGCTGTATAGCAACATGCTGGCATGCCCGCAGGACAGGAGGAAGCGGTCGCGGTCGACCCAGGCCGGGTTGTGCGGGTTGTGCCGCAGCACCCGGCTGAACATGACCCAACCCAGGGGTGCCAGCGCCATGGCGGCCCCGGGATGGCCGGAATTGGCATGTTGTGGGCCGTCCATGGCCAAGCCTCGGATGACGTTGACGCAGAGGGAATCGAGTCGGGCCTCGGGGGTGCTCACGGGGAGGGCGCTCCTTTCCAGGCCGCCGCCTTCAGAAGGGCAGCGCGGGAAGGCCCCCTTCGCGACCGGTGCCCAGGCCCCTACCGACCACGAGCCTCATTCGCAGGATATGGGAGGTCGAATCCCAGGACCCATCCCGCAGGCCTCAGTGCCCTCCCGAGTCCCAGGTCCCAGGGCGAATGACCCGGCTCGAAGGTTCCCAGGTGGTCCCCGGTTTGATCTCCAGCACCAGGATGGCCAGGTCATCGGTGAGGTCCCCGCCCGAGTAGGCCATCACGGCTTCCTCCAGGCGGTGCAAAAGGTCTTCAGAGGTCGCCCCTGCATAACGGCTCAGCAACCTCTGCAGACGTGCCATGCCGAAGAGGTCACCGGAGGCCGACCGGGCCTCCACCAGACCATCGGTGAACAGGATCACCCGGTCCCCCGACTGAAGGGTCGTGCGTTTTTCGTCCCATGTGATGTCGTTGAAGAGACCCACGGGCAACCCCTCAGCCCGCAGTTCCTCGACATGTCCCGAACTCCTCAACAGCAAACCCGCATGGTGACCTCCAGAGGCAAAGGTCAGAATGCTGCTCTCTTCGTCGAAGACCCCATAGAACAAGGTGGCGAACCAGGTCGTGTCCTCCGCACACAGGCGCAGGAGGCGCCGATTGAGGCGCTCCAGGACGACTCCCGGTGACGGACTGCGTTTCCCCCATTCGAAGAAGAAGCCCATCAGGATCGCCATCAACATGGAGGCCGAAATCCCTTTCCCCATGGTGTCCCCCAGACAGAACACCACGTACTTCTCCTGAAAGGGTCGGAAGTAGTAGAAGTCTCCGCCGATGGCCTGACACTGGCGCATCAGACCCTGAATCCGAACCCTGCTGAAGTCGTAGTCCGGAGGGATGAGGGCGGACTGCAAGGTGCGTGCCATTCCGATATCCCTGGTCACGCGAGCCTGATGGCGCTTGACGGCTTCGAAGCGATCCAGGGTGACCAGGATGAAGCCTGCCAGCAGCAGCCACTCCGCCAGCTCCAACAGGTCACGGACCAACAGGCCCGACCAGCCCAGTCGATCCCCTGCCAGCGAACACAGATGGTATAGGAGCAGGGCAGGCGGGATCACCCACAGGCCTTTGCGCCGGAACAGGATACACGCCACTATCACCGGAGCGAAGAAGAGGTCCAGGGGCAGACGAGGGCCCGTCCCGATCATCAAGGCAGTGCAGGCCAGGAGGGACAGCCCCAGGACGATCCACAGGACTCGTGCGGCGACGCCCCTGGGCTGTAACAGTAAGAGGCCCTCCAGGAAGCGGATCGACTGACTCACAGGAGTGCTCAAGGTTCCTTCTGCCTCAGACGCCCCCGTCGGTTTCCAAGACTCCGGGCGGCCAAGAAAAAAACCCAGGCCGTGTGCGTGGCACGCAGGGATCGTCCGGAGGGACTTTGCCCAAACCCGTCGGGTTCCTGCTCGCAGGACTTGGGCCCACCTCGCCGAACCGCGGCACGCCCTTTTCGGGAGGTAGGCTTTGAACCGCAAGAATCTGCTGGTCGTGCTGGTCTTGGCCCTGGGCGTCGGTGCTGCTTGCGCAGCCCTGGCCTGGCACCGGAACCGTCCGGTCGCCCGGGTCGACTCCCAGAGCATCTCGGCGGTCGAACTGAGCCGCGAGCTGCACGAACGCTTCGGGGCCGAAGTCCTCCAGGACCTGGTCAACCAGCGCCTGGTCGCCCGGGCGGCCGAAGAAGCAGGGATGACTGCGGGAGAAGCCGAGATCGACGCCTGGGTGGCGGATTTCCGGAAAAGACCCGAGGCTCGGGTCCTGCTGGATTCGGGTAGACTGCCCGAAGAACGTCTGCGACGCAACCTGGCCACGGTGGTGCCCCTGTACAACCTGGCCCTGCAGGACGTCTCCGAGGAGGATCGCAAGCAATACTTCCGGCTGCATCGCTCGGAATTCGAGGAGCTTCAGTTGCGACATATCCGGCTGGGAACCCGCGCCGAGGCCACCGAGCTGCGCCAGCGCATCCACTCCCCCGCGGACTTCCTCACCCTGGCGAGCGTCCATTCCCAGGACCAGGGCACCCGTGCCTCCGGCGGGGATCTGGGACGGGTGACCCGGGCCGAGCTGGAAGACTCCTTCGCAAAGGCCGACGTGGACGCCTTGTTCAGCCTGGCCCCGAACGGCCTCTCGGAACCCCTCCACTCCGATAGCGGCTCCTGGCACCTGTTCCTGATGGAGGGCCGGACGGTCCACTATGAAGGTCTGCGCCGACGGGTCCTGGAAGTAATGGCCCGACCACGCCTGGAGGCCTGCCTGGAAGGACTGCGTGCCAAGGCCCGCATCGAGATCCTGCTGCCTTCGGCCCAAGCGATCTCGCCCCAGGCCTCACCGTCTACCGAGGTCCAGAAATGAACCCGGGTGATTCTTTCCAGAGACTCGTCGAACTCCTCGCCGTGCTGCGTGGCGAGACGGGTTGTCCCTGGGATCGCGAGCAGGATCACCACAGCCTGAAGAAATTCCTGCTGGAAGAAGCCTATGAGGTCCTGGAGGCCATCGACGAAGAGGATTCCGAGCACCTCTGCGAAGAGCTCGGAGACCTTTTGATGAACCTCCTCTTCCAGGCCAGGATCGCCCAGGAAGCCGGCCACTTCGACATCCAAGACGTGTGCCGGGGGATCACCGAGAAGTTGATCCGCCGACATCCCCACGTCTTCGCCTCGACCCCTGAGCTCCAGGCTGAAGACGTCGCCCGCCAATGGGAGCAGATCAAACTCCAGGAGAAAAAACGCCCGCCCCATACCTCGGCCCTGGACGGCATCCCCCGGAATGCCCCGGCCCTCAACCGCGCCCAGAAAACCGTCCAACGGGCAGCCCAGGCGGGTTTTGCCTGGCCCGACGCAGAAGGGGCCCTGGCCAAGGTGCATGAGGAGCTGGAGGAGGTTGAAGAAGTCGTGGAATCCGGCCCAAAGGGACGGCTGGAGCAAGAGATCGGCGACCTTCTCTTCGCCGTGATCGGCCTGGCCCGAACCGTAGGCGTAGACGCCGAATCCGCCCTGCGCGGGACCACGGCCCGATTCACGGAACGCTTTCGCCGTCTGGAGGCTCGCCTGGCCCCAGGACTTGCCGAGACGACCTCCGACGAGATGATTCGGATCTGGCGGGAGATGGCCACCGAAAACTGAAGGAACGGCTCGTTGCCCGCACACGGGAAGGGCCACCCATTTTACAACACGCGTCCAACGAGCAAGGTCAGGAGGGTTCAACGTGAAATTCAACTTTCTCCCCCGTGAGGAGACCTTCTTCCAACACTTCCAGGAACAAGCGCAGTTGTGCCGACAGGCAGGAGACCTGCTGGCGACCCTGTTGGAGGACTTCGAACACTTCGAGATCCATCTCAAAGCCCTCAACGAGATCGAGCATCAAGGCGATGCCCTGGTCCACAAGGTCTCGCTGCAACTGGCACGCAGTTTCGTGACTCCCATCGACCGGGAGGACATCCACTCGTTGTCGGCCTACCTGGACGACATCCTGGACTACTGCCAGTCCTCGGCCGTCAAGATGTCCACCTACCAGGTCCAGAAGCCGACCGAGGAGGCCTTCCACCTGGTCCACCTGGTCCAGAAAATCTCCGGATTGATCAATCAGGCCGTCGACCGGATGGTGAAGTTGGAGGACATCACGGAATTGCGCCAGGAGGTCAAGACGATCGAGAAAGAAGCCGACAAGGTGTACCGCAGCGCCGTGGCCGACCTTTTCCGCCACGAAACCGACGCCATCCGCCTGATCAAGTGGAAGGAGATCTACAAAAGCCTGGAGACCGTCACCGACAAGTGTGAGGACGTCATGGACGTCCTGGAAGGCGTGGTCATCAAATACGCTTGAACCCACCCCCTGGACACCGAGATGGAGGACCCTCCGGGAAGGCGGAGAACGTGGCCGCGTTCCCACCCGACATCCTGGATCCGGTCCTGAAAGTCCGGTCTCGAGAGATTTGAGGCCAAGGAGGTTTTCCCATGAGTGAAATCATCGAAGTCAATGCCCGGCAGATCCTGGACTCTCGCGGCAACCCCACTGTCCAGGTGGATGTCCACCTGGCCTCGGGTGCCTTCGGCAGTGCGGCGGTCCCTTCCGGAGCCTCGACGGGCGCCCACGAGGCGCTCGAGCTGCGCGACGGCGACGAGTCGAAGTATCTGGGCAAGGGCGTCCTGAAGGCCGTCTCCAACGTCCAGGAGAAGTTGGGCCCCGAGATCCTGGGCATGGACGCCCTGGACCAGATGGCCCTGGACCAGGCGCTTATCGAGTTGGACGGCACCGAAAACAAGGGCAAGTACGGAGCCAACGCCATCCTGGGCATCTCACTGGCCACGGCGCGAGCCGCCGCCGACTGCCTGGACCTCCCCCTCTTCCGCTACCTGGGAGGACCTTTCGCCCACACCATGCCCGTTCCCATGATGAACATCCTCAACGGCGGCAGCCACGCGGACAACACCGTCGACTTCCAGGAGTTCATGATCGTTCCGGTAGGCGCCAGGACCTTCGCCGACGCCCTGCGCATGGGCGCCGAGACCTTCCACCACCTCAAGAAGGTGCTCAAGAACAAGGGTCTCAACACCTCCGTGGGAGATGAAGGCGGCTTTGCCCCCAACCTCAAGAGCAACGAGGAGGCCGTCGAGGCGATCCTTCAGGCCATCCAGAACGCCGGTTACAAGCCGGGCGAGGACATCGGTCTGGCCCTCGACGTGGCGGCTTCAGAGTTCTTCCAGGAAGGGAAGTACGTCTTTCACAAGAGCACCAACCAGAGCCATGACTCTGAAGGGATGGTGGAGCTGTACCGCACCTGGATCGAGAACTACCCGATCCTGTCCATCGAAGACGGCCTGGCCGAGGACGACTGGGACGGCTGGAAGAAACTGACCGAAGCCCTGGGCAACAAGGTGCAACTGGTCGGAGACGACCTCTTCGTCACCAACATCAAGCGTCTGGACCGCGGCATCCAGGAAGGCATCGCCAACTCAATCCTGATCAAAGTCAACCAGATCGGGACCCTGACCGAGACCCTCAGGGCCATCGAGAGCGCCAAGCGGGCCGGCTACACCTCCGTAGTCTCCCACCGCTCGGGCGAGACCGAGGATTCCTTCATCGCCGACCTGGCCGTGGGCACCAACTGCGGGCAGATCAAGACCGGCTCGTTGTCGCGCTCCGACCGGGTTGCCAAATACAACCGGCTTCTGTGCATCGAGGAGGAACTGGCCAGCCAGTCCTGCTACCCCGGGCACATGACCTTCACCAACCAGTGCAAATGCAACTGTCAGTGAACTGATCGGCCTTCAGGCCTGAATGTGAGAAGAGCCCCACCGTGATGGCGGGGCTCTTCTCACATGAAGATCGTGTCCTGGCTCAGTGCGACTCTTGCGATGGGCAAACAATCCCGGGACCACAGCCGGACTCACGACCAGACCCATGGTCGAACTCACAGCTGGAACCGCGACCGTGGCCGTGGCCACCCCCTCCCGGCACAGCCTGCAACCGGGTCGAAGCCAGCCAGAGGCTGCCGAAGAAGCCCACGACCACCAGGGCCAGGAGCACGACTCCCATGACCCGGCGCGTCCCGGGGGTCGGCTTATCCCTTCCGCAGTGCCGGCAGACCATGCAGGCCACCCAGTCCCAATGCAGCACCAGGTGCAGGATCACCAGCATGACCGCAGCAATCGACATGTAGAAGTGCCAATCGCCGAAATCGTGTCGGCTCAGACCGAAGAGCGTGCGAGAATGGCCGGAGCCAGGAGGCATCACGAAATAGATCAAGGCTCCTGTCCAGGTCAGGCCCGCCATGAGGACTGCCAACAAAACGTCGATCCAGAAGTTCAAAGTTCCCCGTTTGTCCATACCGGTACCTCCGTCTCAATCCGACCCCCAGGCTTCCCTGTCGGCCGAGCAAGGGATACAATCCGACTCGATTCGCATCCCGGCGGATACGCAGTCGTTCCCGGGCGCTCCGGCTCCCTCATCGGCTTTCCCGGTCATGGGCGACCGGCTCCCAGTCGAAGCGAGACCTTCCGGATGGAGGGGCCGAACTGCCGCATCCCCCCTCCCTCGGACACAACCTGGAGAACTCCTTCCGGCTGATGCACGACCACTCCTGAGAGCAAGGTCACGCAGGTCCCTTCGAAGACCTCCGGAACCAGGGGGGTCGAAGCCCCAAGCAAGGCCACGACGCGACAGTTCCGGGCCGCCTTCAGAATGGTGTCCAGGGTCCCATTGAGAAGCGACGTCGCCGTGATCAAGGCCACGGAAGAGCGGGCCAGAACCTCCGGCGCCTCGTGGTCCGCTCGCAGTTCCCGGGAACCGGGCCCATCCAACCTCTCGAAGACGGTCAGGGAGCGGGCCTGGAGCCGCAATCCCTCCAACAACGGAGCGAAGTTCCCGATCATGGCGACCTCATCTTCGGGGGTGACCTCCAGGTGCTCCAGGATATCTCCGTGCAGCTCGCCAAGGCCCTCACGGTTGGCCAAGGCGTTGGCGCAGGCCAATCCCACGGCTGCCTCGATCGCATCCGAAGACTCCAGGAAGGCCAGCAGCTCGTCGGCCAGACGCCCGACCAGGGGACGCGCCCCCCTGAAGACCGAACAACCTCCCCTGGCCAGGTCCCGGAAGGTATAGGCCACCCCGGTCCGCCCGTCACCCAGCCGAACAGCCGTGTAGCCCAAGCCGATCCGGACGTCCTGGACACGGACCCCGCGGGCCTCTGCCGCCAGATGCAACCTCAGTCGAGGGGCAATCCCTTCCGGGTCCGATCCACCCGCAGGCCGACTAGTCCTACTCGTCAACTCCATCCTCGGCACCTCGTCCTCCTGCCAGCGGGTCGGCACCCCGGCTTCGCCCATGTCTTTCGCTCCATCCACGGCCCGCCCTCCGACGGCCCCTCCCCTCCCCGTGCCCACACCCCCTTCCTCCTCCAAGGCTCAACCCGGTGCAGGTCGGGCAGGTTCCGGGCAATTCCCCGGGAGCCAGGAAGTGACTCTGGCCACAGGCCCGGCATGGCGGAGCGGGAGCGAGCCGGAAACTTCCCCCCTCGATGGCCAGGCTCCGCGCCTTGAGCAGGGCCTCAGTGACGACGCGTCGCCCTTGTTCCAGAAGACGACCCACGGTTTGACGGGAAACCCCCAGGTTCTGAGCCGCTTTTTCGTGACTGAGGCCTTCCAGGTCGACCAGGCGCATAGCTTCGAGTTCGTCGATCTTCAGGACCAGATTCTCCAGATCCCGGGCCGGGACTCCGACCGGCTTGAAGAGGTTGGTACGGGGAAGGCAGGCGACCTGACGGGGACGGTGGGGACGAGCCAAGACGGGGACCTCCTGCCACATGAGGGGATTGAACTTTCAGGAAGACTCGCAGAAAGACCAAGGCCCGACCCGACGGGCCGAGCCTTGGCCAGAGCCGGTTGGCCTGGACTTCACGACGGCGGAGGGGAGTCCTCCGCAGGTCTATTTGTCTTCATCTCGAGCAGGGTCTGGCGCATCTCGTGCAGACAACCCTCCAAATCATCCATCCGAGCGTGCAGGGCCTCAACCTCTGCGTCAGGAACCGGGCCCCTTCCCAGGGCCTCCCCCCCACCGGGGGCCGGAGGCGGGGGCGGAAGTCCCGGATTCCAGTTCCCCTGACCACGACCATGACCATGACGCCGGCGTCCTCTCCCCCGGCAAACACCACCCCCAAAGCCTTCAGGGCCGCGACCTCGAGGGCCTGTTCCATCACCTGCTGGCATGCTGACCTCCTTGTTTTATCCTCGCCCGCCGGGATGCCATCATCCGATCAAACGGGCCGAATTATTAGCGTATGCCCATAATACCCCTTCAAGAAACCTGCGTCAACCGAGATTTTGCGAAAGAGCAGCAGGTTTAGGGGCCCGCAACCTGAAACAACGCAGGTCGACTTCGGATGGGCTTCCCCACGATGGTGCCGCCGAGCGATTTCATCCCGATGACGCTGCCTCCCGGCCCTGTCCGATCCAGGAAAGATTCAGTGTCTTCCCGGACAGCCGGGCTGCGGGGAAAGGGATCCCCGTGCCAACCCAGAACCTGCGCGGGCATCAAGCGACGGTTCCACCGTCAGGGAGATTTTCATGACTCTTGATTGTGCTGTGACTTTTCCTGGCCAGGGTTCTCAGCGCCCCGGCATGGCCCTGGATTTTATCGAAGAAATCCCCGAATCGCGAGAAGTCTTCGCTGAAGCGAACAGCGTGCTGCCCTTCAACGTGGAAGAGCTGTGCCGGCCAGCCGATCCGGGTTCTGAATATGGCGACCCGCGCCTGGAGCAGACCGAGTATGCCCAACCCTGCATCCTGACTGCGGAGATCGCCATGCTGAGGGGACTCCAGGCCCGCTTCGGCTTCCAACCCCGCTGGTTTGGAGGCCACAGCCTGGGTGAGTACACCGCGCTGGTGGCTGCCGGAGTCGTCCCCTTCAAGACGGCCGTCCGCCTGGTCCATGCCCGGGGGCAAGCGATGCAGAAGGCGGCTCCGCTGGGTTTCGGGGCCATGACGGCCCTGATCCGGGAGGGCCTTCCCCTGGATGAGATCAAGGAGCTGGCCCGTCAGCTGGGAGTCGACCTGGCCAACGACAACTCGCCCAACCAGGCCGTGGTGAGCGGACCGCGCGAGGCCATCGAAGAACTCTCGGCCGAATTGGCCAGCCGCCACGAAGAGGACCTCCGAATCGTCCCCCTGGCTGTGAGCGCTCCCTTCCACTCGCGCTACATGGCCGAGGCCGAGGCCGATTTCAAGGAAGTCCTCCAAGAGGCTGGCCGGGAGTTCCGTCCGGAGCTCGCGGCATGCGTCACCTCCAACTACACGGGCCGATTCCACACCGGAAAGCTGGAGGATCTGATCGAGTCGCTGACCCGCCAGGTGGCCTCTCCGGTCCGCTGGCGCGACAACATGGCCGCCCTGGCCAGTGTGACCAGCAACCTCTTTGAGGTAGGCCCCGGCCGCCCCTTGGGTAATTTCTTCAAAGCCGCAGGCCTGAAGGTTCCCTCCATCGTCGACCTGCGCTCGGCCCGTCGCGCACTGGAAGCATCTCCCGCGGTAGCCAAAGCCTGATGATTCGCTTCGACTCCAACCAATGGGCCGTGATCCTGGGTGGTTCTAGCGGCTTCGGCCTGGCCACGGCGCGCAAGATGGCTGCCCACGGCATGTCCGTGGCCGTCGTCCATCGGGACAGGCGCGGCGCCATGCCCAGGGTCGAGCCGGCCTTCGACGAGATCCGCAGCCACGGCCACGGGTTCCTGGCCCTGAACCTCGATGCCCTGGCCCCCGAGGGTCAGTCCAAGACCCTGGAAGCCCTGAAGGAGGCGATGGGTTCCCAGGGCCGGGTCCAGATGCTGTTGCACTCCATAGCCTTCGGGAACCTCAAGCCCCTGGTGGCCAGTCGCGCCCCGCGGCGGGGCGAGCAGGCCCTCCAGAGACTGGCGGAGGAGCTCGGAATCCCCTCGGACGAACTGCAGGGGACCCTGGAGCGCCTGGCTCAGGACGGAGAGGCTCCGCTGCAGACCTTGTTGCCCATTCCTGAAGGGCAGGCCCTCATGGAAGACGAGGATGTGGCCCGAACGATCTTCAGCATGGGCACCAGCCTGTTGACCTGGGTTCGCCTCTTCCACGAGAACGGTCTCTTCGCCGAGGATGCCCGCGTCTTCGGCCTGACCAGTGAGGGCAACCAGGTGGCCTGGCCAGGCTACTCCGCCGTGGCCGCCGCCAAGGTCGCCTTGGAATCGATCTCCCGAGCCATCGCCGTCGAGTTCGGTCCCTACGGAATCCGCTCGAATGTCCTGCAAGCGGGCGTTACCGACACCCCGGCCCTGCGCCTGATTCCCGGCAGCGCCCGCATGGTGGCCCATTCCTTGATGCGCAATCCCTTGGGACGCCTGACCACACCCATGGATGTGGCCAACGTGATCTGCCTGATGTGCACGCCAGAAGCGGCCTGGGTCAACGGAACCGTGATCCGGGTCGACGGCGGGGAGAACGTCTCGGCATGATGCACCTGCACGGAATGGGGCATTTTCACCCGCCCAACCGGTTAGACAACGACTTCCTGACCAGCCTGGACATCGGCACTGACGAGTCGTGGATCCTGGAACGCGTCGGGATCCGCTGCCGGCGCACGGTGCTTGACCTGGACTACATCGCCTCCACCCGCAACGCAGATCCCCGCCTGGCTGCTGCCGCCTCCACCCACAGCAACGCCCAGACCGGCGCCTCTGCGGCCCGTATGGCCTTGGAACGGGCGGGTTTGGAACCCAAGGATATCGGGATGGTCTGGGCGGGAGGGTGCTCGCCCCAGCACACCATCCCCGCCGAAGCCAGCAAGATCGCCGCCGAACTCTGCATACAGGCTCCCGTCCTGGACATCGGCTCGGCCTGTTCGACCTTCGCGGCCCAGATGCACCTGGCGGCGGGGATGCGCCCGGAAAGCCTTCCCGACTATCTACTGCTGATCAGCACCGAGAACAATACCCGGACGGTGGACTACCGCGACCGCGCCACCGCCGTGCTGTGGGGAGACGGCAGTTCAGCGGCCATCGTCTCACCCCGGGTCCCCTCCCGCATGCGCGTAGTCCATACCACCCTGGCCTCGGATCCCGCCGGTTGGGACAAGGTGACCATCCCCACGGGCGGACACTTCAGCCAGCATGGGCGAGCCGTCCAGGGATTCGCCATCCGCCGGACGGCCGAGACCCTTGAATCCCTCCGCAGCCGCTCGCGACGAACCCCTGAACACTTCCACTTCATCGGCCACCAGGCCAACCTGCTGATGCTGCAGAACGTCTGCGAGCGATGTGGAATCCCGCCGGAACGGCATCACTTCAACGTCGCTGAGTACGGTAACACCGGCGCAGCCGGAGCCCCCTGCGTCCTTTCCCAGAACTGGGAGCATTTCCACGAGGGGGACGAGATCGCCCTGGTGGTGGTCGGTTCGGGGCTGACCTGGGGTGGAGTCCTGCTTGAGGTGCACGGGTGAAATACGCAGATTTCCTGAAACGGACTGAATTTGACAAAGAAGAGCTGCTGGCCTTCGCTCGCGGCAACCTGGTGGAAGACCCGCCCTGTCCCGACTTCTCGGCCCTGCCTGCACCGCCGATGCTGATGTTCGACCGGGTCATGGACATCCGGCGCGAAGGTCCCAAGGGTTTCCTGGCTGCCGAACAGGATGTCCGGGTGGACGAGTGGTTCTTCCACTGCCATTTCCGGAACGATCCGGTGCAGCCCGGTTGCCTCGGAGTCGACGCCATCTGGCAGATGATCGGTTTCTACGCCTGCCTGCGCGGAGGGCTGGGCGTGGGTCGGGCCCTGGGTTCCAAGGAGATCGAGTTCCGGGGGCAGATCCGTCCCCACGACCGCCTCGTCCGCTACGAGGTGGAAATCCGCCGCTACACCGAACTCCCTGCCAGCGGCTCGACGCTGGCCATCGGAACCGGAACCGTCTCGGTCGATGGAGAGTGCATCTACACAATCAAGGACGCCAAGGTCGGCCTCTTCCGCAACATCCAATACCCTGACTATCCGCATCGTTCAGAGAAATCACGAGGAGGTCTCCTGGTCCGTTGAAAGTCGCACTAGTTACCGGTGGCGCCACCGGAATCGGCGCGGCCTGCTGCCGAGCCCTGAGTCAGGCTGGCCTCGCGGTCGGAATCCACCACCGCACCAGCGCAGCGGCTGCCCAGGCATTACAGGAGGAATTGGGTGAGAACACCTTCCTGGTCAGCGCGGATCTTTCCACCACCGAAGGGGTCGACGCGGTCTACGAAGTCATGCGCCAGCGCGGTGGCCTGGAGGTCCTGGTCAACAACGCTGGAGCCACGGCGGACGCTCCCCTGTTCAGCGCGCGCCTGGAGGACTTCGACCGGGTCGTGGCCACCAACATGCGCAGCACCTGGTACCTCACCAAGCGCTTGGCCCGCTTGATGATGCGCCAGCGCTCGGGCCGGATCATCAACATCTCCAGCGTGGTCGGCAGCACCGGCAACCCGGGCCAGAGCGTCTACGGGATGACCAAGGCCGCCATCGACAACTTCACGCGGACGGCAGCCGCCGAACTGGCCGACTATGGAATACTGGTCAACGCTGTCGCTCCGGGATTCATCGAGACCGCGATGACACAGGTCCTGCCCGAAGAGATCCGCGAGGGGATCCTGGCGAGGGTCCCCCTCAAGAGGATGGGGACCCCCCAGGAAGTGGCCGCCATGGTGCGCTTCCTGGCCCTGGAGGCCACCTACTGCACGGGGACGACCTTCCACGTGAACGGAGGGATGTACGGTGGCTGACCCGAAAGCTGGCCTCACACCGGAGGAGGTGCTGGCCAGGGTACCTCAGCAGAGGCCCTTCCGCTTCGTGGACGAGATCCTTGAATTGGACTCGGAGAAGATCACGGGACGCTACACCTTCCGCCCGGACGAGAGCTTCTATGAGGGGCATTTTCCTGGCCGCCCCGTCACTCCGGGTGTCATCCTGTTGGAGTGCATGTGCCAGGTGGGCGTGGTGGCTTTGGGGATCTACCTGCTCTCGCGGGAGGTCGAACCCGAAGAGATCCCCCACTGGACGACCATGTTCGCCGACGCCACGGTCGAATTCTGCCGTCCCGTCCTGCCGGGCGAGCGGGTGACCATCCGGGGAACCCGGGAAATCTGGCGGCGCCGCAAACTGCGCTCGCGGATCGAAATGTACAACGAGGAAGGAGTGCTCGTGGCCAGCGCAACCGCGTCGGGCATGGGCGTGCGCCATGAATAGGGTCGTCATTACCGGCATGGGGATCATCGCCCCCAATGCCCACGGTCTGGAAGATTTCGAGCAGGCCTTGCGCCAGGGCCGATCCGGGCTGCGGCACCTGCCCCATCTGGTTGATCTCAACTTCACCTGCCAGGTCGCAGGGGTCCCCCAGGGGTATGAGGAGTTGGCCCGGGAGTACTTCACCCCCGACAGGCTGGTGGCCATGAATTCCGGGATGATCTTCGCGGGAATCGCCGGGATCGACTGCTGGCGCGACGCGGGGCTGCCGCTACCGGACCCCATCGAAGGGCCGGTCGACTGGCAGACGGGGGCCGTCATCGGCACCGGGGTCGGGGGCGTGGACACCCTGGGCGACGTGGTCATCCCCCGGGTCAAGGAGGGCAAGGTACGCCGCATCGGCAGCACCTCGGTCGAGCAGACCATGGCCAGCGCCGTCAGCGGATGCCTGGGAGGCCTGCTGGCCATGGGCGGCCAGGTGACCACCAACTCCAGCGCCTGCACCACGGGCACCGAAGCCATCATCCAGGCCTTCTGGCACCTCCAGGCGGGCCGGGCCCGGCGGATGATGGCCGGGGGTGTGGAAGGAGCCTCAGAGTACATCTGGGCTGGATTCGACGCCATGCGCGTTCTGGCTCGAGGCTTCAATGAACGTCCGGAAGAAGCCTCACGCCCCATGAGTGCTTCCGCCAGCGGTTTCGTCCCGGGTTCGGGAGCCGGTCTCCTGATGCTGGAAACGCTGGAGTCCGCCCGGGAAAGAGGCGCCCGGATCTACGCCGAGGTCATGGGAGGTCACGTCAACTGTGGTGGCCAGCGCAATGGAGGCAGCACCACCGCCCCCAACCCCGAAGGTGTGAGGCGCTGCATCCAAGGCGCCCTGGCTTCAGCGGGCCTGACCCCCGATGACATCGACCTCATCAACGGTCATCTGACGGCCACCATGGCTGACCCCCTGGAGGTCCAGAACTGGGCTGCCGTGCTGCAACGCGACCCCCAGGACTTCCCCTGGATCAACTCGACCAAGTCGCTAATCGGTCACGGCCTGGGCGCCGCCGGAGGCATGGAATGCGTGGCCTCGGTGCTGCAGTTGTCGCGAGGTTTCGTACACGGTTCTGCGAACTGCCAGGATCTGCACCCGACCCTCGAGCCCTACAGCGCACGAATTCCCCACCAGACTCGCAAAACGGACGCCCGGATACTGGCCAAGGCCAGCTTCGGATTCGGTGATGTGAACGGATGCGTCCTGTTCCGCAAGTGGGAATGAACCTCAGAGGAGAACAAGACATGGATCAGCAGACCGCCTTGGAAAAAGTCACTGCCATCATCAAACCCTACGCCAAGAACCTGGCCCCCCTCGAGGAGGGGAACCTGGAAGCCCGGATCCTGGAAGACCTGGGCGTGAACTCCGCACGCCTGGTGGACATCATCCTGGCTTTCGAGGATGAGTTCGGCATCTCGATCGACGACGATACCGCAGACAAGGTCCGCACGATCAACGACGCCGTACAGGTCATCTTGAGCCAGGCTTGACCCCCATTCCCCCTGCCCTGGGCCATCGCGACCGGCTGGGACTCTTCCTGCAGCGGGCGATGGCCTGGGCCTTCACTCCGGTCAGTTACTACCTGACCTGGTTCTGGATGCGCTTCGTGCGCGGCTACCGCATTTCCGGCATGCGGGCCTTCCGCGACGAGATAAGGCGGAAACTGGGGCCGCATAGGACTCCCCTGCTGGTCTGCCCCAACCACCTGACGGCCATCGACTCGCTGGTCCTGATCTGGGCTCTCGGTTCAGGCCTTCACTACCTCCAGAAAGACCGGGACTTCGCCTGGAACCTGCCCGAGCGCCGCAACCTGGGAGAAGGCCTGCTCCTGCTCGTGGCCTGCTACCTGTGCAAGTGCATTCCGGTCCTGCGCCAGGGTCCTCCCGAGGTGACGGCACGAACCATGTCCAAGATCCGACACCTCCTGGCCGGGGGGCACCGGGTGATGATCTTCCCCGAGGGGACGCGCAGCCGGAGCGGGCGGGTCGACACCCGGGACTTCGCCTACGGAACGGGCCGCCTGGTCCAGGAAGTCCCGGGAACACGGGTCCTGTGTGTCTACCTCCGGGGCCTGGGCCAGGAGGTCTGCAGCTACCTCCCCCGCCGCGGAGAGACCTTCCACCTGTGCTTCGACGTCCTGGAACCCACCTCACCCAACAAGGGTCTGCGCGGATCGCGGGATATCTCGCGCCTCATCGTCGAGCGCCTGGCTTCCCTGGAAGAGGAATGGTTTGCCAACCACCGCCCGACTGGGCAATGACCTGGTCGACCTGACCACCCCCCACACGGCGGGCAAAGCCCGGGACCTGCGCTTCCTGAGGCGTGTCTTCACTGCGGCTGAGCAGGATCGGATCGCCTCTTCCCCGGACCCCGACCGGGTCCTGTGGAAGCTTTGGAGTGCCAAGGAAGCCGCCTACAAGGCCTGGTCCCGATACCTTCCGGATCTGGTCTTCGCCCATTCGCGATTCGAGGTGGACCCTGAGGACGGCTCGGTCAGGCTTCCCCAGGGCCTATGTCGGGTCCACTGGTGCGAGCAGGAGGAATGGATCCACTGCCTGGCCTGGACCGGATTCCCGGAGGGGCTTTCCTGGAAGGTGGAGGGTCTGCCCAAGGGAGTCCCCGAGAACGGCCCAGAGGCCATCACAATCCCCTCCCTGCAGGCACGAGACCTGGCCGCGAGGCTTCTGGCCGGGATCGGCCTGCCAGGAGCCCGGCTGCACCGGGAAGACCGGAGACCACCGGTGGTTCTTCTCGAAGGGCGGCTCCTGGAAGGGTTCCTGGTGTCCTGGTCCCACGACGGAAACCGGGTAGCTGCAGCCGTAGCCCGGACCGGGAGAGGCCAAGAAATCCCCCTATGAACGCGGACCGATTGCATGACCCTGCCGCCGTTCGCAAGGCCCGGGGTGCCTTCTTTACCCCACCTGAGCTCTGCGCCTTTGTGGCTCGTTGGGCGATCCGGAGCTCAGCGGACCGTGTGCTCGAACCTTCGTGCGGGGAGGCGGCCTTTCTGTTGGCTTGCGGAGAATGCCTCCGGGCCTTCGGGTCTGGTGCCCCGGACGAGCGGCAACTTACAGGAATCGAACTGCACCAGGAGTCTGCTGATCGCGCCCGGGCACGTCTGGCCGAGAACCTGCTGCCGGCAACCGTGACGGTCGCGAACTTCTTCGACTGCGAAGCCTCCGGGAGGCCCTATGATGTGGTCACCGGCAACCCGCCCTACGTCCGCTACCAATGGTTCAGGGGAGAGGACCGCAGAAAGGCCCGGGAGGCGGCCCTTGTCCAAGGGGTGCGGGTCAGCGGTCTGGCCAGTTCCTGGGCCGCCTTCGTGGTGCAGGCAACCAGCTTCCTCGCTCCGGAAGGCCGGATGGGCCTCGTACTGCCGGCAGAGCTCCTGACGGTCAACTACGCGGCTCCCATTCGAGAGTTCCTGCTCAGGAGGTTCTCGCAAGTCCGACTGATTCTTTTCGAGAAACTCGTCTTCCCGGGCGTGCTCGAGGAAGTCGTCCTTCTTCTGGCCGAGGGCCAGGGCCCCACCGCTCACTTCGAACTCTGTCAGGTTCAGGGGCTCGAGGATCTGCTGCAGATGCGCATTGTCCCGAGCAGGTGGGCCCCGGAGACTCCTTCCGAGAAGTGGACCGGAGCCCTGATTTCAAGAGAAGCTGCTGACCGCTGCCGTTCCGCGCTGGACCAAGGCATCTTTCAGCCACTGCTGGATTGGGGTGAGACCTATCTCGGCATGGTGACGGGCAACAACAGGTATTTCACGCTGTCAGCCGCCGAAGCCAAGTCGCTCAAACTGCCGAGCAAGGACCTGATTCCCATCTCACCACCGGGCTCGCGACATCTCAGGGGCCTCAGCTTCTCCCGCGTCGCCTGGGAGGAGATGGTTGAGGGTGATTTTCGCGTCTTCCTCTTCCGCCCTGAATCCGGGGAACCGAAAGGGGCGGCCGCAGCCTATATCCGGAAAGGTGAGAAGGAGAAGGTCCACTCCGCCTACAAGTGCCGGGTCCGCAGCCCGTGGTGGCGGGTTCCCGTCGTCCCTACGCCGCATCTCTTCCTCACCTACATGAACCACGACACGCCGAGGTTGGTTGGTAATCCCGACGGTTTCTGGTTCCTGAACTCGATCCACGGGGTAGGGCTCCACCCGGACCGGGTGGAAATCGGGTCTGAGGTGCTACCGGTCGCTGCCCTGAACAGCCTCACCCTCCTGGCAGCGGAGCTCGTCGGCCGTTCATATGGTGGCGGCATGCTCAAAATCGAGCCCAAGGAGGCCGACCAGCTCTCAGTTCCTTCAGCCGCCCTCCTGCAAGCGTCGCGGGAGGACCTTCTCGACTTGCGCCCACAACTTTCTGAAGCGCTTCGAGGCGGGGATCTGCCAGGCGCAGTCCAACTGGTAGACCGGGTCCTGCTTCTCCAGCATGCTGGATTCCAAGAGCGCGATTTGACGGCTCTCCAGAAGGCTCGCGAGCATCTTTTTTCACGTCGGGCAGCACGAGGCGATGGTTGAATGAGTAGAAGCCGGCACCGCAGCGACCGGATTTTGCCGTGACCGCAGCCATGATGCCCGCTGCAGGAGAAGAGCGCCACCCTCCCGGAGCAGATATCCAGCCCGCTTCTGCGAGGCCCTGCCGGCCTGATGCCAGTCCACCTCCGCTACTCCGAGGATCCTGGCCGGACAGAGAGAATCCCAGGCCCTGGACCCGGTAGGGAAAACCAACCAGCATCGTCTAGGTTTTCCCCCGCAAGAGCAAAAAAGTTGCGGTTTGCCTTGAGGCAAGTCATACTGCTTGCGACACAGAGGAGAGGGAAAGGCCGGCGAGGCAACCCGGGGGGTCCGGGCCAGGTTCCCAGATCCTGGAAAACGAGGTAGAGGATGAGCGTGGAGACCCCGACCGGCAAACCCCTGGAACTCTCTGATCTGCTGGTGACCATGGTCCAGAGGGAGGCCTCCGACCTCCATCTGGGAGTTGGTTTCGCCCCATCGATCCGGGTGGACGGAAAGCTCTCTGCCCTGGAAGGGTACGCCCCCCTCAATCAGAAGGCCTTGGAGGAGCTGCTCCATCCCCACCTCCTCCCCGAACAGCACGAGACCCTGAAGACGACCCGCGAGCTGGACTTCTCCTACTCGCTCCCCGGCGTCTCGAGGTTCCGGGGCAATCTCCTGTGGCAACGCGGCACGCTGGGCGCGGTCTTCCGGAGTATCCCCACCCAACCGTTGAGCATCGACGAACTGGGACTGCCCCCGATCATCAAGATACTGGCGACCCGCCCCCGGGGATTGGTTCTGGTGACCGGCCCTACCGGAAGCGGCAAGTCGACTACGCTGGCCGCGATGATCGACTACATCAACAACAGATCCTCCTACCACGTAGTCACCATCGAGGACCCCATCGAGTTCCTGCATCGCAACAAGAAATGCATCATCCGCCAGCGGGAACTGGGTTCGGACACCAGGTCCTTTGCTGCGGCCCTCAAACACGTCCTGCGCCAGGATCCCGACGTGATCCTGGTCGGCGAGATGCGCGACCTGGAGACCATCTCCCTGGCCGTCACGGCGGCGGAGACCGGTCACCTGGTGCTGGCGACCCTGCACACCACCTCGGCCACCAGCACGGTGGACCGCATCATCGACGTGTTTCCGGCGGCCCAGCAACAGCAGATCCGGATGCAGTTGTCGGCCACGCTCCAAGGCGTGGTGGCCCAGGTGCTCATACCCCGGGTCGGGGGACGTGGACGAGAGTGTGCGATGGAGGTCCTGGTGGGCAGCGGCGCGGTCCGCAACATGATCCGCGAGGGCAAGACGCACCTGTTGAACAACCTGCTGGCTTCAGGCGGCAACGTTGGTATGCAGACCCTCAATCAGTCCCTCAAGGTCCTGGTCGAGAAGGGCCTGGTCGGACTGCCCGAGGCGCTGGAGAAATCAAACGACACCGCCGAGCTCCAAAGCCTGGTCCAGAACCGATACTAGAAACAGAAACACCGAAAGGGATGGCCCCCTGTGCTGTCCTCTCGACGAGTAATCCGACAAGCCAGGAGGAGCCGGCGGAAACCCTCTACCAACAGCCCGGGCCGCTTCACGCTGGCCTGCGTCCAGTCCCGGACAGGCGTCAAATCGCCTCAGGCTTCAGCGTTCCAGACCCGCCGTCCGCAGAATCCGCCGGGGCAACTCGGTCTGGTCATAGGTCCCGGTGAATCCACCTGAGCCGGGGCCCTCCACGTAGACGGGCACCGGATTCCCCGTATGGCGACTGGTGGAATAGCTCAACTTCACCTGGCGCTGGCTGGGGGTCCCGCTCTCCAGGGTCAGGTTTCCCGTATCGTGGTCGGCGCTGACCACGACCAGCGTATCTTTCGACTCTTGGGCGAAGCGTCGGCAGACCCCCACCGCCGCATCGAGTTCCAGGACCTGCTGCAGGCCCGCCTCAGGCAGTTGCTTGTGCCCGGCCTGGTCTATCTGGTCGTGGACCACCACCAGGAAGAAGCCCTTCCTGGCCGGAGCCAGGAAGCTCAAAGCCCCCTGGACCAGGGAGGAGGTCGTGAGGTAGGAACCCGGCTCAGCGGGCTCATCCACTTCAGGCCTCTCGAAGAATCCCAGCGTCCGTCCCCTGGCCAGGGTCCCCACCTGCTCGATGCCGTCCAGCAGACGCCATCCCTCAGTTTTGGGGAAATGCTTGCGTCCACCACCCAGGAGCAGATCCAGACGGCTATCCAGAAGCTGGGCCGCGATCTCCTTCTTGGCGCTACGGTTGGCCACATGGGCCGCGAAACAGGCCGCGGGGACCTGGACCAGACTTCCGGAAGTCACCAGGCCGGTGGCCTTGCCGGCTGCCTGGGCCTTTTCCAGGATCGTCGGCAGGATGGCCCCGTCCGCGCTGGTCGAGACCCGTCCGTTGGGAACCGAAACCCCGGTGGCCAGCGCCGTTCCCCCAGCCGCCGAGTCGAGCGGAAGGGTATCGGCGATGGCGGTCCGGAGCAGGCCCGTGACGCTCATCCTCTCCATATGGGTCGGTTCTCCGGAACGAATGCCAGCAGCAGTAACCAGACCCGGACCCATCCCATCCCCGATGAGCAGGATGACGTTGCGGGGCTTCGCGGGCCCGGGTGCGGCGGCCAGAAGCAACCCCACCACGAACAGCAGCCCCAGGACCAGACGCTGGATTCGGATCATCACGCCCTCCTTGGGCCCATGCCTGCCGGGCCCGGATGGAGGCGCTTCGCGTCCGGGGAATAGCTTCCTTCAGGAGCGCAGGTGCCCCCTAGCTGCTAGACCTGAACGGTCTCTTCGACGGCCAAGGTGACCTGGACATCAAAGCGATCGCCCTCGGCCGGCGTCCCTTCCAGGCACTGGACCTTGGCCCCTTCGGCCGTCCCTGCCAGCAGGACATCCGCCAACACCGGTTCCAGGGCTGCCAGGTCGCTGGCCGCGCCACGCACGACCAACTCTTCCACCGGCCAGCGCAGCTTCTTCTGGGCCACCGTCTTGGCCTGACGGATCTTGCGCAGGACCTCGACGCCGCAGGCATAGACCTCGCCCTGTTCGGGCTCGGGTACGGCCAGTTCCTCGACGGTGGGCCAGGGGGAGGTGTGAACCGAACGCTCGCGGCCCTCACCGGCCATACGCCAGGACCATACCTCCTCGGTGATATAGGGGAGGAAGGGGGCGAAGAGGCGCAACATGGTCCGCAGGGCCAGATGGAGGGTGGCCATGGCACTGCGCCTGGCGGGCGTGTCTTCTACCTCGTAGGAGCGGCGCTTGACCAGCTCGACGTAGTCATCGCAGAATTCCCAGAAGTCGCCTTCTATGGCCTGCAGGGCCAGGGCATATTCAAAGCGCTCAAAGGCCTCGGTGGCCTCTAGGACGATCCGGCGCAGCCGGGAAAGCAGGGCCCGGTCCAGAGGCTCGGTGACATGCTCGAGAGTCCAGCGGCCCTGCCCCTCGGCATCCCGATCCAGTTGCATCAGCACGAAACGGCTGGCGTTGAAGAGTTTGGTGGCCAGACGCCGTCCGTTGTCGAAGAGCTTGGAATCGAAGACCGTGTCGGTGCCCAGACGGGCCCGGGCCGCCCAGTAGCGCACCCCGTCGGCCGAATACTCATTCAGGAAGTGGCTCGGGGTGACCACGTTGCCCTTGGACTTCTCCATCTTCTTGCGGTCCGGGTCCAGGATCCAGCCACTGATCACCACGTGCTTCCAGGGGATGGTTCCCTCATGCATCCAGGCCTTGACGATGGTGTAGAAGGCCCAGGTGCGGATGATCTCGTGAGACTGGGGCCGGATATCCATGGGGAAGAGCTTGCGGTGGCGTTCGGGATCCCTTCCCCAACCACTGACGATCTGGGGCGTGAGCGAGGAGGTGGCCCAGGTGTCCATCACGTTCTGGTCGCCTGCGAAGCCACCGGGCTTGTCCCGCTGGGATTCGTCGAAGCCGGGAGCCGGCTGCGAGAGCGGGTCGACCGGAAGCATGTCGGGCGTGGCGTAGATCGGGTGGGTGTGATCCACCGTGCCGTCCTCCAGGACCGGGTACCACACCGGGAAGGGCACTCCGAAGAAACGCTGACGGCTGATGCACCAGTCATACTGCAGTCCCTCGATCCAATGCTCGATACGGGTTCGCATATGCTCAGGATGCCATTGGACTTCCCGGGCCTTGGCCAGCAGGGCCTCCTTGTGTTCGAGAAGGCGTACGAACCACTGCCGGGTGGTGACGAACTCCAGGGGATATTCGCCCTTCTCATAGTATTTGACGAACTGACTGGTCGGCTTCAACTCGCCCACCAAAGCCCCCACCTCGCGGAGGAGTTCGGCGATCCGGGTCCGCGCCTGCTTGACGTAGAGACCGGTGAGGCGGGAATGGGCGAGGTTGGCGGCCTCGGGGTCGAGGCTGACGAAGGGTTGCGAACCGAAGTCGACCGATTGTATCCGCCCGTCGCGCCCGATCAACTGCCGAAATGGCAATTCCGAGCCCCGCCAG
>JAAZKF010000343.1 GCA_012799975.1 Burkholderiales bacterium
CCCGAAGGGGAGTTCATTGCCACGCGGATGTGGCAGCAGGAACGCGTGGTGGCCTCCCCCACCCTCTGGATTTCCGAGATCTCCGGTCCGGGGATGCCCGAGCCCTACCGCGAGGAATCTCCCATCGCCGAGGTGGTCGAACCCACCCGGGGAATCCCCGGCCGCGTGGTCCTGGGACCGCTACCAGACCGGATGGAGCCCTTCGAGGTCCTCTGGTTCACCCGGGAAGGCCCGGAGGCGATCCGACTCTTCCGCGACAGGCGGCAGTACCCCGACCTTGAGGCCGCCCGCCAGGCAAGCGCACCTTCAGGGCCCTTCACCCGCTTCTGGTCGGCAGCCCGATTCGCCGAACTCTCCGCCTTGCCAGCGCTGGAAAAGCCCGACCGGACCGGCCTGCTGGCCTTGATGAGAGAAGCGCTGCCCAGGATTCCCAAGGGCTCCACAGTCTCCACCTTGAACGAAGTGTTGGAAGACCTGATGATCGAGAAAGGGTTGAATCCCTTCTCCAGCCGCCAAACCTTCGCCCAAGCCCGTAGAGGTCTGGAGAAGGACCCCGAGATCCAAGCCCTGATTGAGGAGATAAAAGGTCGAATCCGTCAGGACGCCTCGGAACCGGAAGGCTGACAATCCTCCTGAACCTTCTTCTTCCAGGGGGGCGGCCCGGCAGCCAGCAAGAGGACCCGAACCGCCACCACCAGGGCCAGCAGGCCCCAGACCACCCCCCACACCACCGGCGGCAGGGGAATATAGTTGGAGAAGGCGACCGCATCGCTCTGGGGGACGGTACGGACGATCAGGTCATCCCGGATGTCCAACAAGGCGTAGAGCATGCTGGTCACCCCCAGGAAGGACAAGAGCAGATCGTTGAAGGCCTCATTGAGGCGTACTCCGGCCAGGCAGAGCAGCCCACCGAAGAGCAAACCGCTGACGAATCCGAACACAGAGCGCACGTAAAGCAGGGTGACGACCAACAAGGCGAATCCGACCAAAAAGGACAGGACCCTCCTATGAGAGGTCCAGGCGGCCCCCAGGACCAGGGCTGCCCCGCAGAACATGCTTCCCAGATATCCGGCGGGGAGAATGACCAGGGGCCAGCCTCCCGTCGAGGTCATCAATCCCCCCAGGTTGGGGTCCAGGAGGATATGCTCGATCCGTCCCCCCGTGGCCATCGCTGCCAGGCCATGACTGGCCTCATGGAAGAACACGACGAGGACCTTGATGGGGTAGACCAGGGGAGTGTCCCACAAAGTCATGGTCACGGCGAAGAGCGCCGCCAGGATCCATAGCCGGTTCAGGGTCTTCATGGGGCCCCTCCATAGATTGCCGGGTCTACTGCAGGACAGGTCCCGACAGAGCCTTTTTCAAAGCATTCGGGGCCGACCCGAGGCAGCCTCTTCGAGGAAGTCCCCTGGAGCAGGAACATGGCCAGGAAAATGGGGAACTGTTCACATCCTCGCCACATCCACGATCCCTTCAAATGCCACCATGGCCATAGGAGGCATAGGACATATGCAGATCGGTCCTCTCTTCAATGTCGGAGGAAATCGGGTCGACCGCAACGAGGTCAATCCGGAGCTGATCCAGACCATGGCGGACAGCGCCCGAAACATCAAGACCGAAGGCAACCCTGCCCCGGCAGCGTGGACCGAGCTGGCAGACCGGGTTGCCAAGGACGACCAGGTCTCTCCAGAAGACCTCAAACAGATCCTCGATCTGAGCAAGTCCTGTTACCGGCACCACTACCGACTGCACGCCGAGCTGAAGGCCTCCGGCTACAAGGACCGCAGGATCAGGGCGGAACTCCAGGATCTCCATGTCTTCGAAGCTGGGGCCAGCAAGATCAAACAATCCGTGGCCCTGGCCCAATCGCAGGTAGCCGTCCAGGCCCTGGCCGGAGCCTCCTTTGGCCCCACCGGCCTGGTCAGCGCCTTCGTGACCCATTCCAACCTCCAGAAAAGGGCTCTCGAACCCCTGATGACCCAGATCCAGGGTCTGCGAGACGGCACCAGCCCCAGCCTCTTCCAGGGCAACAGTGCCGAAGGAGTCCGCGGTCCGGAAATCTGGAAGAAGATGAATGACCTGTTGGACGGCGCGGTAGCCTCCGGCAAAGCTGGCAAGCCTGTCGAGATCAACGCCCAGTATTACGAGCTGACCAACCAGGATATCGTCGGCAAACTGGCCCAGGCCGCCCAAGCCGGCAACAAGGTCCGCGTCAACGTCGATCCAGGCCGTCTGGTGGCCTACCAGGGAAGCCACGTCGTGATCGACGAGGTGCCCGACAAGATGCGAGCCCTCCTGCAGCTTTCCCAGACCAAGGGCGACGTCGGGATCTCGATGTACCCCATCTCCAAGCAACTGGGCAACCCCAACAACCTGATGCACCGCAAGGGCCTGCGGGTGGGCGAACAATTCTTCCTCTCGGGCATGAACGCCAACCAGGGTTCGGGCGAAAACGTCGATGTGGGCTACGTCCTGGAAGGCCCCGCCGCGCGCCAGCTGGTCCAGAACTTCGCCCGCGACGTCGAACACTCTTCAAACACCACCCTGGAGGAGGTCTTCGGCGAGAAGCCCCTGGCCGGGTTCATGGACGGCGACATCAACATGCGGGGTCGGGGTCTGGCCAGCCTGATCGACTGCGTCGGCGGGCCCTCCCCAGCAGGCACCCAGCTCCCGCAGATCAACAGCTACGCCGATCTCAAGGCCTTGGCCGACCAGCACGGCGAGCGGGCCCTGGACTACACCGACCTGAATATGGCCGAACTCGATAAGGCCCTCCAGTCCGGGCAGGACATCCCCTTGTCCAAGAAGGGGAAGCAGAAGTTCCTGGCCTTGGCGGAACGCACCCTGGAGGCGACCCGGACCCCGAAGAACCTCAGGAGCCTGGCCGACATCAGCCTCCCCGAGGGCAAGGCTACCGGCACCTCGACCGTAGCCCTGGCCGACTATCCCGAAGAGCGCCAGGCCCTGATGCTTACCGCCATCCAGGAAGCGGAAGAGTTCATCTACATGCCGGCCTTCGTGATCACCCGCAGCGTCGCCTCGATGTTGGTGGCCCGGCGCGATGAGTTGAAGGCCGAGGGCAAGGACCTGGATATCCGGGTCATCGCCGACCCGGGGGTGTACCCCGACGGTGGCACGCCCAACGAGTACGGCGTGAAGTTCCTCGAAAATGCCGGGATTACCGTGCACTGGGCGCTTTTGCCCCGGACGGACGAGCACGACCGCAAGGTCCATGCCAAGGCCATGCTGACCGATAAGGGCGAGTTCTTCGGCAGCACCAACTTCTCGAACAAGGGCCTCATCGACAACTGGGAACAGTCCGGCTACGTGCAGATCGACCCCCAGGACAAGGCCGCCCAGCAGGATCATGCCCTGGCCGTGGCCGACTTCCTCGAGATGTGGGAAGAAAAGTCATTCGGACTGAATTCCTTGGAAAAGGGCCTGGAGATGCGCGAGCGATCCAAAGGCGACAAGGATTATCTGGTTCAGGCCGACGAGGCTCGTTACGGGATCGTGCGGACCGTCATCCGCGGGATCGAGAGGGTTGAGAAGGCCTCGGCCAGGTTCATCCAACAGCAGGCCGCTGATCCCAAGACCGCTGAACGCATCTCCGCACTGGTGGAAGAAGGCTATGACGAAGGCAGCGCCATGTTGATGGCCGTGCGCGAGAAGATGGGCGATGAGGCCTTCTTCCAGGCCCTGCGCAGCCTGGAAGCGCGTCAGGATCTGGAAGGCCTGAAGTAGCCAGGGAATCACGCTTGAAGATTCAGCGGGCGGAATTCATCACCAGCGCCCCTTCCCGAGCTCAGGCTCCGCCTGATCGGGTCCTTCCGGAGGTAGCCCTGGTCGGGCGTTCCAATGTAGGGAAATCCTCCTTCCTGTGCGGCCTGGTGGGCCGGAAGGGATTGGCCAAGGTCAGCTCCACTCCCGGCAAGACCCGGATGCTCAACTACTTCCTCATCGACGAGCGCTGGTATCTGGTCGATCTGCCTGGGTACGGCTACGCCAAGGTCTCCAAGGCCGAACAGGAACGCTGGGGACGGGCCATGGAGGACTATCTCTCCCATCGGGAGGGGCTGGTCCTGGTCATCCAGCTCCTGGATGCCCGCCATGGCCCCAAAGCCTCGGATCTGCAGATGCAGGGCTGGTTGGCGGACAAACCCTTCCAGCACCTGGTCATCCTGACCAAATCCGACAAACTCTCGCGTGCCCAACTGCTCCGTTCGCACCGCGATTCCGCGGTGGCCATGGGCCTTTCCCCGGACGATGTCATGCTCTATTCCTCGGTCACCGGAGATGGCCGGGAGGCCATCCTGAAACGCCTGGGCACCACGCTGGGCTGATCTATTGCCAGCCCCATGGAGCGCCAGGGAACTCCCGCAAAGGCGTGGAAGCCCCGGCCCAACCTGCGTCCCGGAGGGAAGGAGTGCCAGGTCCCAAGCAATCCGATGGAATCCCACGCCTGGGCATGCTGGCCAGGGTGCGCAACCGGCGTGGCCTGGTAAGTTCGGTGCTTCCCTTTGACGGGGGGCTGGAGGGACGGGTCCACCTGGTGACCCTGGAGTACCTGGACCCCAACAGCCCCCAGGAAGAGACGCTTCTGTGGGAGCGGGAGGTGGCCACGGACCTGCTGGCGCCCACGAACCTGCCCGAGGTGGAGCGCACCGGCCCGATGGTGCCCGGCGACTTCGACGCCCTGGTGCGGGCCACGCGCTGGACGGCCCTGTCCCCCTTCCTGGACCCCGCCGACAGCACCCGCCCGATGGGAAGGATGCCCCTAGCCGCCCCCTTCCACGGAGCCATCCAGGTGGAGGACTTCCAACTGGTTCCCCTGCTGAAGGCCCTGCGGATGCCCCGGGTGGCCCTGCTGCTGGCCGACGATGTAGGCTTGGGCAAGACCGTCGAAGCCGGCCTGGTGCTCTCGGAGCTGGTCCTGCGCCGGCGCATCCGCCGCGTGCTGGTCCTCTGCCCGGCCTCACTGCGCACCCAATGGCGCCAGGAGATGCGCGATAAGTTCTCGCTTTCCTTCGACCTGGTGGACCGCCCGGCCACCCACGCGCTGCGCCGGCGCCTGGGCATGGACGCCAACCCCTGGCGCCTCTTCCCGCGGATCATCACCTCCTACGACTACCTCAAGCAGCCCGACGTCTTCGAGGAGTTCCGCGCCGCCTGCCGGGTGCCCGAGGACTCGCCCCACCTGCCTTGGGACCTCCTGATCGTCGACGAGGCCCACAACCTGGCGCCGGCGCCCTTCGGGGAGGAGAGCGAGGCCTCGAAGATGCTGAAGCTTCTGGCCCCCCGCTTCGAGCATCGGATTTTCCTTACCGCCACCCCCCACAACGGCCACACGCGCAGCTTCACGGGCCTTCTGGAGTCCCTGGATCCCGTGCGTTTCTCGCGCACCGCCGAGAACCTCAGCGAGGGGGTGAAGCGCCGCATCCAGGAGGTGGTGGTGCGGCGCCTCAAGACCGAGATCAACCAGCACGGCGACCGGCCGCGCTTCGCCGAACGCCATCTGGAGGCCCTGAGCCTGACCTTGTCTTCCGAGGAGCAGCGGCTCTCCCAGGCCTTCGGGGCCTTCCGGGCCAAGGTGCGCACCCTCATGGCCCGCCAGGGACGCAAGGAGAACCTGGCCGGCGGTTTCGCGGTCGAGGTCCTGGGCAAGCGCCTGCTCTCCTGCCCGGTGGCCTTCGCCGACTCCTGGCGGCGCTACCTGGCGGGGCTGGAGGCGGACGAGGAGGCCCGGGTGGAGGAGGTCCACTCGGCCCGCCGCGCGGTGGTCGAAGAGACCGCCGACGACCGCGAGGCCGAAGGCCGCACCGCCCATGCGGCCCGGACGGTGGGTGCCTGGCTCAAACCCCTGGAAGCCTCGCTGCGCCCCGAGATGGAGGCCCTGGACCGGGCCCTGGAGGCCCTGGGCCTGAGCGCGCCAGGCAGGCCTCCGCGCCGGGATGCCCGCTTCGACGCCCTGCTGAGACTGCTGGACCAACGCCTGCGGACGCCCGAGGGCGCCTTCCGCGCGGACGAGCGACTGGTGGTCTTCACGGAATACAAGGCCACACTGGACGACCTGGTGGGCCGCCTGCGCGCGCGCTTCCCCCAGCCCGGGGTCCTGCTGGAACTGTACGGAGGGATGGGCGAGCCCGAGCGCGAGGCCATCAAGGCGGCCTTCAACGACCCGGCCGACCCCGTGCGGATCCTGGTGGCCACGGACGCCGCCTCGGAGGGCCTGAACCTGCAGGAGTCGGCCCGCTACCTGCTGCACTACGACATCCCCTGGAATCCGACCCGCCTCGAGCAGCGCAACGGCCGCCTGGACCGCCACGGCCAGGCCCGCGACGTCACCGTCTTCCACTTCCACACCGAGGTCGACGACGACCTGGCCTTCCTGGCCTACGTGGCCAACAAGGTCCACACCATCCGCGAGGACCTGGGCTCGACCGCAGACGTCTTCGACCGGGCCGTGGAACGCCGGCTGGTCCAAGGCGCTTCCGTCGCGGCCGTCCGCGCCGACCTGGAGGCGCATCTGCAGCAGGCCCGGGGCCGGACCCAAGTCCCCCGCCTGGAGGTCGGATGGGGAGGCCAGGAGGAACGGGAGGCCCTACAGGATTTTGCTGCCGAACTGGACCTGGACCCGCCGGCCCTGCGCGATACCCTGGAGAAGGCCATGGGCATGCGGGCAGGCCTGCCCCGCCTGTCTCCCGCTGATGAGCAGGGCCGCCAGCAACTGCTCCACCCCATCCCCGGCACCTGGGCGGGCCTGGTGGACGACACCCTGCGCCTGGCAGAGCGGCGCGGGGTCCGCGGAGTCCTGCCCGGCCTGGTCTTCGACCCCGAGCGCCTGGTGGTGGACGTGGGAGGAAGGCCGGTCTTCCGCCCACGGCGCGACACGGCCCTGCTGCACCTGGGGCATCCCCTCTTCCACGCCGCCCTGGCCGCCTTTGCTCGCGAACGCTTCCCGGGTGAGAACTCGGCCAGCCGCTGGTCGGTGCGCCGCGCCCCCCTGCCCGATGATGCCGAGGCCATGATCCTGCTGACCTTGGAGGAGCTGGCCGTCAACGACCTGCGCGAAGGCTTCCACCACTGGGTCCGCACAGTGGCCCTGCCCGTGCGGCGAGGTGACCTGGCCCCTGCCCTGCCCCACCGGCCTCCTCTGGAATGGCGCCGCGACGTGGGGGTTCCCCCGACGCCCGAGGACCTGGCCGAGGCCCGCGAGGTCTGGCTGGAGGTCAACCGCGAGGTGCGGGCCTACGTCGACCAGGCGCGCCGCCACCTGACCGAGCGGCTGCGGACCGTCCTGGAGGCCACGGCGGCCAGCGCCCGCAAGAACGAGGAGGCCCGTTTCAAGGCCCGCCACGGCGAGGTCTCGTCGCTGATCGAGAGCACCACCATGCAGCGGCTCGAGCGCGAACTTGCCGAACTGCGCTCGCAGGCCGACCAGGGCCTGCTCTTTGAGGAGGACCTGGCCGAGCTGGAGCGCAGCACCGCCGAGAAGGAGGCCGAGCTGCGCCGCCGCCGCGAGCACTACGTGGAGCTGCGCGACCAACTGGAGAGGGAGCGCACCCGGGTGCTGCAGCACCTGCTGCCCAGGCGCTACGAAATGCGTGGGGAAGCCCAGGTCTTCCCGGTGGCCCTCGAGATCCGCCTGCCGGAGGTGGGGCGATGAGCGACGGGCGACTCCCGGAGGCTGGGGCCCCCTCAGAGAATCTCGACGATCTGTTCGCCCGCCTGCAAGGCCCTGACAGCCGCCAGCAGCACACACTCGAAGGCACGGATCAACTCCGCCCGTGTGCAGTTGCCGATCCGAATCCACAGCACCTGAGGCCCCTGGGCTCGCCAGGCGGCCAACTCGAAGAAGTCCTGGTCCTTGGTGACCACGACGGCGCGGCGGGATTCGGCAAAGGCCCAGACCTCACTGTCCGGCGACGAAAGCAGTCCGACATCGGCGACGTGCCAGGCTTCATGCCCGGCCTGCTCAAGCCAGCGAGCCAGGGCGGGGGGCAACAGGGCGTCGACGAGGAACCGCACGGTTCAGGCGCTGCGCAGGATCGGGTGATCGGCCTGGCGGGCGGCAAACTGAAGTGCGGCCACGAGGTCTCCCGGTTCGAGGTACGGATAATCCTCCAAGATCGACTCGTGCGAGTTTCCCGCCGCCAGCATCTCGAGGATGTCGCTGACGCGGACCCGCAGCCCCCGCAGGCATGGCCTGCCGCCGCAGACCTCGGGGTCCACGGTGATCCGGTGGAGTTGGGACGCCGACTTGTCCATACCCGAAGAGTTCGCCCCAGGGCCGGCGGTTTCCCGCCCCGGAAGCGGCGATGCAGACGACTCGAACTAGGGACGGAGGTGAGGCGATGAGCGACTGGGAGAGGGCCGTGTCCTGTCGGGTTCCTCACGGACTTGAGGGCACCGGCGTCGAACCGACCAGGGAGCAGACTTCGGAGGTGTGCCCGTGAACACGTGGCCCTTGGACGAGGCCAAGACGAACCTCGGGAATCTTATCCGCGACGCCCGAGAGCAAGGCCCGCAGGTCATTTCCGTGCAGGGTGAGCAGGAAGCCGTCGTGCTGTCCATCGAGGAGTATCGCCGCTTGAGGGAGCCGCGGCGTTCCATGCTGCGCTTCCTTCAGGAGTCCCCCCTGGCCGACCCCGACCTGGACCTGGAGCGTCGAGACGAGATGGGCCGGGAGGTCGAGCTTTGAGCTTCCTTCTGGACACGTGTGTCCTTGCCGAGGGCCGCAAACCCGCACCCGACCCGAACGTGGCCGCCTGGTTGGACGGACAGGACACCAGGGACCTGTTCATCAGCACGGTGACCCTTGGGGAACTGTTCAAAGGAGCCTCTCACCACCCGGACGGGAATCGGCGCAGGAAGTTGACAGCCTGGCTGGAGGAGGAACTCCAGGTTGCCTTCTATGGACGGATCCTTGCCCTGGACTCCCTGGCGGCGAGAACCTGGGGGAGGATTCAAGGAGAGGCTCTGCGCCAGGGGACCCCTCTTCCGATTCTCGATTCCATGATTGCGGCGATCGCCCAGACCCATGGCCTGGTCGTGGTAACCCGGAACACCCGGGACTTCAGCCGAACCGGCGCCCAGATCTTCAACCCGTGGGACGAAGGCGGCCTCACCCGATGAGCGACTGGTGGGCCTCGCTGCGCCACGGCGGCCTGCTGCTGTCGCCCTCGAAGGTGGCCGAGTTCTTCCCCCAGGGGCCGGGGCCGCTGCCCGCCTGGCTGGAGGAGCGCCTGCGCCGCGACCTGGCCCGCCTGGAGGTGGAGGGTGGCGAGTCGCGCCTGCTGGACACGGTGCTGGAGCAGGTGCTGGGCCTGGGAGGCCGGGCCGACGCCGACTCGGGCGCCTGGGTCAAGGGCGGGGCGCTCTCGGCCGAGTGGACGCGCCGCTCGATCACCGGCGAGGCCGTGCGCCCGCGCCGGGTGTGGCAGGGTCCCCACGGGGCGGTGCTGCCGGTCTTCTTCGACGACCAGGCCCGCCGCTTGGGGGTAGGCCGGGGGCGCCGGGCCGTGGCCCGGATGGTGGAGTGGCTGCGCCGGAGCGAGAAGTGCCTGGGCCTTCTGACCAACGCCCGGCAGTTCCGACTGGTCTACGCGGGTCTGGACCACGAGGCCTGGGCCGAATGGGACACCGACCTGTGGTTCCTGGAGGGCGCCCCGGGCCCCCAGGTGGACGCCCTGCGCGCGCTGCTGTCCCGGCACGCCCTGGCGCCGGCGCGGGAAGGCCAGGCCGCGCCCCTGCGCGCCGCCATCGAGGCCTCCCGCAAAGGCCAGGCCGAGCTCTCCTCGGTGCTGGGCGAGCGGGTCCGCCAGGCCGTGGAGGTGCTGATCCGCGAGTACGGCCCCGCCCTGGCCGGGCTGCAGGCCGACCCCGTCCGTCCCGTCTCGGCGCGCGACATCTACCGGGCCGCCACCCGGGTGGTGATGCGGATGGTGGTGCTGCTGTTCTCGGAGGCCCTGGACCTCTTGCCCCGCGAGAACGCCCTGTACCACGACGGCTACAGCCTGCAGGGCCTGCGCGAGGCCCTGGACCGGGTGGGGGCCTCGGCCGGCAGCCGGGCCGGGGAGGCCTTCTGGTCCTCCGGAGCCGAGCGCCTGCGCAGCCGTCCCCCCGCCGCCTGGCCGCGGGTGCTGGCTCTGTTCCGGCTGGTCCACGAGGGCTCGCCCCACGAGGCCCTGCCCGTCCGCCGCTATGGCGGAGCCCTCTTCGAGCCCGGAGACCCGTCCGCGGCCGACCCCATCCGGCGGGCCCTGGCGGTGCTGGAGGATCCCACCCTGGAGTGCCTGCCCGGCGACGCCGCCGTGCGCACCATGCTGGAGTTGCTGTCCCGCAGCAAGGTGCGCGTGCGCCAGGGGAACCGCTCGGTGTGGGTGGAGGCCCCGGTGGACTTCGCGGACCTGTCCTCGGAGTACATCGGCATCCTCTACGAGGGCCTGCTGGACTTCGAACTCCGCCACGTGGCCGAGGAGGACCCGGTGGTCTTCCTGGCCCTGGGCGACGAGCCGGCCCTGCCCCTGTCCCGCCTGGAGGCCATGGACGCGGGCGGGCTCCGCTCGCTGGTCGAGAAGTTCAAGAAGCCTTCCCGGTCCGAGGCCTCCGAGGAGGAGGGCGAGGAGACCGACGAGGAGGAAGCCGCCGAAGAGGAGGCGGAGGAGCCCGGCGCCGAGGCGGACTCCGAACCCGGGGCCGCCGACCAGGACGAGGAGGACCCCGACGACCGGCGCAGGGCGGCCCGGGAGCGGGCCGTCCGCTGGGCCCTGAGGGCGGTGGAGGCGGGAAGGATGGTGCGCAGCCCCTCCTCCCGCACCCCCGAGGCCCTGGCCCGCCACGAGCAGGACCGCCAGAGCGCGGCCCGCAGCCTGATCCGCCGGGTGGTCCTGCCCGGCGAGTGGTACCTGGTGCGCTTCGGAGGCACCCGCAAGGGCTCGGGAACCTTCTACACGCGCCCCCAACTGGCCATCCCCACGGTGCGGCGCACCCTGCACCCCCTGCTGTACGCCCCGCCCGATGGGTGCGAGGAGGCCCCGCCCGCCGAGTGGACGGTGCGCACGCCGGAGGAACTGCTGGCCCTGAAGGTCTGCGACCCGGCCTGCGGCTCGGGCTCGTTCCTGATCGCCGCCCTGCGCTACCTGGCCGAGGCCCTGTGGGAGAGCCTGCTGCACCACGGCTGGCTGACCCGCGGGACCCGGGGGCAGGGCGCCGCGGGCCCCGACGACCGCCTGGAGGTGACCCTGGAGGAGGGCGCCCGCCCCCCCTGGTTCGCCGGCTGCGTGCGCGACATGCCGGTGGACGCCGAGGACGCCGAGAGCCGGGTGCGCGCCCGGTTGCGCCGCCACGTGGTGGAGCGCTGCCTGTACGGGGTGGACCTGGACCCCCTGGCCGTGGAACTGTGCCGGGTGGCCCTGTGGGTGGAGACCATGGACCGGGATCTTCCCTTCACCTTCCTGGACCACAAGGTGAAGTGCGGCAACTCGCTGGTGGGCTGCTGGTTCGACCGTTTCCAGGACTACCCGGCCCTGGCCTGGGAGCGCGAGGGCGGCGACAAGGCCCACACCAACGGCGTCCACTTCCCCAAGGAGGCCTGGACCCGAGCCCTGAGGGCCTTCCGCGGCGACCGGGTCAAGCCCGCCCTGGGCCGCTGGATCGACACCTTGGGTCCCCAGCAGTTGATGGATCACGCCCTGGAGGGGTTCCAGCCCGAGACCACCCACGACGAGGCCGTCCGCCTCTTCGAGGAGCTGCACGCCTTCGAGGCCACCGATGCCGAGGCCCAGGCCCGCTTCTACCGCGAGCGGATCCAGGGTTCCCAGGCCCTGCAGACCCTGCGCGAGGCCTTCGACCGCTGGTGCGCCGCCTGGTTCTGGCCGGCCGACCAACTGGAGCACGCCCCCCTGCCCGGCGCGCTGCACGCCCCCTCCGAGCCGACCCGGGCCCTGACCGCCGAACTGCTCCAGCGGCACCGCTTCTTCCACTGGGAGCTGGAGTTCCCCGACGTCTTCCAGGCCACCGCGGGCCCCGGGACCGCCGAAGGCGCCTCGGCCCACGGCGGCTTCGACGCCATGGTGGGCAACCCGCCCTGGGAGATCCAGAAGCCCAACTCCAAGGAGTTCTTCAGCAACCTGGACCCCCTCTACCGCACCTACGGCAAACAGGAGGCCCTGGCCCGCCAGACGGCGCTCTTCAGGGAACGTCCCCGGGACGAGTCGGCCTGGCTCTCCTACAACGCCGACTTCAAGGCCATGTCCAACCTGGTCAAGAACGCCGCCTCCCCCTTCGGAGACGGAGCCGACCAGGGGGCCTCGTTCAGCCTGGACCGAAGCGGCAAGAGGAACGAGATGCTGCACTGCATCTGGGCCGGTCACCGGCGGGGGCGCCGGGGCCACGCCGACCCCGCCCACCCCTTCCGGCACCAGGGCTCGGCCGACCTGAACACCTACAAGATGTTCCTGGAGCAGGCCTGGCGCCTGCTGGCCCCCCGGGGCCAACTGGGCCTGGTGGTGCCCAGCGGCGTCTACACCGACAAGGGCACCTCGGGGCTGCGCGAGCTCTTCCTGGACCAGGGGCGCTGGCGCTGGCTTTTCGGCTTCGAGAACCGGGAGAAGATCTTCGACATCCATCGCTCGTTCAAGTTCTGCCCCGTCCTGGTCCAGAAGGGCGGCCG
>JAAZKF010000344.1 GCA_012799975.1 Burkholderiales bacterium
CCTCCGCGGCCTGGGGCTACCATCAACAGCCGCCCATACACCCCCTCAGCCGGGCTCGGGAGGCCCCTGTCCCACCCGGAGGACTCCCTGCGCGCCGTTGCCAGGGTCCAGGCGGCGGATTCAGGGGAGGCAGAACGCGTTGACAAGTGCGGGGGGTCTCCATATAATTGCGCTGTTGCCGAACGCGGAGGTGGCGGAACTGGCAGACGCGCACGTTTGAGGGGCGTGTGGAGAAATCCATGGGGGTTCGAGTCCCCCCCTCCGCACCAAGAAGGCCCGGTCTCAGAGACCGGGCCTTTCTGTCATGGATGGGGCGGTGAGGGATGGGAATCGGAGGGGATTGTTGGACGCGCTGAGGGCTGCGATGGATTGCCCAGAGGATCGCTTCCTTCGCCTTGAAGCTCACCCCGGCTGGTGGTCCCCCTTTCGATGGCGGGAGCAGCGGAGGCTTCCACGGGGTAGGGGAAGTCGGGCGGGTTGACGACGATCATCCCTTCCGGCCCGATGTCGGCCGTCGAGCGCGGTTGGAGGAGTTGGACCGCGCCGGTTGGGACGGACTGCACCCGGACTGTGCCCTCATGGACCGCTACCCGGGTGTGCCCCGGAGGCGTGGGCGGCCAGCCCTCGGGCAGGGCATCCCCTCCTTGGGGGGGAGTACCGTCCTGGGGGAGCGTGACGTAGTGGGTCACCCACTCGGTGCCCTGGGCTGCCAGGACCGCATTGGGCGTGAGGACCTGGTAGTTTTCGGAGGCCTGGGTCCTTCCCTTGAGGCGAGCACGCAGGGCACCCCAGCCCAGTTCCAGGCTTGCCTGGCCCGCTTTCCGGTTGAGTTCGGCCACGGTGAAGCGGGTGGCGGGGCCCACGGCCAGACGTAGGTTCCGGAACTGGAGTTGGACCTGGGCTCGGGCTGCAGGGCCGGTCTGGCCGGAGTCTCCGTTGGTCAGGTAGCGGGAGGCAATAACCGGGGTCCAGGTGTTGGACCCTTGGCGACGGATCTCCACTTTCCCTTGCTGGCGGGTCAGCAGGGCATCCTTCCCGGGTTCGGCCAGCGCACTCCCGGCCATCCAGGTCAGGGCCAGGGTCAGGGCCAGGGTCAGGAGTTCTCGACAGCTCATGGAGGTGATTTTCGTTGCGTCGGCCTCGGTCTCCTGGCCAGGAACCCCTCGGTCGCCTCGCCGGGTCTTTTCCGACCGGACCCCAGGGCGAGGAGATGGGCCGGCCGAAGAGAAGAGTCGACCATTGCCGGCCGCTCGAAGTACCCTTCAGGACTCGGCGCGGAATCCCCGCGAACGGGTGTTTCCCCTCCCCTGAGCGGGCAGTTACAGGAACTGGAGCCTTCCCTCCGACCGTGCCCTGCGACCCTCCCCCCTCGGACCCCTCCGCCAGCGCTTCCGGGACAGGCATCCCCCGCTCGCCAGACGAGTACTACCTCCAACTGGTGGATCAGGTGGACGGCTTCATGGCCGCCCTGAGGTCGCGCCACCCGGAGGGACTGACATGTCGAGCCGGCTGCTCGGCGTGTTGTCAGCAGGACCTGGCGGTCTTCCCGGTCGAGGCCGACCGGGTGCGTCGGGCCCTCCTGGGACGGAGCGAGGAATTCCTCTGCCGGTTGGGCGAGCAGCTTTCAACCTCCGGGACGGGGGCCTGCCCTCTGTTGTGGCAGGATCGCTGTGCCGTCTATCCCGAACGCCCCTTGATTTGTCGCACCCACGGGGCTCCCGTATTGTTCCGTGAGGAAGAGGGTTCTGGCGTGGACGTCTGTCCGCTCAACTTTGCGGGAGACGTCGAGGCGATTCCTCCAGCCAGTGTCCTGGACCTGGATCGACTCAACGAGATCCTGGTGGCGGTCAACGTCTACTACTGCCGAAGGCAGGGCC
>JAAZKF010000345.1 GCA_012799975.1 Burkholderiales bacterium
GACTTCCGGCTGGACGAGCCCGGCTCCGACCTGTATCGCGCCGAGTTCCAGCGCCGATATCCCGACCAGGTCGACGAACTGCGCCTGGCCGAAGAGCGCCGCCGCGAGCGCAAGGCCGAGAAGGCCGATGAGGACCCCGACGGAGCTGAAGCGGACTACGAGGTTGGGGAATAGCAGACCCCCGTCCTGCGCTCCGTGCCGATTTTGGTGCTGGTTACATCAGTTGGAATCGACTGTAACGGCTGCATATGGCCGCCTTCCGAGGCGTTGCGCAGCGGCTGCGTACAGCAAGAAGACCCGCATGAAGCAGGTCTTCTCTTTGGTTGCGGGGACAGGATTTGAACCTGCGACCTCCGGGTTATGAGCCCGACGAGCTACCGGACTGCTCCACCCCGCGACATCTCTTGTCGCTGGCGACAAAGGTGATTGTAGAAAAATCTTTCCAAACTGTCAACCCCTATCCACATGAAAATCTCCGGACGGGTGCTGGGAACCAGCTCGGTACCTTAAGGCTTCTTTAAGGCTTCTGGTTCCCGGAGCACATACCTTCGCTTCTCCAGGCGAGCGGATGCGACGGGCCAACAGCCTCTATTCCGGCTTCTTCAAAGCTTCCTGGGCCCGGTCATAGTCACCCACGACCACCAGGCCATCGCCGTCGTGGAGGGTCTCCTGGGCCGAAGGGCTGACGATGGTCTTCTCGCCCCGACGGATGGCAATGATGTTCATCCCGAAGCGGGCCCGCAGGTGCAGGTCCGCCAGGCTGCGTTCGTGGAAATGCACGGGGGCCTGGATCTGGAACATCTTGTGCTGCACCGACAGGTCCAACAACTCCTCGATGCCCGGCGGCGCGAAGAAATCCCGAGCCAGGCGGGCCGCCATGTCGCGCTCGGGATAGATCACGCGGTCCACCCCGATCTTCTCCAACAGGCGCCCGTGCATTTCGGTGCTGGCCTTGGAAATCAGGATTCGGGCCCCGAACTCGCGCAGCAGCAGGGTGGTCATCAAACTGGCCTCGACGTCGGTGCCGATGGCGCAGACCACCTCGTCGAAGTTCTCCACCCCCAGATCCTTGACGACCCTCTCTTCGGTGGTGTCTGCGATCAGGCTGGAGGTCACCAGGTCAGCGACCTCCATGACCGCTGACTCGCGGCGGTCCACGGCCAGGACCTCACCGCCCATCTTCTCCAACAACGCGGCCAGGCTGACGCCGAAACGCCCCAGGCCGACCACCAGGAACTGTCGTCTCATCCCAGGAAAACCTCTCCTTCCGGCCGTCGGCCAGTGGACCGCGAAGTGCGGAAGACCAGACTGGAGGCCAAAGTCAGGGGGCCCACCCGCCCTGCGAACATGACCAGGCAAAGAAGCGTTTTGGAGGCCGGACTCAGGCTGGGGGTGATCCCCTTGCTCAAGCCTACCGTCCCCAGCGCCGAAATCGTCTCGAAGAGTAGGGCGCTATAGGGTTTGGCCTCCAGGGTGTTGAGGATCGTCGTGCACGTCAGCACGCTGAGGAGGGCCACCACCGTCATGGC
>JAAZKF010000346.1 GCA_012799975.1 Burkholderiales bacterium
AGTTGGAAATCAAGTAAGCACCGCAGAGGTGCGCCTGACGACGCAGACGGGCCCCTCCCACCCACACCAGGGTGTGGGTGGGGTCTCAACGCCTCGACGGCCGAATGCCACGCCAGGCGGCGGATTCAGGCCATGGGAGGAAGGGGGGGGTAGTGTTTGACACCTCTTCCCGGCCCCTGCTAAGATCTGCCGAATCCTCGAATCTACGGGAAATCGACATGCAGGAAGCCCTCCAGAACCCCAACCGGATCGTCGAAGAGGTCAGTCGACGGCGGACCTTTGCGATCATCTCGCATCCCGACGCCGGCAAGACCACCCTCACCGAGAAGCTCCTGCTTTATGGCGGGGCGGTCAACCTGGCCGGAGTTGTCCGGGCGCGCCGTTCGCAGACAAACGCCGCCTCGGACTTCATGGAGATCGAGAAACAGCGGGGGATCTCGGTTACCTCCACCGTCCTGAGCTTTGAGTATGAAGGCTTCTTGCTTAATCTTCTGGATACCCCGGGGCACCAGGACTTCAGTGAGGATACCTACCGGACACTGCTGGCCGTCGACTGCGCCGTCATGATCCTGGACGCAGCCAAGGGCATCGAAACCCAGACCCTGAAGCTCTTCGACGTGTGTCGCCAGCGCGGGTTGCCTATCCTGACCTTCATCAACAAGATGGATCGTCCCACCCAGGACCCCTTGGACCTGTTGGGAGAGATCGAGAAGGTCCTGGGCATGCGCGCGGTTCCCATGAACTGGCCCTTGGGAAACGGCTCGCGCTTCAAAGGCGTCTACGAGATGAAGAGCGGTGAGCTGCACCTCTTTGAAAGAACGGGGCACGGGGCCTCCAAGGCCCGGGTCCGGGTGGCCCACCCGCGCTCCGAAGATGTGGCACGTCTGGTGGAGCCCGATGTTTTCGCCAGTTTCTCGGAGGAGACCGAGCTGCTCGAGGCGGCGGGGGAGGATTTCGACCGCGAGGCCTTCCTGGCTGGCAAGGTCACCCCGGTCTTCTTCGGAAGCGCTCTGACCAACTTCGGGGTCCAACTCTTCCTGGAAGAGTTCCTGCGTCTGGCCCCTCCGCCCGGGCCTCGCCACAGCGACCGCGGCCCGGTCGAGGCGACCGAGGCCGATTTCTCAGGGTTCGTCTTCAAGATTCAGGCCGATATGAACCCCCGGCATCGCGACCGGGTGGCTTTTCTCCGGGTGTGCACGGGCCGCTTCGAGCGCGGCATGAAGGTTCACTGCGTCCGGACCGGAGAGGTGATCCGCCTGACCTATCCCCAGCGCCTCTTTGCCCAGGAACGCGAGACGGTCGACGAGGCCTTCCCAGGCGACGTGGTGGGCCTGGTCAACTCGGGCGAGCTGGTGCTGGGGGATACCTTGGTGGAGGGAACCGATATCCACTACGACCCGATCCCCCTCTTCCCGCCCGAGCACTTCGCCCGGGTGATGGTGGATGACCCCTCCCGGCGCAAGCAGTTCAACAAGGCCCTCGAGCAGTTGCAGCGGGAGGGCGCGATCCAGATCTTCTGGATGGCCGACGAGCACGTGCGGAATCCGGTCATGGGGGCGGTTGGAAAGCTGCAGTTCGAGGTGGTCGAGCATCGTCTGAAGAGCGATTACGGAGTCGAAGCTCGTTTCGAGCCCCTCAGCTACCGTCTGGCGCGATGGGTGGTGGGGCCCGAAGAACTGCTGGAGGGCTTCGAACCTTCGCGCCTGGCTCGGCGGGCGCTGGACTGCTGTGACCGGCCCGTGGCGCTCTTCCCCAGCGAGTGGGACCTGAACTATACCGCTGAGAAGAACCCCGGCCTGGAGTTCCTGGCCGTCAGTCCCCGTTAGGTTAGCCACAGGCCCGCACCATGCACGCTGAGATCCTGGCCACCGGTTCCGAACTGCTCTCGCCCGAACGCAGCGACACCAATTCCCTGTGGTTGACGGCCCGCCTGGAAGAAATCGGTATTCCGGTCCGGCGCAAGACCATCGTGGGCGACCATGGTCCGGACCTCCAAGAGGCCATCTCGCAGGCCTTGGGGCGAGCGGAGCTGGTGATCTGCACCGGTGGGTTGGGCCCTACCCGGGATGACGTGACCCGGGAGGCCGCTGCGCAGGCCACGGGATGCTGTCTGCGCTCCGACCCGGCGATCGAAGAAGCGCTGCGCCGGCGCTTTGCCGAGCGCGGTATGGAGATGCCCTCCAATAACCTGCGTCAGGCCATGGTCCCGGAAGGAGCGCGCTGCCTGCCCAACCGGCTGGGGACCGCGCCCGGGATCCTGCTGGAGATGCACGGCCGCTGGCTGGCCCTGCTCCCCGGTCCCCCTCGCGAGATGCAGCCGATGTTCCTGGAGGAATTGCTGCCCGCCCTGCGTCCCCACGCTGGTCCCCTGCGGATGGCGCGCCGGGTGCTCAAAGTCTATGGGCTTACCGAATCGGGCCTGGACCAGCGGATCGCCCCCCTGGTTCGGGCCTTCCCCGAGGTGGAGGTCACGGTGAATTTCTCTCCACTGGACCTCGAACTTCGCCTGGCGACTCGAGGCTCGGGCAGTGAACCCGAAGAAGGTCTGGATTCTTTCTGTGCCCGACTGCGGGAGGAACTGGGACCTCATCTCTTTTCGGAGGCGGGAGAGGGCTTGGAACAGGTGGTCGCCCGGATGCTGCGGGCGCGGGGCCTGGACCTGGCGCTGGGCGAGGTGGCCAGCGGAGGGCTTCTGGCCGCCCGTCTGAGCCAGGTCGATGCCCCCCTGCGGTGTGCCCTGTTGGTCCCCTCTCCGCCTTTGCCGGGCGAGTCGACCGGGTCCACGCTCCTTCCCTGGCCTGCCGATCTGCCCTCAGCACGTGCGGCGGCGTCGCGCTGGCGCCGCGAAACCGGGGCTGCGCTTTCCCTGGTGGTGGGAGCGGGCCGAGTTTCTGGGCAGCAGGCGCGGGTGCCGATGGCCCTGAGCCATGCGGAGGGGACAAACGAGCAGGAGTTGCTCATGATGGCGGGCCCCCTGCTCTCGACCCGGGCTTCCCAGGGCGGCCTGAACCTGGTCCGGCTGGGCCTGGCCGGGGCCTCTCGAGACTGAAAAAGGGGTCGGTCCGTTCGGGGTTTCAGACCAGCGGGGGCAGCATCTCTTCCAGCAGGTCGGCTGCAGCCTGGGCTCCCCCGCATTGCCGGAAGGCCAGTTGGACCTCGACCGCACCCCGACGGCACTCCATGGCCCGGTGGACACCCTGGCAGAGCAGGGAAGGAGTCATCCGGGAGGCCGGAAGAGAAACCCCGGCCTTGAGGTTCTCGATGCGTCGAGCCACCTCGATCTGGTCGCGTCCGAAGGGCACGGCCAACACCGGAACCCCGGCCGAGAGGGACTTCTGGACCAGACCCATACCGCCCGGACAGACCACGCAGGCCGCCTTGGCTATCAAAGGCCCGTGGGCGGCGAAGCGCACCACTCGGGCGTTGTTGGGCGGTGGCGAGAAAGCCTCCGGGTCTACCGAGGCAGTGGTGACCAGGACGCGCACCTTCTCGCGGGACAGAGCCTCCAGGACCTCGCCGGCCAGGTGCCCGTCGTTCTGGAATTCCGTGCTGCAACTGACCAGTACCAGGGGGCGGGAGTCCTCCTCCAGGTCCAGGAGCTCGGGGAAGGGTTCCCAGTTGCCCGGACCGATCAGGCGCACCGATTCCGGCCATTGGCGGGGGTATTCGAACGGTTCGGCGGTAAAGTACAAAAGCCGGGGGGGGATGGTGGGCCAGTTCAGCAGGTGGTTCAGGGGGGAGGCCCCCAAGGACTCGCGCAGGGCGTTAAACTGAGGAAGGGCCTGGTCGTAGGCCTTCTGCACCGAGTTGGCCTTGGCCCAGTTCTTCACCGCACCCAATGCTCCCGAGCTCCGCGGCAGGCCCAGGCCGAAGGGCGGTATGCCCGGAGCCGGGAAGGGGAGCAGGGTGGCCGACCAGGAGGCCCAGGGCAATCCACAGGTCTCGGCGCAAGCCAGGGCGCCGAAGGCATGGATGTCCACGACGAGCAGGTCGGGCTGGTGGACCTCGATGGCCCTTTGCAGGTCCTCGGCTTCGGCCGAGCCGCGGTCCACCAGATACAGCAGCAGGCTGTGCAGGGCCTCTTCTGGTTCGATGTGTTGCCAGTCGTTGCGAATGGCGAATTCCACCGTATCGGCCAGGGGCCGCGCTTCGCAACCGAGTTCCCGGAGGGTCCGGACTTCGGCGCCGGCGGTGTGGACGAAGAGGTCGTGACCTCGTTCCAGCAGGGTCTCCAGTGTCGGAACCAGGGGGTACAGATGCCCCCGGGTGGGAGCTGTGTAGACCAGGATTCCGGCCATCCTACCTCCTTCTCGGGGTGTTCTCTTGTCCTGTTCCCCGGTTCGGGGAGTGGGGGGCCAAGGCCATGTGGGGAGTGTTGGCCAATCAGCAGGTCGGAACCTGCCTGGAGGATGTCAGAATCCGGAACTTCCGGGCAGGTCCTCACCCCCGAGTTCGGTGAAATTGGAGGGATGTCTGACTGGAAGTCTCATCTCCGGCCTGCCGAGCAGGAGGTCCTTGACGAGGTGCGCTCCTGGGCCACGCAGAGCTCGGGGCCCTTGGGGAGGGCAGTCCTTCTGGCCGGTCGGCCCTTCGAGAAGGCTTTCGACGCAGTGCCCGGTTCCTTTCGGGAGGGCCTGGCCCAGGGCATCCACCAGGCCCTGCTGGCGGTGCGGAGCGCTTCGGAGGCCACCTTCTCCCGACAGGGGGTCCTGGATCGGATCAGCGCCAGGATCGGCCTGGATGTCGGAACCGAACCCGAGCAGATCTTCCGGGCCGACATCCGGGACCTGGATCGCTTCGCCCGGGACAGCCTGACCTTCCATCGCCGCGCAGCAGCCATGCAGGGGGCGGCTTCGGGGGTGTCGGGCCTTTTCGGCTTGCTGGCCGACGTTCCCGTTCTCTATACCTTGTTGTACCGCTGCATCCTGGAGATGGCCACCTGCTACGGGTTCCCGGTCCAGGGGGCGGCCGAGGAGGCCCACATGCTCAAGATCCTTGATCTGGGGCACTTCCTGGAAGACGATCGGCGTCGGCTGGGGTTGGCCGAATTGGAGGGCCTGCAGGACATGATCCGCGAAGGGGTCCCGCTGAAGGACCTCGAGCGCCTGGTCCTGGCCAAGGGGCTGCAGGCCTTCTCACGTCACCTGGCGGCTGGCCTGATGCGGCGCAAGGCGGCCCAGGCCGTCGTCCTGGTGGGCGGCCTGGTGGGGGCTGGGGTAAACCATCAGTTGCTGGCTGACGTGGGCACCGTGGCCTGGCAGGCCTACCGTCGTCGCTTCGTGGTGGAACTGGCCCATCGCCGCCTGGCCCGCGCCACCCGGGCCCTGGTCGACGCTCCCGCCGTCGTCCCCGGGGACGGGACCTCACCTAAAGTCATCCCGGAGGATCAGGTCTAGGGGCGGGGGCGGCTACCACCTCCCAGATCGGGATGGGGTCGCTCTTCCCCTTGAGAACTTCGTTGCCGAAGAAGGCCAGGGGGATGCGCTCGCCGACCTCCTGGCGGGTCGACTCGGTGAGCAGGATGCAACTGTGCCGACCGTCCCGAGAGCGGTCCTGGACTCGGGCGCCGATGTTGACGGTGTCGCCCACCACGGCGTACTTGAGGCGCTCCTCCGAGCCGATGTTGCCTTCGACGGCGTCGCCGGTGTGGAGGCCGATTCCCATCTTCAACTCTCGGATGTGGGGATTCCGGCTTTCCGTTCGCAGGTCCTCGAGGGCCTCCAGCATCTGCAGGGCCGTACGAACGGCCCGCAATCCCGAGGGTTCCTCTCCGTCGTGGAAGACGGCCAGGATGGCGTCGCCCAGGTAGTCGCTGATGTCACCGCCGTTGGAGTGCAGGACGGGAATCATGGCGTTGAGGTACTCGTTGAGCAGTTCCACCACTTCGGTGGCGTCCAGGCGCTCGGAAAGGGCCGTGAATCCACGCAGGTCCGAATACAGGACCGTGACCCGGGTGCGTTGCCCCCCAAGGATCACCCGACCTTCCGAGTCCGCATCGATGCGCTGGCGGGCCTCGAGCGGGACGTAGCGGCGCAGGAGTAGTCTCTGGCGCAGCCAGGAGGTCAGCTCGTTGAAGGAGGCCGCCAACTGGGAGACCTCATCGCGTCCGGGGATCTCGATGGGGTTCAGGTCGCCCTTGGTCACCCGCCTCATCCGCTGGTTGAGGGACTCCAACGGTCGGGTGATGCGTCCCGAGATGGCGATGGCTGCGGCCAGGACCCCGAGAAGTCCAACCAGACCCAGTCCGGCCAGTCTCTGACGTTGCTCTTTGACGGGGGCGTAGACTTCCTCGGCAAGGCGGCCGAACCAGATCTCGACTCCCGGTCCTTCCGTCGTGGAGGCCAGTATGGGACGACTGGTCATCACCAAGGGGAAGCCGGCCAGTTGCAGCCTCCAGATGTCCTGGCGTGCCTGGGTTTTCCGCAGGTGAGGTTTAAAGCTCTTCTGGAGTTTTTCCACTGCAGGCAGGTTCGCTCCAGGAGGTACGAAGGTCTCCAGGACGCGGGGACCCGCCGTCAGGAAGAGGAGGTCGTCTTCGCCTCCGGCGGCCCGTCTCAATTGTTCCCGGCCCACGTGATCGGCCAGCAGGAGAATCAGGCTGGCCTTTCCATTGCGGACGAAGACCCGCGTGCTGACCAGATGCAGTCCCTCAGGGAGCAGGACCAGCGCCTTGCGCGTGTGGCCCAGGGCGGGGAGCTCTTTGAGCAGGCCCTCGGTGATGTGGTCCCGGCGATTGGTGGCCAGGACACGCCCTGCAGGATCAGCCAGCACCACCAGCTCGGCTCCGGTGCGGTGGGCCAGGACCGACACTTCCTCAGCCGCTTGGGGACTTCCTGAGAGGACGTGGTCTTCCAGGTCTTCGGTGCGGTCCAGCTCTTCCAGTCGGGCGGCGTGCACGTCCAGGACGGCTTCCAGGCGGTCCCGGAAGTCCGCTGCGGAGGAGCTGAATCGCTGCGTCTCCAGGTCCTCGACCAGGCTGGAAAGCACCGACTCCTCGTTGGCGATGATGGCCACGAGGACGAAGAACATCAGGCCTCCGAAGACCAGGGCCAGTCGATCGCGCAAGCGTCTCAAGAATCCTCCCGGCGGGTTGGGCCGCCGCGTCTGGGGTAGTTCGGGGCTCAGGTAGGGGAGGTCAGGGCCTCGGGGGGG
>JAAZKF010000347.1 GCA_012799975.1 Burkholderiales bacterium
TCTGGCCCGAAGACTGGACCCAAGAGCCACTGGAGTGCGCCGCCCTCCGGGCAGGTCGAGCCCTGTTGGAGAATCCGCAGGATGGAACCTTGTTGTTGCTGGTCCCGGAGGGCGTCTTCCTGGCTGGAGGCGAGGGGCGCGACGAGGGCTACGACGAACCCTTTCCGGTCCACCTGCCGGCCTACTACCTGGCCTTGCACCCCGTGACCAACGCCCAGTATGCTCGTTTCCTCGAGGCCGTCCAACCCGAGAAGGCGGACCTGGAGCGCTGGATCCTCATGGACCGGGACTGTCTGGTCCAACGCACCAGAGAGGGATACGCGCCTCGGGAAGGCCTGGGCGACCACCCCGTGATGCAGGTCTCCTGGCCCGGAGCCGAGGCCTATGCCCGCTGGGCTGGCCTGCGGCTGCCTTCCGAATTGGAGTGGGAGAAGGCGGCGCGGGGGGTCGATGGCCGCCGCCATCCCTGGGGAGACCACTGGGATCCATCTCGCTGTCGCCATCTGGGCCAATACACGAAGGATTCGGCGCGCTCTCCAGAAGCCCCCATGACCTGTCCGGTCTGGGCCCACCCCTCCGGATGCAGCCCCTGGGGCCACTATCAGATGGCAGGCAATGTGCTGGAGTGGTGTGCAGACGGCTATGAAATCGGTGCTTATGCACGTTATCGGCGGGGGGTCCTGGTGCCGCCGGACAATCCTAATCGCGTCGTGCGGGGAGGTTCATGGAGGGACGATTCCCCGGACTCCTTCTCCTGCACCCGGCGCCGATTCGAGCGGGATGGGCCACCGCTTGTCAATCGGCCCTATGATTTCGGCTTCCGTCTGGCCCGGGCTCTGTGAGATGGAGGCCGGCTCGTCGGACTCCGACCGGGAGGAACGGCTCGAGGCGGGAGGATCCTGAAGTGTCGCTACCGACTCGGGAGGATCTGGCCCGATGGGCTCGCTGGACCATCTCGACCCGTCCCCTCCTGGGGAGGTTCCTGGGCTGGCTGGGGCTGCGGGCCCTGGAGAAGCATTCGGGCCATCCGGACGTCGTCTTTCCCCTGGTACAGGCCCTGGACTCTCCCCATCCCGACCTGGCGGCCCGGGCCGAGGCGATCCTGCGAGCGCTTCCCGACCCGGCTGCCGTAGACGCCCTGTGCGGCCTCTGGGCCCGAAGTCGGGAGCCCAGGCTGGCCCGGATCCTCGAGTCCTGCGGCTACACGGCCCGGGAACCCCTGGAAGTGCAGGTTCTGTCCTGCCTGGCAGTGGCCCGCCTGGAGGAGATGGTGGGGACGGACGGAGCGGAGATTCCCGCCCTGGTGGCTGCCCTGGAGGACCGGGACCCGGTGATCCGCTCCCGGGCGGAGCAGGTCCTGCGAGGCGTGACCCGGCCGGGTGCCATCGATGGGATGATCGACCTCGTCCTGGCCGGGGAGGGCGGCGAGCCCCTGGTCCGCCTGATCGAGGAGGCTGGCCATCAGCACTCCTTGGAGGGCCGGACTTTCATGTACCTGGTCCTGGTCGGGCGCATGGACGACTACCTGGGAGCCGACCACGAGTTCCAGGTGCTGCGCCCCGAGTTCCAGGCCGCTCCCCCCGAACTGCAGGCCCGCCTGCGCGAGGCCATAGTGCACAGTGGCAATGTTCGGATGAACGGGCTCTTCGTCGTGCCCCGCCGAGAGAAGACCTTGGCCGACCTGACCGATGAGGATGCAGATCTCCTGGTACGGGTCAACGCCCGGAACCGGAACTGGGATGCCCTGTTCCGCTTCCTCTGGGTTCTTCCCGCGCGCCACATAGCGCGCGCGGTCCAGGCCATGCTGGCCGCCAGCTACCAGCCGGAAGAACCCGATCGGGCCCGCCTCCTGAAGGAACTGGCAGATCTCCTCGTCGAGATCGGTGGGATTCCCGAAGGGAAGGTCGGTCGACCTCCCTTGGGGCCCGTCCTGGAAGGCTGGCTGGCTGGAGGAGAAACTCCCGAGCAGTCCGGGCGCACCGACGAGGACCTGCGCCGGGTGCTGGCGCGCCCCACCAACCCGGCGGATCAGGTCCTGGCCCTGGGAGGGCTTCTGCGACGCCAGAGCCTGCAACCTGCCGACCTGGAGGTGGCCGGCAGCAGCCCTCACTGGCCCGTCCGATTCGTGGCTGCAGCCTTGGGGGGGCGGGTGGAGACCAACCATGAGGGTGCTTCGCTGTGGCTGGGACGCGTGGCCCCGGTCTACGCGGCGGATCGGGTCTGGGGGGGGAAACCCTGTGAGCTGAAACGTGAGGGACTGGAGGCCCTGCAGGAAGTTCTGGTGACACTCCCCGACCGCCGCGCTGCCGGCGGCCTTCTGCTTCTCGAAGCGGTTTCTGCCCACTACACGGCCCACGACATCGAAGTGGAAGTGGGTGCCCACGTGGTGCTGGACGAGGATGCTTTCGAGATCGACGGCTGACCCGGGTTCCAGGACCCCCCCGGAAGTATCACGAACGAGATGGCCGGTCGGGACCTGCCTCGCGCCGGTTCCGCCAGGACGGGGGGACTTCCGTTCGGACCGGGAGGTTTGCGATGGTCTTCAGACAGGAGATGGAACTCTTCCTGCGCGCCCGCTTCACCTTGATCTGGGTGGTAACGCACGAGGAGGGGCGCCTTCTGGAGGAACTCCGGCAACTCTGCGAGGCCGGGAAGCGCATGCTCTTGACCTGGGATCTGGCGGCAGGATTCTCCTCCGAGGTGAACCCACCACCAGTCTGCCCCGAGGCTCGCGATCCCAAGACCGCCCTGGAGGCCATCGACAAGGCCGATGAAACCCGGGATTCGGTCTTCCTGTTGAAGGACTTCCACCTCTGCCTGGACCGCCAGCCGGTGATCGTCCGCCAACTGCGCAACCTGGCCTCCCGCCTGAAGCTCACGCGCAAGAGCCTGGTGGTGTGTTCTCCAGTGGCCCGGATTCCCGAAGAACTCAAGGACGATGTCTTCCTGATGGAACTGGCCCCTCCCGACGCATCCCAGATCGAGAAGATCCTGGATCGCCTGGTCGCCGGCACGCAGATTCGGGTAGACCTGACCCCCCTGGGGCGCGAGAAGACCCTCCAGGCCGCCCTGGGCCTTTCCGCCAACCAGGTCCGACGCGTCTTCAGCAAGGCCATCGTAGCCGAGGTCCGCGATGGACTGGGCCGCGTGCTGAAGCCGGCGGGTTGTCTGGACGAGCGGGGCATCGACATGATCATGGCTGAGAAGAAGGCCATAATCCGCGAGTCCGGGGCCTTGGAATTCTACTCTCCGGAAGAGACCCTGGCGGACGTGGGCGGGCTGGAGGTGCTCAAGGAATGGCTCCGTCAGCGCGAGAAGGCCTTTTCCCAGGAGGCCCGGGACTATGGATTGCCCGCCCCCAAGGGGATCGCCCTGATCGGGATTCCGGGCACGGGCAAGAGCCTCACGGCGCGGATGGTGGCCGGCCTGTGGCGTCTGCCCCTGGTCCGCCTGGACATGGGAGCCCTCTTCGGAGGGCTGGTGGGTCAATCCGAAGAGAATACCCGGCAGGCCCTGGCCCTGGTCGAGACAATCTCGCCATGCCTCCTGTGGATCGACGAGATGGAGAAGGGCTTTGCCTTCGGAGGCGGAGACGGGGGCACCAGCCAGCGCGTCTTCCAGAGCTTCCTGACCTGGATGCAAGAGAAGCGCAAGCCCGTCTTCGTCATCGGCACGGCCAACAACATCGCGGCCCTGCCCCCCGAATTCCTGCGCAAGGGGCGCTTCGACGAGATCTTCTTCCTGGACCTGCCGACCACCCTGGAAAGGCTCGAGATCTTCCAGGTTCACCTCGAGAAGCGCCGGCGCCCTCCGCAGATGTACGACCTGGAAGCCCTGGCGGAGGCCTCGGCAGGCTACGTAGGCTCCGAGATCGAGCAGGCAGTGATCGACGCCATGTATCTGGCCTTCAACGACCGCGAGGTTCCGGGGCGGGACTTCACCACAGAGGATATCCTCCAGGCCCTGGCCCGCCAGGTGCCGTTGTCGAAGTCCCAGGTGGAGGCCATCCAGGCCCTGCGCCTGTGGTTGGTGGAGGGCAGGGCCCAGTCGGCCTCCTACGCCGAGACCTCGCGCTGGCAGGAGAACGCGGTGGCCCTGCAGTCCCCCGCCGGAACCGCCTCGTCTACATGAATCCGCCCTCCCCCGCCACGCCGGGCACTTCCGTGAGTCGGGGTGGACCGGACCGAGCCCCTGAATCCGCCGCCTACCGTGGCATTCGGCCATCGAGGCGGGCCCGTCTGCGTCGTCAGGCGCACCTCTGCGGTGCTCACGTAGTTTCCAACTACGCTCCGCTCCTCGATGCACGCCTTCCTGGCA
>JAAZKF010000044.1 GCA_012799975.1 Burkholderiales bacterium
CATGTCGACTCCTCGAGCGGGTCCGGGTTCACCAGCGGGCTTTGAGAATCAGTTTCGAACTTCCGCTTGAAGCGGTGTCTGAACTGCCCGTCGAGACGTCGTAGTGGAAGCGGGCGTTGCCGTTCACGATGACCTCTTTGCCGATGAAGGAACCGTAGTATTCGTTGCCTCCACGGAAGTCCAGGATCGTGTTCGGGGCGTTGATCCCGAAGTAGAGGTCGCTGCCGGAGAGGCTCTGGAATTCCCAGGTGGTCGGGTTCGCCCCTCCATAGAGGATGAAGTTCGACGGTTTGAGGGTGGAATTGCGAAGGCTTCCCCCCGAGGTGATCGAGACATTCCCCAGGACGAAGAGGCGGACCGGGCCCTGGGGGACCAGGATTGAGGCCTTGTTGCCCATGATGATGTCCCCGGTCACGACGTAGTCTCCGGGGGTCAGTTGGATGGTGGCCCTGCGCGGCGAGAAGGCCGAGTAGGTGCCCGGAGTCAGCACCTGGGTCCCTGAGGTGGGGGCTACCACGCCACGGTTGGGGCCCAGGTCTGGAGGTGTCTCGACGGGGAGTTCCCGGATTTTGCTGGCCACCTTGAACCCCAGGTAGGTGGGGTTCCCCGAGACGCGCAAGGTTGTGTCTTGCGAGCCGCCGGGGCCTACGATGATGTTGCCGTGTAGGGTGACGTTGCTGATCTCGACGGCCCGGGCTTCTGCGGAGTTGGTGATGAGGTCGGCCCCGGACTGCTTGATCGTCTGGGCATAGGTCCCCTTCGACGAATCCCAGGCGTCGATCAGGACCTTGCCGCTCAACACGATCTTGTTGGCACCGACCAGGGCTGATGCAAACGGGCTGCTCGTGGTTTGGACCATGGCCTCTTCCAGGACCCGGCTTCCCTGGAAGGACCCTTGGGAGACCAGATGGACGAATCCGGCGGGAACCATGCGGCCGTTCCAGCCGGCGGTTTCGGAGGAAGACCCGCCGTTGTGGGTCGAGAAAGGGCTGGCGCTCTGGGTATGGTCGAAGGTGACGGTGTAGCTCGCTCCCGAGTGGGGGAGTCGGACCTCCTTCAGCCCCGCCTGCCAGGAGTCGTCTTCGGAGAGGCGCAGCAGGGCCTCGTCGATCCCCGCCTTGGCCGCCTGTTCGGCGATGAGGCTGTGCTGACGGGTTTGGGCCAGGGTCTTGTCGGCCACCTGCAGGCGGACCAGGGCAAAGGCGAAGAAGAAGAGGGCGGCCAGGATCAGTAGCGTCATGATCAAGGCGAAGCCGGCGCGGGATTGGTCCTGAAGCATCAGGCTCTTCTCTCCTATTCGTTGTACAGCAGGATCGTCTGGCGGCGGCCCAGGCGCTCCTGTCCACCGTGGGCGCTGGTCCCTTGGGCCTGCACCTCCAGGACCGCGGTTTGGCTGTCGGTCTGGGGCGTCAACCGCAAGCGATTCACCGCGCTGGAGACGAGCCGGCCCTGTCCGTCACAGGCCGCAGCCAGCTCGGCCGGGGTCAGGGCGCGAAGCTGCTCGGGGTTGGCGGTGAAGTTCCGGGGTATTTCCTTGCGCAGGAGGCGCGTCGTTCCCGGGACCAGGTAGTAGACCAGTTGCTGGTTCCAGGCCGGGCTTCCCTGGTCGTCGGTCAGGAAACGACCCTCAGGGCCTACCGCCGAGACGAAGCTGAAGGCCTGTAGACCTGAGGCTCCTCCGTCGGTCAGGAAGGTCAGGCTGCTGGCCTGGACCTCTCGGGAGATCCTCCAGGAGATCTCCTGCAGTTCCTGTCGGACGGCGGCGCGGGTCGTCGAGGCCTGCCAGCTGGTCTTGGCCCGCACGAGCATGACCACCACCAGGCCGGTCAGGATGGCCAGGACCGCCATGGTGACCAGGAGCTCGACCAGGGTCATACCGCGTGGAACGCAGCGGGCCCTGCTCACGAAATTTCGCCTTGCGGTTTGGCTTTCAGGTGGGGCTTTCTGGATTTATTGGAGGAGGGAGGCTCCAGGGGCAGGCAGGCGGTGAAGGTCGTCCCCTCTTCCGGAGAACTGGTGAACCAGACCCGGCCGCCCAGGTAGCGCTCGGTGAAGAGCTTGATGCTGTAGGTCCCCAGGCCCCTCCCCACCCCCTTGGTAGAGAAGGAACGTTTGAAGATCTGGAGTTGGACGCTCTCGGGCATGGCTTTGGGGTTGTGCACGGTGAAGGCTACTGAGCCGTCCCGGTCCTCACAGCCCAGGGTCACCACCTCCCCGGGAGCGGAGGCCTCCAAGGCGTTCTTGGTCATGTTGCTCAGCACCCTCTTGAGCAGGGTGCGGTCGGTGGTCAGGGTGAGTTCTGGCGAGTCATTGGCCACCTGGATCGTCTTGCCTTTGGAAATCTGATGGGCCCGGTAGCCCGAGGCGACCTCCCCGAGCAGGGCTCGCGCCTCCACCGGGACGAATTTGGGGACCAGTTCCTTGCTCTCGGCAGCGGAGAGCTCCTTCTGGGCGTGGATCTCATCGATGATGGTCTCGGAGAGATTGAAGATCGAGCGGGCATAGCGGCCGGTCTCCCCGTCCTCGGGGACCAGTTCGGCCAGCAGGTCGGCATACCCGTATAACCCGCCGGCGGTGTTCAGGACGTCGTGGTAGAAGAGTCTCTCCAGGGCCCGGCGTCTCTTCTCCGAGCTCTGGTCGGCTACCGTGAAGAGTGAGAAGCGGTGCCCCTGAATCTTGAAGGGATTGCTCCAGACCTTGAATTCCAGGGCGGTGTCGCCCTTCTGCAGGATCTGGCATTCCTGCAGGTCGGGCTGGCCCTTCTGGCTGGCCTGGATGGCCTTCAGGGCGCCACACTCCCTGCAGAATCGGGTTGTACCGCACCCCGCGGCGTTGCGTTGCGCGTAGGTGCAGTCCAGGACCTCGCCGGGTCTCCTGCCCAGGATCTCTTGCATCGACTCGTTTGCGGTCAGTTTTCGGAAGGCCCGGTTGGCATGCACGATCTGGCGGTTCTTGTTGAGGATCAAGGCCGGTACGGGCATGAGGTCCAGGGTCTGGGTCAACCCGGGGGCCTCGGTCACCAGACGGCGATCCGTTTCGAGGTCCTCGGCACTGGACCGTACTGGAGATGCGAATTCGGAGTAGTTGGGGTCGGTCAGCATTGAGGATTTCTTGGCCTCCCTGGTCTAGCCGGGGTCGGGGTCGGGCAGACCTACCAACTCGCGAACTCTATTTCGAAGCTCTTGGGGGCGGAAGGGTTTGCGGAGGAACCCGTCGGCCCCCGCTTTGATGGCCTGCTCTTCGATGCCGGTATCGATGATCGAGGAGATCACCAACATGGGGATGTCCTGGTACTGTTCGTCATATTTCACCAGACGAGTGACGGCCAGCCCGTCCAGCCTGGGCAGGATGATGTCGGAGAGGATGGCGTCGGGTGGGGACTCCTGCACGGCCTGTAGCAGCTCCAGCCCGTTGTCGAAGAAGGTCGCCTCCAGCCCCTCCACACGGCTCAAACTGACCCGGATGATGTCGCTGATCTGGGGGTCGTCGTCCGCCACGTATATTCTTTTTATCATAATTTCCTCATGCCGGGGGTTCGAAACCCCCTGGGGCGGCCTTCGGCAGTGCTTTCGAGGGCTGGTCGGGCCGCTATTCGACCGTGATCTTCATGACTTCCTCGAAGCTGGTCAGGCCCTCCAGCCAGCGGGCCACGGCACTCTGGCTCAGCGAGACGAAGTCCCGACTACCCGCCAGTTCCAATAGCTTCTCCGAGGTCAGCTCGGCCTCGGGGGCGCGGCGCATCTCGGGGGAGATTTCCAGCAGTTCGTAGACGGCAACCCGTCCCCGGTAACCCAGGTTCTGGCACTCGGCGCATCCCACCGGCTGGTAGGGCGTGGCCTCAGGCGGCAGGGTTTCCAGTCCCAGGGCCTGGAGGTGCCCCGGTTCGACCTGGAGGGGTATACGGCAGCGCGGGCAGAGGCGTCGGAGCAGACGCTGGGCCAGGACTCCCAGGAGCGAGGTCATGACCAGGTACCCCGGGACCCCCATGTCGATCAGCCGCATCGGGGCCGAGGCGGCGTCGTTGGTATGCAGGGTGGAGAGCAGCAGATGTCCGGTCAGCGAAGCCCGGATGGCGATCTCGGCCGTCTCCTGGTCGCGGATCTCGCCCAGCAACACGATCTCCGGATCGTGGCGCAGCACCGAGCGCAGGGTCCGCGCGAAGGTCAAGCCGATCGCGGAGTTCATCTGGAATTGGGTTATACCTGGCATCCGCGACTCGACCGGGTCCTCCAGGGTGAGGATCTTCTTCTCTGGGGTGTAGAGCTTCTGCAGGCTGGCATAGAGGGTGGTGGTCTTGCCCGAGCCGGTCGGACCGGTCACCAGGACCACGCCGTGAGGGCGCGAGATCAACCAGAGGTAGCGTTCCAGCATCTTCGGAGCGAAGCCCAGGGCCTGGAGGTCCTGGACCTCGGCATGAGAGGCCAGGACGCGGATCACGATCGATTCGCCGAAGAGGTTCGGGATTATCGAGATCCGCAGGTCGTAATCCCGCCCGTCGACGACGGTGGTGATCCGTCCGTCCTGGGGCAGGCGTCGTTCCGAGACGTCCAGATTGGCCAGGATCTTCAGGCGGGAGGTGACGGCTCGCAAAAGTTCCATGGGCGGAGCGGGGTGTTCGCGCAGGATTCCGTCCAGGCGATAGCGCAGCGAAACCCGGTCTTCGAAGGGCTCCAGGTGGATGTCGCTGGCCCCCAGTCGGATGCCGGTGGAAAGGATGTGGTTGGCCAGTTTGATGGAGGGGGCATCGGGGTCCTCTATCGGGGTCACTGCGGGCACGGAGGGCTCGGGCCGCGGTGAGTCTGCCACCTTTTTCGAGAGGGCCCGGACCTTCCTGGCGGTTTGGGCTCCGGTCAGATAGAAGCGGTTGATGGCCTTCTCGATGTCGGAGCGCAGGGCCACCACCGACTCCATGCTCAATCCCGTTTTGCGGCGGATGAAGTCCTCGACCGAGAGATCCCAGGGCTCGGCGGTGGCCATGAAGATCCGGACCTTGTGAAGGAAGAGGGGCAAGATCGTGAAGCGGCGGGCGAGCTCCTCCGGGATGCTCTCCAGGGCTTCCGGCTCCGGTTGGTAGGTCGCCAGCAGGAGGGCGGGACGGTCGTAGTGGCGCGAAAGCGCGGCCAACAGTCGGCCGGTCGGGACGTCCTTCCTGCCCAGCAGGAACTCTCCGGGGTCCTCTCCCTGAGCGACCAGGTCTCGGGCCTGTTCGAGGACCTCCTCGGGAATCAGTCCGGCCAGGTTCTCGAGCCATTCGCTCATCTGGGTTCTCCTCGGATGGGGACTAGTCAGCCAGGGCCAAGCCCAGGGCGGTGGTGAATCGGACCATCGGGGCCTGGGGCTGGTTCTGCGGTGGGGCCAGTTTGGACCAGTCCCCCCGGATCACGGGCGTCTTCAGAACCTCTTCAAGGCGGGCGTCCAGGCCTTTCATGGCGGCGGAGCCTCCTACGAGGAAGACCCGCTGGACCGGGAGGCGCAATTCGGGAAGGCTGCGGGCGCAGGCCTCCAGGTTCCGGCGGATCTGGTCGAGCCAGCGGGTTAGCATGGGTTCCAGGACCACCTCGCGGGTCGTGGCGTCGCAGAGCCGCTTGGCCTGCTCGGCCTCCTCCCAGCTCGACTGGTTTCCCATCTGGAGGGCATAGGTGAAGTCGTCGCCCGCCATGATGAAGTCCCGGGAGAAGTAGAGGTTCCCTTCCAAGGCCACCATGACCGTGGTCAGGCGGCTCCCCACGCAGACCAGGGCCACCGGCTCGCCGGGGAAGCGCCCCCGATTGAGGGTCATAGCCTGGAGCAGAGGGATGGGGGAGATCTCCAGCCGTTCCACCTGCAGTCCGCACTTCTGGAGGAAGGCTCCCTTAGCCTCGGCCTCCTTTTTGTGGCTCGCCAGCAGGAAGATTCCTCCGCTCCGCCCTGGTTTGCCGGGTATCGGGACCGGCAAGGCGGTGAGCACGGCCTCCTGGACGGGGAAGGTCAAGAGACGGGAAGCGGCTGATTGCAGGGCCGTCTCGATCTGGTCCTTCTTCAGGGCAGGGAGCTCCAGGTATCGGCTGACCCCGGCCTCGCTCTGGAATCCGACCCGCAGCGTCGGATTGAGCTTCGAATCGGGAGCCAGGAGCGGGGCCAGGGTGGTCCGGACGGTCTCGATGCCCCGCTTCTCGTCCCACTGATCCTCGAGGCTTGTACGTTCCGGGAGCAATTCGGTTTCCAGGAGGTTCAGGATGAGTTTCCTGTCGTGACTGAGAATGGCTGCTTTGACGCTGTGATTCCCGATATCCAGCCCGACATGGACTTTGGTCCTGAACACGGTCGACTCCCTCCGATACAGACGCCCCTCGCGTCTGGGTCCCCTTGGCCGACCGAACCGGTATGACCTGGCCTTCCCAGGCCGCGACCTGGAGTGGTCGGAATGGTGAACCCCTTCTGCATCGAGGGCCGGTTGCCTTCCTGATGGTCTGGGTTTTCAAAGCCAGGAACCTGAAGCATGCTTGGGGCGGATTGTCAAAGGTCGAGATTTTTGGAGATATAAAAAGAAAAAAAAAGAAACAAAGCGTATTTTGGAGATTTGTCGGGCGCCTCGCCCTTGCAGAAGGGGACCTCTTCGGTCTATTGTGACCCCTGGCTAGCACTCTTGGGGGGGCGACTGCTAGCGGCCTGAACCCGCCATCCGGTGGGAACGGCCTTTGGATTCAGTCCATCCTGGCGCCCCTGGCGCCTCAGATTCGTGCGGAGGTAAAGAAATGACGGACAAGGCTCTCAACATCAAGCCGCTCGGCGACCGGGTCATCGTCAAGGCCCTGCCTCAGGAGGAGAAGACCCGTGGTGGGGTGATCCTTCCCGACACCGCCAAGGAGAAGCCCCAGCAGGGCGAGGTCGTGGCCGTGGGCCCGGGTCGGATCACCGACAAGGGTGTGAAAGTCGACATGGAGGTCCGTGTCGGAGATCGCGTCCTCTACGGTAAGTATTCCGGCACCGAGGTCAAGATCGATGGTCAGGAATACCTGATCGTCAAGGAGAGCGAGGTCCTGGCCATCCTCGTTTAGGATGGTCTCCTTCCTCAACCTTCGACTCGAGATATGAGGGTCGCCCCCGATGGGGACCCCGGAAGTGAAAAATCTGGAGGAAAAACCAGTGGCTGTAAAGCAGATCCTTTATTCCCAGGAAGCCCGCCAGGCCCTCGAGGCCGGAGCCAACGCCGTGGCCAACGCGGTGAAGATTACCCTCGGACCGCGTGGTCGCAACGTGGTTCTGGACAAGAAATTCGGCTCTCCCACGATCACCAACGACGGCGTGACCATCGCCAAGGAGATCGAGCTCGAGAACCCTTTCGAGAACATGGGTGCCCAGCTTCTTCGCGAAGTGGCCTCCAAGACGAATGACGTCTCGGGTGACGGCACCACCACCGCCACCGTGATGGCCCAGGCCATGATCCGCGAGGGCCTGAAAAACGTGACCGCCGGCGCCAATCCGATGTTCGTCAAGAAGGGCATCGAGCAGGCCGTGGAACGGGTCGTCGAGGAGATCCACAAGCTGGCCGTTCCGGTCGAGACCCGCGAAGCCACCGCTCAGGTCGCCATGATTGCGGCCAACAACGACGAGATCATCGGCAACCTGATCGCCGACGCGATGGAGAAGGTCGGCAAGGACGGCGTCATCACGGTGGAGGAATCCAAGACCCTGCACACCGACCTCGAACACGTCGAGGGCATGCAGTTCGATAAAGGCTATATCTCGCCGTATTTCGTCACCGACACCGACAAGATGGAAGCCTCCTTCGACGACCCCTACATCCTGATCGTCGAGAAGAAGATCAGCGCCATCAACGACATGCTGCCGGTCCTGGAGAAGGTCGTGCAGATGCAGAAGCCGCTGGTGATCATCGCTGAGGACGTCGAGGGCGAGGCCCTGGCCACCCTGGTGGTCAACAAGCTGCGCGGCACGATCCGCTGCGCCGCCGTGAAGGCTCCTGGTTTCGGCGAGCGCCGCAAGGAGATGCTCAAGGACATCGCCATCCTGACCGGAGGCCAGGTGGTCACCGAGGAACTGGGCATCAAGCTGGACAAGGTCACCGTCGATATGTTGGGCCAGGCCGCCCGGGTCCGGATCACCAAGGATGATACCACGGTGGTCGAGGGCCGCGGCAAGATGGCCGACATCCAGGGCCGTATCGAGCAGATCAAGCGCCAGATCGAGGATACCGATTCGGACTACGAGCGCGAGAAGCTGCAGGAGCGCCTGGCCAAGCTGGTGGGCGGTGTGGCGGTAATCCGCGTGGGTGCGGCCACCGAGACCGAGCTCAAGGAGAAGAAGCACCGCATTGAAGACGCCCTGTCGGCCACCCGCGCGGCGGTCGAGGAGGGGATCGTCCCGGGCGGCGGCGCCACCCTGGTGCATATCGCCCCGAAGCTGGACTCCCTGGACCTCCACGGCGATGAGGCCGTCGGCGTACAGTTGGTCCGCAAGGCCCTGGAAGTGCCCTTGCGCGTGATCGCCAACAACGCCGGCTTCGAAGGTTCGGTCGTGGTGGAGAAGGTCAAGGGCCTTCCCAAGGGCCATGGCTTCGACGCCGTGAGCTTCGAGTACGTCGATATGAGCAAGAGCGGCATCGTCGACCCGGCCAAGGTCACCCGGTCAGCCCTGCAGAACGCCGCTTCCATCGCGGGCATGCTCCTGACCACCGAGACCCTGGTGGCCGAGAAGCCCGAGAAGGAGAAGGACTCCATGGGGCCCGGAGCGCACGCTCACCCCGGCATGGACTTCTAGGGTTCCGCTCGGAAACCTAGACCTGGCCAGGTCGAGGACCCTCGCAAGCCCCGCGCGACGCGCGGGGCTTGCCTGCGTTTCCCTCCTCTTCTCCGGAAACAGGGGAGGACGCCATTCAAAAGGAGGCGGGAACCCTCCCGCGAACCCCTTGCCGCGCGCCCGCATCTGCGCCCGACGTGCCGGCAACCGAGAGCCCGGAGGCCCCTTGAGCCAGCGACCTTCACCCCCCCTTGGACCGAATCGGGTCCAATCTTCAAAAAAACCGGCCTTCTGGCTCTTTGCCCTCTTCTTCCTGTCAGGGGCGCTCAGCCTGGTCTACCAGGTCCTCTGGAGCCGAAGCCTGACCCTGATACTGGGGAATTCCACCTCGGCGGTGGGCCTGGTGGTCTCGGTCTTCATGGGGGGGCTGGCACTGGGAAGCGGATTGGGCGGGCGTCTGGCCGATCGACTCCAACCCCCCCGTGCCTTGCTCTGGTATGCCCTGCTGGAGGCCGGGCTGGGCCTGTACGCGGCGCTCACCCCGACCTTCTTCTCGTGGATGCATCACGGCCTGGCCTGCGAGGAAGGGGTCCCCCTGGGATTGAAGGCGGCCATGCTGGTCCCTGTTCTGCTGCCCCCCACCCTCGCGATGGGGGCGACCCTGCCTTTGATGTGCCGCGCGGCCGCCTCCTACCGCAGCCTGGTCGCCTCCTTCCCCCTGCTTTATGGCCTGAACACGGTCGGAGCCATGACCGGGGCCGGACTGGCGGGCTTCCTGGCCCTGCCCACCTTGGGCCTGCAGACCACCCTCTTCCTGGCTGCGGCGGGAAACGTGCTGGTCGGCCTTCTGGGCGCAACCCTCTCGACGCGTTGGCCCTCAGCCCTGCTCGAAGAACCTTCCGGAGAGGGCGACCGGGAGAGCGGAGAAGACGCGCACGAGGTGGACTCCACCCCCGGCCTGCCCCATCTCTGGTTGCTGGCTGCCGCTGCGCTCTCGGGAATGGCCGCCATGGCTCACGAAATCACCTTTACCCGGGCCCTGGCTCTGGTCCTGGGGTCTTCGGTCTACAGTTTCAGCCTGGTCCTGACCCTCTTCTTGGCCGGGATCGGCCTGGGGAGCCTTTTGGTTCGCCGCCTGCCGGACCGACTCAGCCCGGCTCTGGCCTTCTCGATCTGTCAGGGCCTGATGGCCCTGACGGTAAGTGGACTGCTGCTCTATTTCCCCCTTCTGCCCCGATTGTATCTGGCCGTCTTCCCTTCCGTCCGCGACTCGTTCCCGCTGGTCCTGGCCGCCAGCTTCAGTCTGGCAGGCTCGGCCCTGCTGCTGCCTGCCTTGCTGATGGGGCTGTCGCTGCCGCTGCTGGTCCGCCTGGGGGCCAGCCACAGCCGCCGCCGTTATCAGCGTCTGGGTGAGATCTATGCCGCCAACACGGTGGGTTCGATCGTGGCCTCGGCCGGTACGGGTCTGATCCTGCTGCCCTGGTTGGGCGTGGAAAACAGCATCCGCCTGGCTGTCGGAGTCAACCTCCTGGCCGCCGCAGTGGGCCTGGTGGGTTCCGACGCTCCGATTCGCCGAGCCCTGGCGCTCGCGTTGGCAGTCGTCCTGGGGCTGACCCTGGCCATCCCTCCGTGGAGGGAGCAGGTCATGGTCAGTGGCCCCGCCATCTACGCTTCGGTTTTGGAGAAGGCGGGTATCGCCTCCCCCGAAGCCCCCGGGGACCTGCTCTTCTATCGGGACGGTTCCGACAGCACAGTCAGCGTCCACCGGGCCGGCGAGGTCCTCTACCTGCGCGTTAACGGGAAGACGGACGCCTCGACGGTGCGGACGGACATGGCCACCCAATCCATGCTCGGACACCTTCCCATGCTGGCCCACCCCCAGGCTCGGAGAGCCCTGGTCATCGGTCTGGGTAGCGGCATCACCGGAGGGGTCTTCACCCTGTACCCTGACCTGGAACGTCTGGACGTGGCCGAGATCGAACCCGCCATGGTCCAGGCCGCCGAATATTTCACCCCCTGGAATCGGGAGGTCCTGAAAAACCCCAAATTTCATCTGCGGCTGAATGATGGGCGCAACGTCCTGATGGAGTCCGCCCCCTACGACGTCCTGAGTATCGAACCATCAAATCCTTGGATCGCGGGAATCGCCTCCCTGTACACCCGGGAATTCTATGAGGTCTGCCAGGATCGTTTGACTTCGGACGGCATCCTGTGCCAGTGGATCCACCTGCGAGCCCTCCAGGAAGAGGACCTCAAGATGGTGATCGCCACCTTTGCAGAGGTCTTCCCTCGCGGCCAGGTCTGGATGGGGGCTGCCAAGGACCTCCTGCTTCTTGGCTGGAAGGGAGAGGGCCCCGCCTCCCGTATGCCGCAGCGCCTGGAAGAAGTCTGGCGCGAGTTGCCCGAAGTCCGCGCCGATCTGCAGGCGATGAGCGTGTCCACCCCCCTGGCCTTCTATGGACGCTATGTGTGTGACCTGGAGGATCTCCGCCCCTGGTGGGCCGGAACCCGGCTCAATACCGATGACCTGCCCTTGTTGGAATACCGCGCTCCCCGAAACCTCTATCAATCCGAGCAGGACCTGGGGCTTCGCAGGAGCCTCCTGCAATATCGCCGAGCTCTTCTGCCAGCAGGCACCGGCCTGCACTCCCACGAGCTCGACCTGGCCCCCCTCATGGCCGAGACGGCCCGGGCCAATCGGGACCCTGAGCTGGAGGCCTGGCTTCTCGAAAAGGTCTCGGGCCGCTAGGGGAAGGGCCCCTCTGCGTCGTCAGGTACACCTATGCAGTGCTTTCCCGTTTCCCATCCGGGAGGCACATTATTCCATGGGTACCAGGCCCCCTTCGAGCAGGACCCGGACAACCTCGTCAGCCACCACGCGCTGCCCTTGGGCAGTCGGATGGACCGTGTCGTCCGGAGGGAAGAGGAAGCGCCAATCTGGGGATTCCTCAGCTGCCAGCATGGCGTCTGCCAGGGGCAGGTGGTTGCGGGCTGCGTCGCGACGGAAGTCTGTGATGTAGTCTGGGACCGGCCAGGGCTTCAGTCCCAGGGGCATGAGGACCAGGACCAGGGGCCGGCCGTCCTGGCGACACAGCTCGCGGACGCGCTCCAGGGCGGCGCGGCGCTGTTCCAGCGAGACCCGGAAGCCCGGACGCTCCAAAGCGGGGATCCCGGGCGGGCGGGGCGGAGGAAGCAGCATGGCCCGCAGGATCTGCGCCAGGACCGGGCTCATCAGGAGCCGGCGCACCCGGCGCTGCTCTGCGGATTCCCCGATCCAGGACGGGTCGGCCTCCTGGGAATCGGAGTGGTCGTTGTGGCAGCTCGCGAAGAGGACCAGGTCCGGATTCAGGGCCTGGCCTTCCCACTCCAACCAGGCCATGGCCTGCCAGGTGGTGTAGCCGGGCACCCCGTGGTTGATGAAGCGCAGTTGCCGCCGGGAGTATTGCTGCAGCTCGGCCTGGGCGCGCGCAGGCCAGGAATCATCAACGCCTACTCCCACCCCGTAGGTCGCCGAATCGCCCAGGCAAAGGACTCGAAATTCGCCCGGAACGCGAGGTGGGGCCGGGTGGCCTTTCCCCGAGGCGGCTCGTTCGAAGCCGTGCAGATCCCAGCGCAGGAGGGGATGAGGAGAGTAGGCAGCCCGGGGGAGGTGTGCCAGGAAGGCGCGAGCCGCTCCCTCCTGGACCATCAGGAAGAGGAAGGCCAGCATCAGGGCCTCGGAGACCGGCCGGTTCGTCCGACCAACCGCCCAGCGCCACAGTCCGATCAGCAGGAGCGTGGCCAGGCTGGTCCAGGCCAGGAAGAGCAGGGTCTGCTGGGGCGGGAAGAAGCCCGAGGCCTCGAAGTAGGGGACGGTAGTGGGCAGGAATCGGGGTAGCCACCGGGCCGTGAGGAAAGTCAAGAGCAGGGCGGTTGGAGGGACCACCAGCAGCCCCCGGACCAGGCCCTTCCTTTTCAAGACTCGGAAAGTCCGGACCATCGGTGCTGGCAGGACTCTCACCTCTCTTCTGCAGGGTGCGATTGTGGCTCTTTCCCGTATTGCTTGCCCCTCCCTTCAATTCGGGAGGTGAAGCCCCGGGCAGGGGCGGCCCGGCTCTACCTGCACCAGGGTGGTGAACCCCTCGGGGGGAGGGGCGCCCACGAAGACCTTGGGGCCTCGTTCGCCGAAGGCCATGCCGGCCAGGGTCGCGGCCCAGCGCCCGTCCGCGGTGTCAGGCAGGACCAGGGCCAGCGGCCCCGGTGCGCCGGCTCGGGCCAGGAAGGCGGTGGCGACGATCCCGTCGCTGGGATGGGTCATCACCCTGGGGGCGAGAGCCGAAGCATCTTCCCGGAAGGGCCGGGAACGCTCCAGGCAAGCCAGGACCACGGCCGCGATCCCCGCGCAACCCGAAAACTCGATCCAGTGCCCGACGAGGTGCGCAAACTCAAGGTCGGCCGGATGGGGAACCTCGTCGGCGGGAGAACCCAAGGCGTTGAGCGCCTCCAGGACCCGCTCGCGTCGCGCCTGGGGAGCCAGCTCCGCCAGCTCTGCGGGCAGGATCGGGGTGCCGAAGAAGATCGACTGGGAGCCGAAATCCAGGGGCAGGTCCTGGGCGTGCCCGGGATCCTCCAGGGGAAGTCCGCCCAGGAAGCGGACCGGCACCACGGGAAGCCCTAGCTTCAAAGCCAGATCCAGCCAGACCATGCTGAGTTCCCTGAGGCGGTAGCGGGCCTGGCGTTCGCGCGCGCCCTCGACGGCCAGGTGCAGGCTCCAGCGCCCGCCCGCCAGGTCGCTTTCGAGTTCAGGGACAAGGCGCAACAGAGCCCGCGCGTCCCCGCTGGGAACCCCACGCACCGGGGCCACCAGGTCGACCGGTATGTCCTGATGGGCGACCAGGAAGTCCCGCATGGGGTCGGCCCATTCCACCCCGTGGTCGAGCATGGCCACCCCCTCCAGGGGAAGTCCGTCCAGGGCCGCGGCCAGCAGGGGGAAGAGGTAGGACTCCAGGGCAGTCTGGTGGTTGGAGAGGTAGAGCCGTGGTCCGGGAGGAGCCGGAGCCCCCTCCTGGACCACCTCGTGGAGGAACTGGAGCATCAGGGCCCCTACCACATGTTCGAGGGTCGTCTCGACTCCGCCCAGGCGCTTACGCCACCAGGAGGTGACCGGCTCGGGATCCAGTTGCCCTGGGGGGCCGAGCGGATGGTGGACCTCGGCGGGGGGAGGGGAGGCGTCCTGGGCTCCCGGGGCCATAAGTTCCACCCGCACGGCAGACAGACGCGATCCCAGGTCCTCTCCCGGAGCAGCCGGAGAAGGGGGAGCAGGCAGGCCCTCGAGCGCAGCAGGAGGCAAAGCCCCCTCACTCGCAGCGCGGGGTCCGAAGCCCTGGCCGGCCTGCTCGGTCAGGTAGAAGACCATGTGGCCCAGCGTAGGGAACTGATCCACCTGGAGGTCTTCCTCCCAGGGCAACCCGCACCGGTCCCACAGGGCCTGGATAATCTGGGCCCTCTTGAGGGAATCCAGCCCCAGTTCCGAGCGCAGGTCCTTCTCCAGGCCCAATTCCTGCAGAGAGTAGCCGGTCAGTTCTGAGGTCAGCCATAGAGCCTTGGCAGAGAGGTCTTCTGGGGCGGCCCCTTCCCGGGGAAGCCGGGCCGATCCGGGCAG
>JAAZKF010000348.1 GCA_012799975.1 Burkholderiales bacterium
ATCGGGGGGTGATCGTGCGGCTTCCCGACGGTACCCAGGTGGCCGTAGGGCGCAGTGGGGACGGTCCCCAGGCTCGGGAATGCCGCTGGGTCGTGGCCGGGCCTGGAGAGGAGATCCCCACCAGTCCCCCCGGAGCCACGGCCGTCTACGGGTGGGACGGGGCCGGAGGGTTCCGGGCCTTGGGCTCGGTCTAGGGACCCGGTCGGAACCCCCTCGGTCGCCTCGCCGGGCCTTCCCCGCTACCCGCCAGCCTGGTCCTCGGTCCGGCCTGGACTCTCCCCCCTCGGGGGCAGCTCGCAAGCCAGCTCTACCAGGCGCTCTTCGGCCTCCCCGTCGTCTCCGCTCAGCAGCAGGATCTCGGCGATCCGGCGATGGATGGAGGTGGCGGGGCAGGCCAGGACCATCTCGAGGGGATCCTCGGTGGGCACCGGGTCCAGTCGGGTCTGCAGGAGCGGGTGCTCGCGCGAGCGCTCCAACCACTCTTCGGCGGGTAGCGGTCGATAGCGGTGGAAGAAGGCGAAGTGCCAGCCCAGGAAGTCCACCGACCGCTGGCGGCCGTGTTCGTCCTCGCCGAAGTGCTCGCGGAAGTATCCGGCCAACCGGCGATAGACGGCCACCCGCTGGGAAGCGGAGAGGGCCAGCTCGCGGCCTTCGTGGATCTCCTGGAAGAGCCATGGTTTGATCAGGGCTCCCCGTCCCAACATCAGGCCAGCCGCACCGCTTTGGGTCAGGCGGTCACGAGCCTCATACCAGGTCAGGATGTCGCCGTTGCCAGCCACCGGGACCTTTCGGGCCTTCACCACCTGGCCCACCAGGTCCCAGTCGGCGGCCCGGGTATAGCGCTGTTCGCGGGTCCGGCCGTGGACCACGATCCCCGCCACCCCCGCCTCTTCGGCCAGGCGGGAGGTCTCCATCACGTTGATGCGCGAGTCCTTGAAGCCCGAGCGCAGTTTGACGGTGACCGGAGCCTCCAGGGCGCGGGTCATCTCCTGGAGGATCCGTTCCAGGTGGCGGGGGCGGTCCAGAAGGTAGGCCCCCATTCCCTTGTGCACCGCCTCGGGGATCGGGCATCCTGCGTTCAGGTCGATGAAGGCGGCGCCTCGCTCCAGGGCGGCCCGGGCCGCCGGGATGGCCGTTTCGGGCTTGGAGGCCGCCAGTTGTACGCCGAAGCAGGGTTCGGTCGGACCCTTGCGCAGCAGGGCCAGCTCTTTGCGGAACCCCCGCACGAGGGGGCCGGCGAAGGCCATCTCGGACATGGTCACCACTGCGCCGAAGTCGACGCACAGGCGGCGGAAGGGGAGGTTTCCCCCCTTGGTCAAGGGGGCCAGGATCAGGGAGTCAGGCCAGGGAGAGGGCATGGGGCACCCCGATTCCGCGTCCGCGCCCTGGTCCCTCCCCGCAGGGTTCGCCGTCCCGGCGGTGAACGGGCCAGTCCTGCTTGGCGTTTCCGAGCCCATCTTCCGCACAGGAGTTCCGCCATGGTCCGCGTCCGCTTTGCCCCCAGCCCTACCGGTTATCTGCACGTAGGAGGCCTGCGCACCGCTTTATATAACTGGTTGCTGGCCCGAAGGGAGGGCGGAACCTTCCTGCTGCGCATCGAGGACACCGATCGGACCCGACTGGTGGAAGGAGCCGTCGAGGCCTTGCTGGAGGCCTTGAAATGGGCTGGAGTCACCCCCGACGAGGGAGCCGTGGTGGGGGGTCCCCTGGGCCCCTACGTGCAGAGCGAACGTCTGGAGATCTACCGCGAGATGGCTGCCCGACTGGTCGAGTCGGGGCACGCCTATCACTGCTTCTGCACCCCTGAACGGCTGGCCGAGATGCGCGAGCAGCAGGTGGCCCGGGGCGAGTCGGCCATGTATGATCGCCACTGCCGGAATCTGGACCCGGCTGAGAGGGAGCGCCGCCTCACCGCAGGTGAACCCCATGTGATCCGCATGAAGATCCCCGATGGGCGGACTTTGACGGTGGAAGACCAGATTCGCGGCCCGGTCAGCTTCGACTCTTCACAGGTGGATGATCAGGTCCTGATGAAGTCCGACGGGTTCCCCACCTATCACCTGGCGGCCGTGGTGGATGACCACCTGATGGAGATAACCCATGTGATCCGCGGTGAAGAGTGGCTGTCTTCGACACCCAAGCACCTTCTTCTCTACGAGTATTTCGGCTGGCAGCCCCCGGTCTTCGCCCACGTACCCCTGATCCTCAACGCCAGCGGCAAGAAACTTTCCAAGCGGGATGGAGACGTCTCGGTCGAGGCCTATCGTGAGAAAGGCTATCTGCCCGAAGGCCTGCTGAACTTCCTGGCCCTGCTGGGCTGGAGCCCCGGTGACGAGCGGGAGTTTTTCACACCTCAGGAATTGACCGGCGTCTTCAGCCTGGAACGCGTGCGCAAGTCCGGGGCGGTCTTCGATTTCGACAAGCTGCTGCACATCAACGGCCTGCACATGCGGGCCCAGAGCACCTCCAGGCTGGTCGAGCTGGTCATGCCCTTCTTCGACCGCGTCGCCTGGCCTCGACCCGAGCCGGAGTACCTGGCCCGGGTGATCGAGGTGATGGGAGAGAGGGCCAACCTCCTGACCGATTACGTCGAACCCATCCCCTACTTCTACTCCGACCCTGCGGAATACGATCCGGCGACGGTCAAGAAACGCTGGAAGGCCGCCTCTCCAGAGTTGATGGAGGCCTGGGTGGCCCGGCTGGAGACCCTGGAGGTCTTCGGCCACGAGGCACTGGACGAGGCCCTGCGGACGCTGGCCGAGAGCCGGGGGGTGGGGGCCGGGCAGCTGATCCATCCGACCCGCCTGGCCTTGAGCGGCGTGGGCAGCGGTCCTGGCCTCTTCGAGATGATGGAGGTCCTGGGACGCGAGGTCTGCCTGCGGCGTCTGCGCACGGCCTTGGAACGGCTACCACGTCCGTGACCAAGGATTTCATCCTGGCCCTGGATTTCGACGGTGTCCTCTGGGACAGCGCCGGGGAATGTTTTTCCATCGCCCGGGAGGCGTGGGAGGCCTTGGAAGGGCCCCTTCCCCGGATCTCCGAGGCCGCCTTCCGCCGAGGGCGTTGGTTGGTGCGCACCGGCGGTGAGTTCGGCCTGGTCCTGTGGCTGTTGCAGGAGGATCCCGAGCGGGACCTGGAGGCCTTCAGCACGGCCGGTTTCGAGGCCCTGGCCCAGAAGCAGGGAGCTTTCCTGCGCCGCTTCGAGGGTGAGTTCTACGCCCGACGCGAGCGATTCCGTAATCAGGACCCCCAGGCCTGGCAGGCTCTGCAGTCCCCTCATCCGGCCACCGCGGCGGAGTGGAAGGCGGTGTCGGAGTCTTTCCGCGAGGTGGTGGTCTGCACCACCAAGAACGAGGCGGCCATCCGCGCCCTGCTGGAAAGTGCGGGGCTTAAGTTCCCTGTGCTGGCGCGTGAGTTCAGCACCGACAAGAGGGATCAGATGGCCTTCCTGGCGGCGACCCGGGATATTCCGGTCAGCCAGATCCTTTTCGTCGACGACTTGCTGCGGAATCTCGAGCCTGTGGGCGAGATGGGAGTCCGGGTGGCCTTGGCCGGATGGGGATACAACACCGCGACCGAGCAGGCCCGGGCTCGGGAACTGGGAATCCCGGTCCTTCAGGCGGGGCGGATCCTGGAAGGCCTGCGCGAGCTGGCCCAGAGCTGAACCCCGGTCCAGCTCTTCAGACCGGGACCGGGATTCGCTCCAGGACTTCGCGCAGCACGTCGGTGGCCGCTGCCCCCCCGACTCCGTCGGTTCGGGAAATCATGCGGTGGGACAGTGCGGGAATGGCCAGGGTCTTGATGTCGTCGGGGAGGACGTAGTCGCGGCCTTCCATCGCAGCCAGGGCCTGCGAGGCCCGGAAGAGCGCCTGCGAGCCTCGAGGGCTGGCGCCCAGGAAGAGCCTGTCGGTTTGACGGGTGGCCTGGACCAGGCGGACGATGTAGTGGCGCAGGGACTCTTCCACGCGTACGGTGTGAACCTTGGCCTGCATGCGGAGCAGTTCTTCGCTGGTGACCACCGGCTCGAGGTCTTCTATGGGGTGGCGGAGCTGCTGGACCGCCAGCATCTCGGCCTCGACCTCAAGGGATGGATAACCCAGGCGGACCCTCAACAGGAAGCGGTCCAGTTGAGCTTCGGGCAGGGGAAATGTCCCCTCGTATTCGATGGGGTTCTGGGTGGCCATCACCAGGAAGGGGCGCGGCAGGGCCCGGGCTACTCCATCTGTGGTGACCTGGTGCTCGTCCATGCACTCCAGCAGGGCGGACTGGGTCTTGGGGGTAGCGCGGTTGATTTCGTCGGCCAGCAGGACCTGGTGGAAGACCGGTCCGGGGCGGAACTCGAAATCCATCGTCTTCTGGTTGTAGATGGTCATACCCAGCAGGTCTGCCGGCAGGAGGTCGGGCGTGCACTGCAGCCGGGCATGGGAACAGTTCAACGAACGGGCTACGGCCCGGCTGAGCATGGTCTTGCCCACGCCCGGCACGTCCTCCAATAGCAGGTGGCCTTCGGCAAACAGGGCGACCAGGACCAGGCGGACCTCTTGGTGCTTACCCAGGATGACTTTCTGGACGTTGGCGAGAACCCGCTGACTCAGCGTCTGGATTTCCTTCAACGGGGCATCCTCAATGAGGGGAACGAAGCGGGGCGCGCAGGCCATGTTCGGAAGGGACGTACTCCTCGACCAGGGCATAGGCCCCCGGACTTCCGTGGACGTCCAGGTTCACGATGCGTCCACCATAGGCGACGATGGGGTCGGGCCCCCGCGAGAGCGGGGTGTGTCCGACGACGGCCCCGCGCACCATCATGCGGCTCAGCAATTCCTCCATCTCCTTTTCGGAGAAAGGGCTGGTTCGCATTCCGGTATAGTAGTCGAAGCCCCAGATTTTTCGGCTCCACAGGAAGGATTCACGGGCTGCCTGGAATTCATCTTCGGGCAAGGCCATGATCTCCTCGATGGGTCTCCAGAACTTGCGCTGGTCCGGGATGGTATGTGCAAAGAGCCGGTGGTCCACCACTACGCCCAGGCGCAGATGTTTTCGCAGGAAGCGGCCCAACTGTCCTTCCATCGCTTCCTTCCAGGCCGGCAAGCCGCCAAATCCGTTGGCCGTGGCCTCGCCTCCCTGGACGTACCAGTTCAGGAAGCGCATGACGCGCTCGATCTGCTCGGAGTTCAAACCGTGGTCGGCCAAGTGGCGCTTGATGGCGGCGAAGTTCCGGGCCCGGGCGAGCAGATCCTGAAGTTGTTCGACGGGCAGGAAGTCGAAGACCCCCACGGCTTCCAGCATCATCTCGTCGTGGTTGCCCAGAAGTGCGTATAGCGAACTGTCAAAGCCCTCCTCGGTCTCGCGCAGGTCGGCCAGTTCCTTCTCCAGGTGCATGATCAGTTCCAGGATGCGGCGCGGCCCCGCCTCGGGGTCGCCTGGAGACTGGTCCAGGGGGTCTTCCAGGGGTTCCCCACGCCAATCGACGTAGTCCCCTATCAGCACCAGGTCGACCCGGTCGGCTTGGGGATTCCAGGCCAGGGTGTCGGGGAGCAGGAGGTCGTTTTCGCGCAGGTGGCGCAGCAGGCGGAAGTAGTCACCGTGCAGGTCCCCGATGGCCAGGAGTTTCCTCGTGGCGGTCTGGGAGACTGGGAGCGTGCTCTCAGTCAATTCGGGGCTTGGGCTGGAGGGGCTCTGGGGGTCCATGGGGTCTCCCGATCGCATTCCGTCACCGGTCAGGCCGGCGCGTAGGGAGGACTCCGACCGCCTCCGGGCGGAATCCAGGCCCGTCTCTTTCTTTCAGCGTCCTGAAGAGTCCTCCAGCAGGTCCATCTGGGGAAAATAATAGAATTCCTGATTTCCAAAGGCTGCCCGCCAACCCAGGAAGCCTCCGAAGGAAGGGCGAATCCACGGATTGAATCCGCCGTTTGGCGTTAGAACCGGGGGCGTAGGTGGGTCTGGAGGCAAGGAAGGCGTGCGTTCCGAGGAACGGAGCGTAGTTGGATCTACGTGAGCGCCTGACGACGCAGACGGGCCCTTCCAACCACACCAGGTGTGGCCAGACCTCATGGTCACGGTCGGTGGCGGGTTCAGGTATGACCTACAGGATTGAACGTGTCTGTTTCCGAGTCCGTCCAGATGTATCTCCTGACGATATACCGCCTCACCCAGGAGGGGGAGGTGGCACCGACCAATGCTCGGCTGGCAGAGCGTCTGGGCGTCAGCGCGGTCTCGGTCACCGAGATGGTGCGCAAGCTTCATGAAAAGGGCCTGATCCTCAAGAAGAGGCGTGCCATCGCGCTCAGCCGCGAAGGTGAGCGCATCGCCTTGAACGTGATCCGCAAGCATCGCCTGGCCGAACGGTTGCTGGTGGATCGCCTGGGGATTCCCTGGGCCCATGCCTATGACCAGGCCTGCAAGCTGGAGCACATTCTTTCAGACGAGGTGGCCAACTCTCTGGAAGAGTTCCTGGGGCACCCCGCCACCTGTCCTCACGGCCTGCCGATTCCCGACCGGCAAGGTTGCATCGCTCCTCAACCGGAGACCTGGCCCCTGGCAGAGGTGCAGGCCGGTCAGCGGGTTGTCATCGAGCAGGTCAAGGAGGGGTCTGTAGAGCTGCTGAACTATCTGGTCGAGGTGGGCCTGCGCCCGGGCCAGGAGATCACCGTCGAGCAGGTAGCTCCCTTTGACGGCCCCCTCCTGGTCTCGGCTGGAGACCGCTCATTTCCGTTGAGTAGGGAGGTGGCCGGCAAGGTCGCGGTCTCGGAGCGGGCGTCGGGCCAGGAGGGGCAGCTCTCAGATCCCTGAATCGGGCATGCAGAATCCAGGAGGGCAGGAGGTGGAACCGGAAGATGTTCGAGCTTCAGCAGATGCAGCGCTTCGAAAGAACCTTCTTCCGCTTCACCCGGGTCGAGTTACACGTCCTGGGTCTGTTGCAGCGTCTCTCCGACTTTCTGCAGACGCGTGAAGCCGAACCACCTCGTTTCCTGGTTTGCGCCCGCAATCGCTCGACTACCCGGATTCTGCTTCTGGCCTCTGTGGGGCGGGCTCAGCAAGAGGTGACCCTGTACGCCCAGGGCCTCCGGCCGGTCCGTTATCACGTGCAGACCGCCAACACGGCGCTGGGGCGCCGCCTGCGCCGCTACTTCCACCTGGTCCTGGGAGAGCCGAACCTTCTGCCTCAAGCCAGTATCATGACCGGGCCGGACCTTTCTCTGGTCTACCACGTGCGCTATCCCGAGGACGTTCTGCGTCAGTTCAGTTCCTGATCCGGTTCCGTCGGGAAAAGCGGGAGCTGCTCGCCTCGGGGAGGTCGGCTGGCGACCTTGCCATAGTGACCCCCCCCACCCGTTTGCAACGGTAGCCGACCTTCACGGGCCAGCATGATCGAGCGGGTCACCGGACGCCCCACCAGCGCCTGCATCTCTTCGGGCCGGGCCTGATGCAGGACGGCCATCTCGCTGCCGAAGCGCTGGAGGAGTCGATCCAGTCCGGCCCGCGTCAGCCCCGGCACGAAGGCCAGCGGAACCTGGTAGTGGTAGGGGGGGCGGTGGGACGGAGAGTGTGGCGCATCGCGGTCGGCGATGGACAGGACCCGATCCAGGACGCCCCGGACGAAATCCTTGCCCGAGGCCCCGCAGGTCGGGCAGGCCAGAACCGGGGGCGGGGCCTGGACGGGGGCCTGACAGGCCAGGCAGTAGGATCGGTGGTAGCGGCCCAGGCGCGGATCCAGCCCGTAGTTGGCCACGACGCCCCGCCCTGCCGTGCGGTGCAGGGCCAGGGAGAGCTCGCGGAAATTCGCCGCATGCATCCGGATCACGTTGTACTCCCGGCCGATTCTCTCGGGCGAGTGGGCATCGGAGTTGGACAGATACGTCAGCCCTTCGAGTTCCCCGAGGTGGTCGGCCAGGGAGGTGTCGGCCGAGAGCCCCAGCTCCAGCGCGGGCACCTTCTGCAGGCTGGGGCCGAAGAGGTCGCCCAGGCGCTGACAGGCGTTGCCATAGGCGCTCTTGTGGGGAGTGAAGGCATGCGCCGGAATCAGGATACCTCCGGTGGACAAGGTCACGGCCTGAAGCTCCCGCGCCGGCAGCCCGCAGCGCTGGGAAGAGAGCTCCATGTTGGTGATGTAGCGGGACATGACCTTGGAGAATTCCGCCAGGTTGCGCAGGTAGGGGAAGAAGCACAGGTGGTGGGAGATCCCTCCCGACTCCTCGACAGCCTCGACCTCGGCTCCGGCTACCACCGTGACCCGGTCCCGGTGGCGCAGCCCTCCCTCAGGCAGTTCCATCAGCTCGCCCTGATCGATCAGGACGCGCATGTCCTGGAGGACGCCGGTGCAGGCGCAGTCCACGATCCCCACCAGATCCAGACCCTTGCGCATCAGACACTCGCGGATCACCGCCGCGAAGGTCAGCCTCTCGCTGGCCGTGATCTTCACCGGACGCCCCTGCCCATTGCGCCCGATGTGCACGTGCAGGTCCACGAAGAAGTCCTTCATACTGCGCAGCCTTCTGCAGGGCCCCTTGCTGAAACCTGCCGAAAATGGCGGCGCCCGGCAGGCTCGTCGGTTGGAGGGAGAGCGGGCGCCCTGCCAGGCCTCGGGGCACTCCTTCTCCGGGTATGGGAGATGGACTCAAAGAGCCTGGAGGATTTCCTTCCCAGGCTTTCAGACCTGGCGGGTCACCGAAGGCCGGCCGGTCCACCAGTTGCCAGGAATCGGCAGGCCCCAGTGGGTACCCGGTCCGGAAGGGCGATGCAGTTGGCGATAGCGCGCGTTGGACGCCAGTCGGATATCATCCACCACGTAGAAGCACTCGGGATCCAACTGGATCACCTTGTCTACCAGGGCCACCATGCCCTTGCGCGCGGCCTGCACTACCAGCAGGTGGATCGGACCCTCCAGCCCCTCTCCCTGGATGGAGGTGACGGTGTAGCCCTCCTGGCGCAGGGTCAGGGCCACCAGGTCGCCTTGACGGGTGAAGACCCGCAGGACCTGCTCGCCGAAGGCCAGGGACTCCTCAATCAGGATGCCGAGGTAGTTGCCCAGGGCATATCCGGTGGAGTAGGCCAGCGCGTAGATGGGGGAGTCGAGGCTGGTGACCACCTTGGAGACGACCACCACCCAGATCAGGACTTCGAAGAAACCCAGCCCCAGGGCCATGCCCTTGCGGCCGTTGACGACAGCCACGGTCCGCAAGGTCCCCAGCGAAACGTCCGCAATGCGCGCCAGGATGATCAGGAGCGTGACGATGAGGACTTCGGAGTTCATAAAAAAAGTTCCGTTCTGCGTACTTTCCCACACCCCGTCCGACCGGCGTTCGGGGCCCCTTCAGTGGCCAACCCTATCACCTTCCGTCAAGAGAATTGTGAACGAAAGGTAACTCCTGGAATTTGCCCCTGCCGGCCGGGATCGCTGACCGGGGCTTCCTCAAGATTGCTGGCGGAGAACTGTGGCTACCTCGTTTTGAAGGCGCTCGGCGGTGACCTCCTGTGACGGAATCGGCCGGCCCGCCCACAGTTCTACGCTGGAGCGAAGGGGACGGCAGAGGCGGCGCCGCAGCCGCCCTGGTCGGCGGCTGAAGAGACTGCCCCAGAAGCCCCGGAGCGCCAGGGGCAGGACCGGGGCTCCCGAGTCGCGAGCCATGCGCTCGATTCCCGGACGGAATCGGCTCAGGTTTCCGTCGGTCGTGATGCGCCCCTCGGGGAAGAGGCAGACCAGATCGCCTTGCGCCAGTGATTCAGCCACCTCTCGGAAGGCCTGCTCGACCAGCTCCGGATTCTGTCGGGAAGAAGCGATGGGGATCACCCGCGCGTCGCGCAGCAGGTAGCGCAGAATCGGAATCTCCGCGTAGGCGTGCCACATGACGAAGCGGACGGGACGCTTGACCGTGGCGGAGATCACCAGCCAGTCGACAAAGCTGACGTGGTTGCAGGCCAGAAGCATGGGGCCTTCTCGGGGGATCTCCTCCAGGCCTCGAGTCCGCAGGCGATAGACCCCGTGGGCCAGGAACCAGGCCAGCAGGCGCAGGAAGAACTCGGGTGCCAAGGTGTAGATGTAGACCGATACCAGGCCATTCACGACGGCCAGGACCGCAAAGGCCGTGCCTGCTCGGCAATCCCACCAGGCCAGGGCGGCCAGGAAGACCACGCCGCCTCCCAGGAACAGGGCGTTCAGACCCAGGCTGAGGGCCAGGGCCGAAGAACGCCAGGCCCGGTCTGCGTGTTGTTGGATGGCGGTCAGGAGCGGTACCACGAAGAAGCTGGCGAAAGTAGCCAACATCAGCAGGTCGACCAGGATGCGGATACCCGCCAGCATGCCCAGGAGTTGAAAAGACCCCAGGAGCGGAGTGGAGGGGGACGGCGTTGGGAAGTAGCGGCTGGCCAGGAAGAGATCGCAGGTGAAGACGGTCATCCCCAGCGTGCCGAAGGGAACCAGTCCTACCTCCAGGCGCTCGTAGGAGAGGCGTTCGGAGAGAAGAGCCCCGCAGGTCAGGCCCAACCCCATCAGGACCAGGAAGACCTTGACGACGTCATCACTCGCGTGCAGGACCTGCCGGGCCCAGGGATACAGAAGCCCCAGGACCACGCATCCGAAGAGACAGAACCAGGCCACCCCCAGCATGGACAGGTGCAGGACCCGCCTTCGCGCGACCCGACGCACCGTTTCCCTGGCGGCCCGAAGCGGATTCCAGAGCACCTCGGCCTTCGGGTCGGCGGCGGGTAGGGGTGGGATCCTACAAGCTGCCCGTTCTCCCATGAATCCCAGGAATAAGCCGACCATGGCAGCCATCCAGCAAGCCCCTACACTCTCCTCCCGGCAGGCCAGCATCCAGGCCCCCAGGGCCCCGGAGAGGAGCGTGCCGGAGGAGATCGCCAGGAGAAGGGAGTTGCCGGCGACCAGTTGCTCGTGCTCCAGGATTCGGGGCAACAAGCTGGAGCGGACGGGCCTGAAGAAGGCCGCTTGAAGCCCCAGACCAGCCAGGGAAGCTGCCAGAAGAGCCGGGTGACCCGTCATGATGGCCAGCGCCGCCAGGGCTGATCCCCCCAGCCCTGCCCGCTTGATCCGACGGATCCACCCCGACGTCTCCAGCCGATCCGCCAGTTGCCCGGACAGAGGCAGGAAAAGGACCCAGGGCGCGAGGTACAGGCCTGCCGCCAGGACCACCAGGCTTCCCGAAGCCAGCAGCCCCCCCCCATCTCCCAGCCTCCGGGCCAGGCAGAGAAACAGGAAGCTCTCATGCAGGCCATCCCAGACCCAGGTCTGCAGGAATCCTCCCATCCGGTGCGTCAGGCCCGAGCGACTCAAAGGGTGTTTACTCTCCCGGAATGTGGTCGGCAGGGCCCAGCCATCCTCGCGATCCTTCCCCCGAGAATTTCAGCGCAGCAGGTCCAGGCGCAGCAGGTCCTGGGCCAAGGGCTCGGCCCCCCGGAAGAGCAGAGCAGACATTCCAGCGCGGCGCGCACCTTCGAGGTTCTCATTCAGGTCGTCCACCAGGAGGCAGTCACGCGGCTTCATGTGGGCCAGTTCAGCAGCCTTCAGGTAGATCTCCCGTTCCGGCTTGCGGCAACCCAGACGGCAGGAGAGGGCGCAAGGGTCGAAGGCGCGGTAGACTCCCCTTTCTTCCAGGACCTTCACATGGTCGTGCAGGGTATTGCTCAGCGCCCCAACCCGGATCCCGGCCTTCTGCAAGGCTCCAATCAGGGCCATCACCTGGAGATCGACCTGGGCCGTCGAGGCCAGCAGATCCCTCCACAGATGACGGCAGGTCTCGGGGGAAACCAAGCGGCCCTCTCCCCGGCTCCACAGAGTCTCACTGACCTGTTTCCAGAAGAGCTGCGAGTCCAGGGTTCCCCTCTCCAGATCCGGAACCCTGGCAGTCACCTCGCGGCGCAGGTCCTCCGGGGTGGCCTGGAAGAGCGCGCATCCCACATGGAGGTAACGCTCCAGGTCGGCCTGGATTACTACGCCCCCGATATCGAAGAAAACCAACCTGATCGCATTAGCCATCCCGGGCATCTTCTTGTCTTCCCCGGTGGCCCCCTGGCGGGCGGACTCAGAGAAGGCAGATTCCGCTACTTCCCAGCGCCGGACACTTCACCCAGGGGAGCCAGGATCCATTTCCCGGGGGGCAATCGGAAACCCGAGGCCGCCACGTGTCCGCCTCCGCCCAGGCGGGCGGCCAGGACCGAGACGTCGAAGTCCCCACGCGACCGAAGAGACCACCCCTGCCATCCCCGCGCGTCGATCGACCACATCCCCACGAAGGGGGCCTGGGGATGGCGCTTCAAGAGCTCGTGTCCGACCTCGGAGCGCAGGCTGGTGGGGCAGTTTACGACGGGGATCTCATGCCCTCCCACCAGCCCCAGCCCGGCGCGATCCGAGACATTGCGGATCAGCATCTCCTGATAGCGCAGCAGAATCCGGCCCTCCGCTCGCAGGAGGGCGATGTCCAGCCCCTCCCAGGCGGGAAATTCGAACGGGATGCACATCAGGGCGTCGTGCACCTCACGGGAATCGGGCAGCCGGTGGCGCCATAGATCCCAATCCTCGATGTAGGTCAGAAGCTCAGGCAGGGGTTGCCCTGGATGGAAGAAATGCCAGGACAACGCGGCTCCGGAGTGTTCCATGTCGAACTTGGCGAAATCCAGGCCTTCCAGTTCGCGCTGAGCCGATATGTGATGGTCCAGGACCAGGAAGTCGGCAACCCGCTCGCGCAGGGCCAACAGTTCTTCTCGCGGGTATGAGAAGTCGACCAGCAGAACTCGGGCCTCTTCGGGCAGTTCGGGGGGAGGTAGACCGTGGAAGACCGGCAGGTAGGTAGCCCGATCGCCCAGGGCCTTCCAGGCGGCCCAAGCGGCCCCGAAGCCATCGGTACAATCTGCGTGGTACAGGACATGTGTTACCTTTTGAGGTTCCATGGGTCTATCCTGGCAGGTCTGGATTGAGGCGCAGATGCCCTGGGGGAGATTTCTCCCCGCCCCGGTCGGGGCCTTCCAGATTGACCCGCAGGCCAGCAACATGGTCTGCCTGCGAAGGGTTCAAGAAGCTTGGCCCGAAAAGACTGATCGCTGCAGGCCCTCTGAGGCTCTTGGGCGATTTTTATACAGGGGCTCCAGGGGAAAGGGCTGATCCTTGCTCCGGAAAGGGAACCAGACGTGAAGTTCATCCGGTCGTTCGTGGTTTTCATGCTGCTCGTCTCGATGTCGGCTTGGGCGGCTCCCCCCAAAGACCTCTTGACTCGCGCCTTCGAGGCCTACCAGAAGAAGGAATACCAACAGGCGGTAGAGCTCCTGGAGAAGCACCTGGAGGCCCGACCCGACGACCCCGACGGGCACTATGCCATGGGCCTTTCGCTGAACGAACTGGGTCGCTACGCCGAGTCCCTGGAGCACATCCGCCAGTGCATCGACCAGCGGCCCGACATGAAGCCGGCCAGGGCCAGCTACGCCACGGTGGTGCAGCACCGATCCAACGAACTGGTCAACGAGGGACTTCTGGATGAAGCCCTGACCCTGGTGAATGACGCCGTGGCCTTTCTGCCCGAAGAGGCGGGAACTCACTTTGCCCGTGGGGCGGTGCTCTTCGAGCGCTGGCGCCAGAACGAAGACAACAATGAACGTTTGGAGGCCTTCGAGTCCTGGAAGCGTTGTCGGGAGCTGCAGCCGGTCTCGGCCACCGGTGAGATCCTGGCAGGCATCGCTGCCTTTGACAGCCACGACTACAAGCGGGCCAGAGAGCGCTTCCAGGTAGCGCGAATCATGCGCCCCAACAACCGCTACGCTGCCATGTGGCTGGGTCTGGCCGAAGCCGCCCTGGGCAACCATGAGGAAGCCCTCGAGCAGTTGCACGAAGCCCGGCAGATGTTCGCCCGCAACCCTTCGTTGCACCGTTACATTGCAGACATCTACGCGATGCAAGGCCACCTTGATGAAGCCGAAAAGGAGTACCGCGCCGCCCTGGCCATCAAGCCGGGGGACGCTCGGGTCCATGCCAGTCTGGGTGAACTGGCCCGTCGCTCGGGCCGTACCGAGATGGCTGCCGAGGAATATTCCCTGGCCGTGCAGGCTCGCCCGAACAGCTACCCCTATCGCTTCCGCCTGGGGACCATCCTGCGCGAGGCCGGCCGACCTGACCAGGCCGTCCAGGAATTCCTGAAGTGCCGGGACCTGCCGGGCATCTCCCCCCTTGACCGCGCCGAGGCCAACATGGAACGGGCCTTGATCCTGCTGGAGCAGGGCAATCGCGCTGCTGCCACCGAGGCCTTCCCCGAGCATGAAGAGGCTCTGGTCCGCGTCAACCGCAACCCACGCTACCTGTTATACCGTGCCTATATCGGACGCAGCCACGAGCAGCGCCTGCAAGCCATCCGTCAGACCCTGGACTACTCCGGCCCCGAGGCGATGGAATTGCACTCGGCCGCATTCGTGGCCTGGGCGGACCTGGAAGTCTCCAGGAATCGCCGCCTGCAGGCCCTGGAGATGCTGCACCAGGCCTGGTTGCGTACGGCCCCTGACTCGGCCCGCGTGGCCTGGCTGCGCGAGCGCTTCGAAGAAACCCGCTCCGAGGACATCAAACGGACCGAGAAACAATTGGCGACGCTGGGACCCCTGGCCTTGATCGATCCCATCAAATTTTCCGAGCGGTCCGGCTACTTCAGCCGTTGCCTGGAGGTCCTGCAGACCATACAACTGGGCACCCCGGGCGAACTTCTGGGGCAGGCCCCCGGAAGCCAGCCGGTAGTGCGGACGCTGGTACCAGCCGAATTGGACCGCAACCTGGCTCGCGACGTCCAGACGACCGTGGGACCCGATGCCTGGATGACCCAGCCGCCCTCATGGGAACAGCGCTGACCCGGAATTAAAACCTCAGGGTTCTTCCTGAACCCAAGAGCATACCGGGCAGTTGGCCGGCTCGTGGCCGCGGGCCGGGCAGTATTGGCGGCCGAACCAGATCATCTGCAGATGGCGTCGACTCCATTCTTTCTCGGGGAAGAGTGCTTTCAGGTCGCGCTCGGTGGTCTGCACGTTCCTGCCCGAACTCAGGCCCCAGCGCGCCGCCAACCGGTGGATGTGGGTGTCTACCGGGAAGGCCGGGATTCCGAAGGCCTGGGCCATCACCACCGAAGCCGTCTTGTGACCGACTCCGGGCAGACTCTCGAGCGCTTCGAAAGAAGCGGGAACCTGCCCCTGATGCTCTTCCACCAGAATCCGGCTGAGTCTCTTCAGATTTCTGGCTTTCTGCGGAGCCAGACCGAGACTGCGGATAATCCCCAGGATCTCTTCGACCTCCAGTTCTGCCATGGCCTGGGGAGTCGCAGCCCTGGCGAAGAGGGCCGGAGTCACCTGGTTGACCTTCACATCGGTGGTCTGGGCCGAGAGCATGACCGCCACCAGCAGGGTGTAGGGGTCTCGGTGGTCGAGCGGAATCGGGAACTCGGGATACAACTCATCCAGGATCCGCCCGATCCGCAACACTTTTTCGGCTATGGTCATCGGATGTCGACGATCCGCACGGACGGAGGCGGAGGTTGAGCCGAGGTCGGGGGAGCCGTGACTTGGACGACCCGCCACCCCGAAGGACCGGGCACCAGCAGGACGGGCCCACCGGGCATCCATCGTCCCCCTGTGAAGGGAGGGACGACGGGACCCCAGGCCGGAGCCGGCTGAAAGCGTTGGCGTACCATGGCCAACTCGCTCCCTCCGCCCATCCAGACGAAGATCGCGATCAGGACCAACATGGGGTTGCCGAAGAGGCCATACAAGCCCAGACCGAACGCCAGGACGCGGGCCACCTTCACGGCAATCTCGGTCGCCTTCAGGTAGGGCAGCCGAAAGGCCAGAAGGGCTCGGAGGATTCGGCCACCATCCATCGGGAAGGCGGGGACCAGATTGAAGAAAAGCAGGACCAGGTTGGCTATCACGAACCATTCGACGAACTCGGCCGTCAGCATGACGGGCAGGCTGGCCTGCAGGCCAGCCAACACGTAGAGCCCCAGGGCGCCCAGACAGGCCAGCACCAGGTTGACCGCGGGGCCGGACGCCGCCACGATGAATTCGTGGAGCGGTCGCTCAGGCATCCTCGCCAGGCGAGCCACCCCACCGATGGGGAGCAGGGTGATATCCCGGGTGGGGATGCCGTAGTGACGGGCCGCCAAGGCGTGGCCCAGCTCGTGCAGGACCACGATGCCGAAGACCATGATCATCAACAGGACTGACAAGGTGGCCCCGGCCACCCCCTGGCCCGAGAAGAGCCGACTCAGGCCAATCCATGCCAGAAGCAGCAGGAACGTCAGGTGGACGTAGACATCGATGCCGGCAAGCTTACCCAGCCGGTAGGACCAACGCAATACTTCCGCCTCCTTTCGCGGAAACCGCAGAGTGCCCCGCTTGGATCCATCCTACCCGATGTCCCCCAGATCTTGGTCAGAGTTCCGTCAGAATTGTGTTTGAGTTCAATGCCCGTCCGCCTGGTCCACCACACTGCGTAGGGCCATCAGCTCGGCTCCGGCGCTGCGACAGGACTCCAAGCCCCGATACAACAAGTCGGAACGCCCTTCCCGGGCAAAGCACAAGATGGCTCGCAGCCCCCCCATATAGACCTCCATCTGCTCTTCAAAGAAACGGGCATACTCGACCAGCGTGGGGTCGGCCAGCAGGCGGGGGCGGACCTGTCCGTGAAAGTTCGCAGCCACCTGTTCGGCCCGAGCCAGCAGGTCCTCCACCTCCTCCTGGACCTCAGCCGGTCTGGCCTGCTCCTCCTCAACCCGGCGGACCAGGTCTTCCAGACGGACCACGTGGGCCGGAGCCGCCGGTGCCGGCTCGTCTGCACCGGTTATCTCCGAAAATTCCGTCGGCCCCTGGGCGGAAATCGGCAAAACCGCGCTACAGGCTCCGCAATAGCGACTGGAAGGGGAATTGGCGGTTCCACAGCGCAGGCAGATCGGGTCCGTGGGGGCAGGGTTCACGTTCTGCAGGCGCCGGCGCAGGGACTCGCTCAGGGCCACCAGGCGTGGGGTAGTCTCGGCCAGGATGGCCCACGCCTCGACCAGGTTCTCCTCCTGTGCACCTTGGCACCAGAGCTCCAACAGGGTTCCAACTTCGCCCTGCCGCGTCAGCAACTCCTGGAGGGCCTCTTCTTCTTCGGGATCCACCAGGCCGGCGGACTGAGCCAGTTCGTCAGCCAGTCCCTGCTGCAGGGCCTGAAAGTGCTCCACCGCGGAATGCAGTTCCTCCCGCGGGAGTTGTCCCTGCATGGCCCGACCCAGGAGCGCTTGGAACTCTACCAGGAAGGGAGCTCCTTGAACCGGAGCCGTGGCCTGCCCGAGAAGCTCGGCCTGCTGGGCCAGTTCCTTGCGCAGCGAGGTAAGGGCCTCATCCAGGGCCTCGAGGGGTGCGTCGGTAAGTCCTGTGGAGCGAGATTGAGACAGAGCCTGCTGAGCAGCCAGGTGAAGCACTGCAGCGGGTTCCGGATCCAGGCCGGCCAGTACCCGCAACGGATGAAGGCGCAAGGTCTGGATCCGGGCGGCCTCATCCTCCAGGAGGACAGTCAGATCCTCCCACAGTCGCTCCAGCAACTCCTCGGGCAGGACCACCTCCCGAGCCCGAGCCAGTTCCTCCACCAGAGGGTGGGCTGCATAGCACCGGTGCTGGTTCGCCCACGCCTCCATCTCCTGGAGGAGGGGTTGAAGCTCGATCGATGCCGGTGCCACCAGGCGCAGGCAATCCTCCAGTGTCTCCCGGCGCCCCCCCTGGAGGAACTCCGCTGCGGCTCCCATCCCGGCCTCCAGGTTCTGCAGGATGGGTTCCGCCGCCGCGCCAAGTTCTGATTCCGTATGGAAAAGGGCAAATCGCTCCACCGCCGCCCGCTTTCGGGTCACTCGCGAAGCGACCCCGGGAAAGTCGGCCTGCAGGGCCTGGGCTGCCACGTGACCGTCCAGGACATTCCGGCCGATCTTCAAGAAGTGGTCCAACTCGGGGTCGGGAGAGAATAAGTCGGCCTCCTGTTCTTCGGAACGCAAGGAACGCAGGGCCTCCTGAAGCCGGTCGGTGGCCAGGCGCAGGTCCTCGAGGGCCCGCTGGGCTCCCACCTTCCTGCTCTCCGCCAAAGCGCTCTCCAGAGCCTGCAGGGCCCGCCACTGCGCCTCGGCTTCCAGACGCGCGGAGCGCAGGAGCTCCTGCACCCGGGCGGTGCGAAGAACCCCGGGCGAGAGCTGGTCCAGAAGACGCGCGCCATTCCAGACGAACCACCAGGCTGCAGGCATGGCCTGCCGAACCCCGTCGGGGTCGGCCTGCCCGGAGACAAAGGCTCGGGCCACCTCGACGAGGGCGGCCAGGGGAGGAGGGAGCAGAAGCACGTTCAGGGCCTCCGAAACATGATCTCCGGGGGGGTTCGCAACCTCCCCGGCAGCCCCTGCGCGAAGGCCCGAATCTAAAGAAGACCCGGCTGCTGGCGAGCCGGGTCCATGGGCGGCTGGGATGGCTCAAGCCCTGGGGACTACGTGAAGAAGAAGGGATAGGGTCCGGGGATGCCGGCGGCGGGGTTGCCAGGATGATAACCACCGGGGACACCAGCGAAGGGCATGTTCGGATAACCACCGGGGATGCCGGTGGCGGGGTTGCCGTTATCCAGATAGGGAGCGGGGATCCCGTTGGACGGGTTCCCGTTGCCCGTGTAGCTGCCCGGTATTCCCGTTGCCGGGGCGCCCAGGCTCGGCATTCCTGGTGCCGGTAGCGGGTTGGTGTAGGCCGAGGGGATCCCGCTGGACGGGTTCCCGTTGCCCGTGTAGCTGCCCGGTATTCCCGTTGCCGGGGCGCCCAGGCTCGGCATTCCTGGTGAAGGCAACGGGTTGGTGTAGGCTGAGGGGATTCCGTTGGACGGGTTTCCGTTGTCCAAGTAGCTGCCCGGTATTCCCGTTGCCGGGGCGCCCAGGCTTGGGGTCGGATAAGCCGTCGGTGGAAGCCCGGGTGACTGGGAGGCACCGGGGCTCACCGGCGCGGCCGGTGCCTGCGGTGTCGCTGGAGTGCCTGGCTGGCCGGGAGGCGTGGGCAGGATGGTGATGGTGCTGCCTTGGCCCTCGGCGGGAACGCTGCTCCCCGTCTGATACCCCAGGTTGGCGTCGCTGGGGGTGGCCCGTCCTCCCGTGAAGGAACTGAACTCCGACTCGCGGTCCAGGGCCGGGGTGCGTCCCCCCAGGGGGTGGCAATAGGGACGCGGACCACCGGCAGCCCAGTTGGACTGATAGGCAGCTACATTCCCTTTAACAGGACCCGTTTGGGCCGGAGCCAGTCTGGAGGCATCCGAGGTCGGCACCACCTTTCCCGCACCCAGGTAGCCCGACAGCCCGGCCGACAGATTCACCATCTGCCAACGCGAGGAAGGGCTGCCGTAGGACATGGCTCCGACCAGCCTGGTGCTCAGGTTGGAAAGGGCATTCAAGAAGCGCCCTCGGATGGCCCCGACACCCGTCAGGCTTGGGGTTTGCAGTCCTGAAATCCGGGAGATCGCGTTGTACATCGGAGCCTCTCTTTCAAGCTGAATCGGGTAATCCGGGTCGGCAGGCACAGCTCGCCCAAGCCTTCCCGGTCAATAAAGTATCACGCCAAATAGTTCGTTCGTCAAGATTGAAAGACAGTCCTGAATCCGCCGCCTGGACCCTGGCAACGGCGCGCAGGGAGTCCTCCGGGTGGGACAGGGGCCTCCCGAGCCCGGCTGAGGGGGTGTATGGGCGGCTGTTGATGGTAGCCCCAGGCCGCGGAGGGG
>JAAZKF010000349.1 GCA_012799975.1 Burkholderiales bacterium
CCAGGATGGACAACGACAGCATGATCTCGATGAGCGTGAACCCCTCGGCTCGGGGGGCACGGTCTCGGCTCTGGAGGGGGGGCTCCTGTCTATGAGTAATCATGATAAAGGTATTTTAGCACGGAGTCGGAGCTCTTTCCATGAGAAAATGAGGTGTGAGGCACTGTTGCTTGCCTCCCGGATGCCATCCTGCGACGTAAAGGGATGGCGGGGATGGCCTCGAAGGATCTTATAACCCTTGAATTCGCCACCTGGCGTGAGAACCGAGGCCATCGAGGCCGGTCTGGATGCCAGGAAGGCGTGCATTGAGGAGCGGAGCGTAGTTGGAAACTACGTGAGCACCGCAGAGGTGCGTCTGACGACGCAGACGGGCCCCTCCCACCCACACCCGGGTGTGGGTGGGGTTTCAACGCCTCGCCGGCCGAATGCCACGCCAGGCGGCGGATTCAGGCCCTGGGGAACCCTTGAATAGAGCGTCTCTGGCTGCTAAGGTTACCAGGAGTGGTATTTAGGGTAGACCTAATGGATCCACGGATTGCCAGCGTGGGAGGAAAGATGATCCGGGCCAACAGTACATCCCGGCGAAGTGCAGGCTTCACCCTCCTGGAGCTGGCGGTGAGCATGGTGATTCTCGCCATCCTGGCGGCGATCGTCGCTCCTCCGTGGGCCCGCTACCGCGCCCGGATGCGCGCCTACTCTTCAGCCCACGAGTTGCGGGCCGAGCTTACCTACATCCAGGGGCGCGCGATAGACCTGGAGGGCGAATGTTGGGTCCTGGTGGACAGCACCGAGCAATATTCGGTTTTCGTGACCGACCCCGCCACCGGGGGCGGCGAGCTCTATCGGCGGGTCAACCTCGCCCCGGAGGGTCTGACCCTGTCCTCGCCAGGTAAGAGGCTGACATTCGGGCCCCGGGGGTGGGTGGACGCGAGTAAGTCCGATGTAGACCAATTGACCGGGATCTATACCATCACCGTCTCGGCTCCGGGGGTGGTGGACGTCCCGGTTCGCATCTACCTCAACGGAAGGATCGAGGTCCGCTGATGAGTCGCTTGCTGCGCCCTGCACGCCCTCGGGGCGTGGCCCTGATCTCCGGCCTGATGGTGCTGGTGATCCTCCTGATCATCGCCTCGGCCTTCGTGCACCTGACGGCTCGGGATGTCCGTTCTTCCCAGACGGTGGGGGATTCGCTTCTGACCCTGTACCTGGCCGAGGCGGGTCTGGAATACGCCATATGGCTGAACAAGCACAACATGGCCCTGTACCCCTCCATCACATACAACGAAAAAGACGCAAGCAATGTTGACTATCAAATCCCTGCCGGGTCGATCTCCAACCTGCTGGTCGCGTCCGGGGAGACGGCCCACGAGCGGGTGCTGCTCAACGACCTGGCCTTCGACGATCGCTTCGACGCCACCGATGCCTGGTTGCGCCACAACCACCACTGCGGCACCTTCGAGGTCCGTCAGACCGTCCAGCAGGCCTCGGGCTCGACGAATATCTGGATCGTGCGGATCACCTCCATCGGTCGGGTCCGCCAGGTCCCCCAGGACTGGTCCTGGGAGAGCGAGGTGCTGGACCGGACCGACCTGGCCAGCGCCGACTGGAAGGTCCGCTCGAAGCGCACGCTCTACGCCGAGGTCCGCGTGGACACCTCCACCGGAACCCTGACCACCGAACCCGCCGAGATCGAGGAGGCCAGATGGTACGAGCGCTTCCGCTGAGCCGGGGGGGGACCCGCGCGTCGGGCGTCACCCTGCTGGAGATCCTGGTGGCCGTGGCCGTGCTGGCGGTGGGGCTGTCCACCATCTTCCAGATCTTCCCGATGGGCTTTGCCGCCTCGGCCAAGAGTTCGGCCCAGACCACGGCCTACGAGCTGGCCGCCCGCAAGCTGGAGGACGTGCGCACCAACCACCTCTTCGGCGGCATCCCTACCGATACCGACATGTACTGGGGGAGCCTCAACGCCCCCAACCCTGACGGCAACGCCTTTGCCGCGGTCAACACCGACAAGGCCTTCCGAGCCTTCCCCGGGGACAAGGTTCCCGAACGCAACTTCTTCTATCGGATCCACTGCATCCCGGTGGTCGATCCCCCTCCTCCGCGCGTCGCCCTGACCGACTTGCGCCCTCCCAAGTATCTGGAGTATCCGCACCGGCTGAACCCCGCTTCCACCTCGACCTGGGCCAACCAGTGGCGCGGGTTTGCCACGATGTACCGGGTGACGGTCACGGTCCGCGGCCCCTTGAAGAACCTGGCCGAGGCCCAGGACGACCAATGGGCCAATAGCCTGTCCCGGAAGGGGGCCATCGAGGTCAAGCTGGTCACCTACGTGGCCAACAAGAAGCTGGGCGATGCGCTGCTGGCCATCGACCCGAACTGTGCCTACGAGAACTCGAGCCTGACCCCGCCCTTGGCCGCATATGGCCCTGAGGGCGTGCATTCCAAGCCGATTCGGGATGGCGACTTCACCGCCGGGCCTTCTTCCCCCGCCACTCGGACCTTGGGAGCCGACTTCATCCACATCGTGGGCCCGGACGGAGGCAATCCCTTCCCCGAGAACTTCACGGTCCTCGACTTCAACACTTTGACGCCGACCGAGAGGAACGATACCGGGCCGACAGTGGTTGTTAAAGTTGGAGGTGTAGGTGTGCCCCAGAACCGGACGACCTACCTCTCTTCGGGATACCATATCCCTCAGAAGTCTCATCAGATGTGGGGCTCGGGCCTGAACCGGACGGGCATGGACAATGTCCTGATCGTCTACGAGTACTCGCCCGGGAAATTCATCGCCGAGAGCAACAAGATCGTCGCCATCCACCCGCCTGGGACCTACAATGACGCTTTCGTGTACGGAACCTCCAATGAATTGTGGCGTCTGGACCTGTACAACCCGCTTATCGCTTCGGATGGGGACTTCCGGGGGCGCCATGGCTCGGGAGACGATACCAACGGCCTCAGCAGTAGGCTTATAGACAATACGTGGGATTCGGATTCGGCCCTTAGGGGCACTGGCAGCAAGTACGGGTACCCTGCCTGGAAAGATGGCTCAGCGCCGCTCAAATGCACCCGGGTGCGATTCCTGATGAGGCTGGAGAAGTGGCCACGATGATGCGCAGACCCCTCCCAATCGGCCGGGCAGGCTTCTCGCTTTTGGAAGTGCTGGTGGCCGTAGGGCTTTTCTCGATCTTCACCTTGACCTTGACCCGGCTGATGATGGGGGGCATGCAGACCTTCCAGAGGGGGCAGGCCATCTCGGTCCTGCGCAGCGATCTGCGCTCGGCCCTGGACCTGATCTCGGCGGACTTCCGCCAGTCGACGGGTAATTCCTTCAATTACGCCTCCTGGACCAATAACCAGGCTCTGACCTTGAAGTTCCAGCGCGCCGTCTTCGATGGCTCCGACAATCCCGCCAGCCTGAACATCATCTTCATCTTCTACAATATCGACCCCCTGACCAATCGCCTGACCCGGCGAGAGGAATCGCCCTCACGCACGGTCCTGGTGGCTGAGAATATCCTGGTGGGGCCCCGACCGGGCGAGAGCGCGGAGGTGGGGCACTATCGCTCCTACTTCCAGGCTACCGCCAACCCCGTCTACGGGCCAGAGCAAGAGCGGAGCAATTTCACCCTGGAGACGCGTTTGACCGGCATGCGCTATAGTGGGCGCCAGGAGCAGCGCCTCTCGATGGTGACCTGGACCTCCCAGCGGGTCACCCCCACCCTGGACATCACCGCGCCGCGCCTCAGCGCCATCGCCGAGCCTTTAGCTCCAGTCACCGACCTGGGCCGGCCGTCTCCTCCTCGAGCCTGCCTCGGGGCTCCGGAGGGGGGCTGGTGAAGGTTCCGGCTCGGTAAGCTCGAAGAAGTAATATTGGGCCAGAGGCGGCTCGGAAAGGGAAGGAGGTCTCCGGCAAGTGGACGTCTCACTCGGATTGAGTCAGGCGGTGGCCGCGGCAGCGGTCATGGCCCTTTCGTCCCGGAATGCCGGCTCGGTCTATCCGCTGGACTCGGGTCGGCTCCTCTTGAGCGTCACCCTGCTCCGCAAGGGAGGTCCGCCCGC
>JAAZKF010000350.1 GCA_012799975.1 Burkholderiales bacterium
GAGTGCAGGTCGCGTCGGGCCGGAGCCTCCTGGGAGGGATCCTTCTGGGTGACCACCACCAGGCCCCGCTCGGCTTCCAGGGCACGCTCCAGGGCTCGAACCGAGCGCTCACGTCCGACCATGAGCGGGATTATCAGGTGGGGGAAGAGCACTACCTCCTTGACCGGAATCAGGTCCAGCTCGCGTTCCTCTTCCAGATCCTGGAGGTTCGGAAGGGGCCAGGAACGCGACTGCAGGAGGCGGGGAAGATCCCGCTTGAGATGGGGGGAGCGCGAAGGTCGTGACATGGCGGCACAGGTTCTGCGGAGGATCCCGCCTTCCTCTGCATTCGTAAAAAGCAGAATAGCCCCTCGAAAGGGGCTCTTGGTGCGGAAGGAGAGATTCGAACTCTCACGGGTTTTACCCCACAGAATCCTGAGTCCTGCGCGTCTGCCAGTTCCGCCACTTCCGCGTGGGTACAAGCGAAACTATAGCATGGACCGGATCGGCCGGTCAAGACTCTTCGGGGCGAAACTTCAGGGCCTCTTCTCGGGCCAGTCGGTCGCAGGCCTCGTTGTGCTCGTGGCCGGCGTGGCCGGCTACATGGCGCCATTGGACCTGATGCCGGGAGGCCGCTTCGAGGAGGAGTTTCCAGAGGTCCTGGTTCTCTACGGGTTTCTTCGAGGCGGTGAGCCACCCGTTGGAGCGCCAGCGGTCCAGCCAACCCTCGTTGAAGGCCCGGACCAGGTACTGGGAGTCGGAGTGGATTTCCACCTGGACGGGACGCTTCAAGGCTTGCAGGGCTGCCAGGGCGGCGGTCAGTTCCATCCGGTTGTTGGTGGTCAGGGGCTCGCCACCGCTCAGGTCCAGGGTCTTCCCCGAACCCGGATGGATCATTCGTGCGGCCCAACCGCCTGGACCGGGATTCCCCGAGCAGGCCCCGTCGGTATAGATCACCACCTGAACGCTCAAAGCGGAGGCTCTCCCGGAGTGGACCCGTTCGTGGGGGAGGAAGGTTCGCCGGGCAGGCGCTCCACCAGATCCCGGGTGGTGCTTCGGCTGTCGGGAGTCGGTGACTCGGGCGGGATCTCCTCGGCGAAGAGTCTGGTCCATTCCGAGATCCGACAGGGAAGGGTGTGCTTCTCGCCCTTCCAGGCCTGGTAGCTGCTCCAGGCGGTGATCAGCAGGGCGCCCAGGCCAAGGGCCTTGCGTACTAGGTAGTAGAGCAGGCCGATGGGCCACAAGAAGCGTCCCAGGAAGTTCACCAGGGTTTCCAGGAGGATCATCCCAAGCCACAGGCTCATCCCCAGGAAGAAGGCCTGGAAGGCGTGGTAACGCACGAAGGGCTGGCGTCGGAGCACCGGCGAGAGGTTCATGATCAGGAAGGCCAAGGGCCAGAAGGGGTAGCTGAGGGTGGCCAGGAGCCGGTCTTCCTTGGAAACCTGGGTGGACATGCCAACCTCCTTTCCGGTGGGAGGGTGTCTTCGCCTCCGACCGGGGGCATTACTGTTGGAAGATCACCTGGAATTTCTTCTCCAAGCGACGGTACAGGGGGATCATCCAGCGTTTGATGATCTCGTCCGGGGTCTTGTCCTGCCCCATCTCGGCCTGCAGGCGTTCGGCGATCTGGCGGGCCGTCAGTTTCGAGGCGGAGTATTCGAAGATCCGGATCTCATGCGGAGTACTCAGGAAGGCCCGTCGGCCGAAGTCTCCCCTCAAATACAGGCGTCTGCCGTCGGCTGAATACTCGCGGCGCTCGACGGTCCGGGTCGGAATCCAGTCGGGGAACTCGTCTCGAGGGATCTCTTCGAGCCGCCGGAATCGCGGACTGGAGTGGAACAGGAAGTAGTGGTCCAGGAGCTCGCAGCGGGACAGGTGGTCCAGGTAGTAGTAGGTGTTCAAGCGGTACTTGCGGGCCCAGCGGAAGTGGTTCTCGACAGTCCGGAACGGCAGTTTCGGCAGGAGCCGGGCCATGGTCTGGTGGATTTCGGCCTGGAAGACGCGGTCCAGTTCGCGGAGCCGATTGCGGTCCAGGGCCTCGGTCTCACACCAGGCGTCGTTGAGGGTCATCCCGGTCAAGAATTCGGTGTCCAGGATGCGCAGACCGAAAGAATCGGGATCCTCGGCGATGGCGGTGGCGGGGAGCGGGGTCAGGAAGGAGTTGACGCA
>JAAZKF010000351.1 GCA_012799975.1 Burkholderiales bacterium
GTGCGTTCTGAGGAGCGGAGCGTAGTTGGAAACTACGTGAGCACCGCAGAGGTGCGCCTGACGACGCAGACGGGCCCCTCCCACCCACACCCGGGTGTGGGTGGGGTCTCAACGCCTCGACGGCCGAATGCCACGCCAGGCGGCGGATTCAGGAAAGACATCCAGTCGCGCCTGAAGCCCTCGGGGAAAGGGGTCAGAACAAGAGCAGGTGGTTGGTGGTCAGACCCAGCAGCAGGAGCAGGAGTCCCATCCCCAGGCAGACCAGGAAGAGTCCCCCCAGCACCTTCTCGGTTTCAGCTCGGGCTCGCCGTTGCAGATCGCCGGCCGCATGGGCCAACAAGGCCGGAAGCCGGCCTTCGTCCTCACCCTGCCCGATCTGCTCGAAGACTTCTTGCGGGAAGAAATCGACCGAACTCAGGACCTCCTGGACCGAGGCGCCCCAGCCGAGTTGGCTTACCGATTGGAGCAGGTGCGACTCGTAGTGCAGGCTTCCGGTGCAGCGGGCTGCCAATTGGGCGGCTCGAGGCAGCGAGAGGCCGGAGGCCAGAAGCGAACCGAAAACCTCCAGGAAGCGGGCGCCTACCTGCAGGCGCAGCGCCTGCCCGAAAGTGCTGGTCCGGGCCAGCAGCCTCTCCAAGTGCAAACGCAAGAGGTGCCAGGAATACAGGATGCGTATCAGCAACCCCAGCACTGCGAGCAGGACCAGGGAGGCGGCCAGGGTGCTCAGGACAGCCAGGATCCATTTCTGGAAGCCCTGGCGGAGCAGCAACGGAAGCAGGGCCAGCATTACCACTCCGGCCGACCCGACCAGGGGCCAGCGAAGATGGTCCTGCAAGGACCGGCACAGGGCCAGGGTCTCCTTCAGCGAGACTTCCAGGACCCGCAACTGGCTGTCCAGGGTGCCCGCTTCCTCGCCGGCACGGACCATGCTGGTCTCATAGGCTCCGAAGGTTCCCGGGTATCTCTTCATCGACTCGGAGAGGCTCTCTCCGGCGAGCAGACCTTGAGCCAGCCCGGGTGCCTGTCGAGGAAGGGTGGTCTGCCCGGCTTCCATGACGGCGGTGGCGATCGATCCACCGGTCTCCATCTGGGTCCGTAGGGCCTCCAGAAAGGCGATCCGGGCTGAGAGGGGAGCCCCGAAGAGGAAGTCCCCAAGGCGAGCGGTCCAGGAGGCCGAGGTAGCCGGACGGGCTCCCGTCGGCGTAACCGTGGGGATGAGGATTTTCGCCTCGGCCTCCCGCCAACGTTCCTCCTCCTCCTCCATGATTTCCTGGGGAACCCAGCGCAGGTACACCTCGCCACCCAGGATGATCAGGTCTCGGGGTCCCAAGGAGGCCCCCTGGGGAATGGGCTGACCATTGACCAAGGTGGTGCTGTTCACCGTCAGGCTCTGCAGGACCAGGTTGCGGCCGATCCAATGCAGACTGGCATGCAATCGCGAGACGGCCGTGCTTTCCAGGACGATGTCGCAGTGGCTGGCGCGGCCAATCAGGGTGCGCTTCCCGGTCACCTGGTAGCGGGCGGTCGGTCGGCCATCGCCCAGCAACTCGAGGACCCCCATCACCGTGAAGTCTTCCGGGCGGGCGGTCTGCTCCTCGGAGTCGAAGCGACGGTACTCGGCCACCAGGCTTCCCATCTGGATACGGGCCCCTGGGGTCAGACGGATTCGGCCGCTGGCCGGCACGCCGTCCACCCGCACGGGGTTGGTAAAGGAGCGGTTGGAAATCTCGAAGGTCTCGGTCTCTTCACACCTGCTCAGGATCGCGTGGACGCGTGAGACCGAAGGTTCCTCAAACTCCAGGGTGTTTTCCATGCCGGAGCCCGGGCGTCCCAGGACGATCTGAGGACCTTCCAGGAGATGAACCTGCCCGGCATCCCGCCCTTCCAGGATCACCAGTTGATGAACAATCATCGGAAGGCAGGTTCGGCGCTTCGCTCCCGCCCCCTTCAGTGGGGCAGCCGGGTCAGTGGGCGTCGGTGAAACCGGCTGGGACCTCTTCAACAACAGGCTCAAGGATGCGGCTATGGCGCATGCCGTAGAGGAGGTAGATCACCATGCCCAGGACCAACCAAATCCCGAATCGGACCCAGGTCACCAGGGGCATGGCTGCCATCAGGTAACCGCAAGACAGGATGCCCAGGATTGGAATCCAGGGAACCAGGGGAGTCCGGAAGGGACGAGGCGCCGCAGGGCGGGTGCGGCGCAGGACGATAACTCCTGCGCAGACCAGGACGAAGGCGAAGAGGGTGCCGATATTGCACAGCTCGATCACGGCGTTGATGTCCATGAAGCCCGCGGTGATGGCCACCGCGGCGCCGGTCAGGATGGTGGTCACATGGGGGGTGCGATATTTCGGATGCACCTGTCCGAAGAAGCGGGGCAGCAGGCCATCCCGGGCCATCGAGAAGAAGATCCGGGGCTGCCCCATCTGGAAGACCAGCAACACGGCGGTCATCGAGATCAGGGCCCCGAAGGCGATGAGCCCCGAGGCCCAGTGCATCCCCAGTTTCTCGAATGCCGTAGCCATCGGCTCGGCGGTGCCCAGTTCGGTATAGGGGACCAGTCCCGTAAGCACGGCGGCCACCAGAACATAGAGGATGGTGCAGATCACCAGCGAGCCGATCATCCCGATCGGCAGGTCGCGCCCCGGATCCTCGGTCTCCTCGGCGGCGGTGGAGACCGCATCGAAGCCGATGTAGGCGAAGAAGATCAAGGCCGCGCCGGCCTTGATTCCGGCCCAGCCGTTGGGGGCGAAGGGATGCCAGTTGGCGGGGTCCACGTAGAACGCGCCCAGGCCGATCACGAAGAAGACCACCAGCAGCTTGATCAGGACGATCCCGTTGTTGACGTGGGCCGACTCGCGGATTCCCCGGACCAGCAGCCAGGTCAGGGCGACCACGATCAAGATGGCCGGCAGGTTGAACACGATTGGAATCCCCAGCACGTGGGGGGCGTTGTTCATGACCTGGGCTGGAGCGCTCTGGGTGGCGGTCAGGATCCAGTCCGGAAGGGGAAGCCCCAGCCCCCGGATCAGCGACCCGAAATACCCCGACCATGAGATGGCCACGGCCACGTTGCCAACCGCATACTCCAGGATCAGGTCCCAGCCGATGATCCAGGCCACCACCTCGCCCAACGTGGCGTAGGCATAGGTATAGGCACTGCCCGCGATGGGGATCATCGAGGCGAACTCAGCATAGCACAGGGCGCAGAAGGAGCAGGTGATGGCCACCAGCACATAACACAGGATAACCGCCGGGCCGGCGCCCAGGTGGTTCGCTCCTCCGGCAGCGGCAGTGCCGGTGGTGGCAAAGATCCCAGCCCCGATGACGGCCCCGATTCCCAGGGCGACCAGGTCCCGGGCCTTCAGAGAACGTTTCAGTCCGTGTTGGGCACTATGGGCGGACTCTTCGGCGATCCGCTCCAGGCTCTTGGTCCGGAACAACTGTTTGAACATGCGCGGGTTGACCTCGGCTTGGGGATGGCTCACTGCGCTTCAACCCGGATGATTTCGGGGCCACCTTTCGCAGCCCTGCGCGATCTGCCCAGGAAGCCCGGGACAAGCAGGCGAAAGCCCGGTTCCGATGCCTGCTGAACCCCCTGTGAGTTCACTGAGGATCCGGTTATTCCCGGGTCTGGGGCGCTGCCTGCGGATCCTGACCAGCCTGATCCTCCTGATCCTCCTGATCCGGGCGATGGACCCGGTCCAGGTCCTGTCCCTCTTCCGGGACCTGGGGATCGGTTGGCTGACAACGTCGCTCCTCCTGGCCCTGCTTCAGGTCCCCCTGGCCAGCATCCGACTGGGAATCCTGCTCGACTCCTCCGGCTGGAGGGTCCGCCCCTCCGACCTTCTGAGAATGACCTTCGTCTCCACATTCTTGGGGACTTTCCTGCCCTCTGGAGTGGGCGGGGACCTGGTGCGCCTGGGAGCCCTGGCGGCCAGTCGGGTACCGGCCCGGACGGGCCTGGCCGCCGTGACGGTGGATCGCCTTTGCGGTGGTGTAGGGCTGGCGCTAGCGGCCCTGCTGGCCTCTTCCTCGGCCTTGTTGCGCCAGGGGAGTCTCCGCGAGCTGGCCTGGTCCGGGCTTCCGGCCCTGGCGGTCCTGAGCCTGGCCTTGCTGGCCTGGAATCGTCAGGCCTGGAGGCTGGCCCTGCTCCTGTATCGCCGGATTTCCCTATTGCCGGGTCGGGATTTCCTCCGACGCCTGCATCATCAGGTGGCGGACTGGAGGCGCCAGCCCCAGGTCCTGCTCCGGGTAACAGGACTGGGTCTGCTGACCCAGTTGCTGAGGGTCCTCTCGTTGTGGGCAGGAGCTCGGGCCATGGGACTCTGGCCTGGCCTGCTCCCCTGCGCCGAAGCGGTGCTGCCCGCCACCCTGGTCTCGATGGTTCCCATCTCGGTAGGAGGTCTGGGGGTCCGGGAGGGGCTGTTGGTACTACTCCTGCCGCTCCCCGCCGAGGAAGCTTTGGGAGTGGCTCTGCTCAACCGGCTGGTGATGACCGCCTCCAATCTGCCAGGTGCCTGGTGGTTCGGCGGTCGGGGCCTGGCCCTGGAGGTCCGGAAGGGGAGGCCGGAGGGACCGGGGAACCCTGGCGGATGAAGACCCCGATTTTGCCTTTGACCTTGTTCCTCTTCCTCCTGGCCCTTCCTGCCTGGGCCTTCCCCGACCCTCCCGCCCTCGAGGCCCGCATCGAGGCTTTGCTGGCCCGGATGACCTTGGAGGAGAAACTGGGGCAGCTCCAGATGCTGGGGGGTGACGCCCAGGGAACCTACTCCGAGGAACTCTTCGAAAAGGCCCGGGCCGGCCGGCTGGGAGCTACCCTGAACGTGCGCGGAGCGGCCCGGGTCAACGCCCTGCAGAGGGTCGCCGTGCGCGAGTCTCGCCTGGGGATCCCCATCCTCTTCGCCTTCGACACGATCCACGGGCACCGGACGGTCTTTCCGATTCCCCTGGGGGAGGCGGCGTCCTGGGACCCCGAAGTAGCTCGGCGGTCGTCGGAGATCGCCGCGCGAGAAGCGGCCTCGACAGGTTTGAAGTGGACCTTCGCCCCCATGGTCGACATCGCCCGGGATGCTCGCTGGGGACGGGTGGCTGAAGGCACCGGAGAGGACCCCTTCCTGGGCTCGGTGCTGGCCGGGGCCAAAGTTCAGGGCTTTCAGGGCGAGAATCCCGCGGCCTCCGACCGGGTCCTGGCCTGCGCCAAGCACTGGGTCGCCTACGGGGCTGCCGAAGCCGGCCGCGACTACAACGGAGTCGACATTTCCGAGCGCACCCTGAGAGAGGTCTACTTTCCCCCCTTCCAGGCTGCCCTGCAGGCCGGAGCCGGCTCGGTCATGAGTTCCTTCAACGACCTCAATGGAGTGCCTACTTCGGGCAACCATTGGACCCTGACCGAGGTGCTGCGCCGGGAGTGGGGCTTCGATGGCGTCGTGGTCAGTGACTACGAGTCGGTCCGCGAGCTCCTCTGCCACCGTCAGGCTGCCGAAGAGGCCGAGGCCGCCCGCCTGGGTCTGGGCTCGGGCGTGGACATCGAGATGGTCAGCCGCCTGTACGGTCGGCATCTGCCCGGCGAGATCGCTGCCGGACGCTTCCCTGAAGCGCTGCTGGACGAGGCCGTGCGGCGCGTGCTGCGCACCAAGTTCCGCCTGGGACTCTTCGAGAATCCCTACGTCGATGAGACTCGTGAGGCCCGGACCCTGCTGGCCCCGGAGCATCTCCTGGAGGCCCGTCGCCTGGCGGCCCGCACCATGGTCTTGATGAAGAATCAGGGCGGAATTCTTCCCCTCTCGACAGACCTCCGGACCCTGGCCGTCGTCGGTCCCCTGGCGGATGATCCCAAGGCGGTCCTGGGCTCCTGGTCGGGTGATGGCCGGGCTCAGGACGCCGTCTCCCTGTTGGAGGGGATCCGCTCGCGCCTGAAGGGGAAGGTGCGCGTGCTGCACGAGAAGGGGGTGGACCTGGACGTCCCGGGTGCTACCGGGAACTTCCACTCCCGCCCTGCGGACGCCACCTTGGCTGGAGGGACGAACGTGGTCGGAGCGGAGGGAATCGACCCGGCTCGCCTGGCCACCACCCCAGTCCCCCCCGAA
>JAAZKF010000352.1 GCA_012799975.1 Burkholderiales bacterium
CCGGACCGCGACGCGGCGGCGGACGTGAAGGTGGACACCCGCCAGATCGCGGTGGCCCTGCAGGCCATGATGGGCGGAGTGGACATCAGCAAGTTCAAGATCGACGGGCAGCGCTACGACATCCGGGTCAAGGCCGACGACAGCTTCCGCCGGGATGCCGAGGCCATCCGCCGCATCGTCCTGCGCACGCCGGGCGGCTCGCGGGTCGAGATGGGAAGCGTGGTGGACGTGGTCGAGGGCCTGGGCCCCAACTCGATCAAGCGCTACAACCGGATGCGCTCGGTGACGATCATGGCCAACGTGGCCCCTGGCATCGCCGTCGGGGATGCCGCCGAGAAGTTCGGGGTCCTGGCCAAGGACGTCATGAAGGCCTATCCTGGCTATCAGATCGCCGCCTCCGGGATGACCAAGATCATGAACGAGTCCTTCCAATACCTGATGTTTGCGCTGGCCAGCTCGATCGTGATCATCTACCTGATCCTGGCGGCTCAGTTCGAGAGCTTCATCCACCCCTTCACGATCATGATGACCCTGCCCCTGGCCATCGTCGGGGTCTTCCTGGGCCTTCTCCTGACCGGCAAGACCTTCAGCATCTTTGCCATCATCGGGCTCATCATGTTGGTGGGCATCGTGACCCGTAACGGCATCCTGCTGGTGGATTTTGCCAACCAGCAGAGGGCCAAGGGGGTCCCGGCCCATCAGGCGATGTTGATGGCGGGCCCCGTCCGGTTGCGCCCGATCCTGATGACCGCGCTGGCGGCCATGGTGGGAATCCTGCCGGTGGCCCTGGGCCTTTCTGAAGGAGGAGAATCCCGGTCGGGGATGGGCGTGGCGGTGATCGGAGGTCTGTTGACCTCCACGCTGCTGACCCTTTTCGTCATTCCGACGGCCTATCTGACCTTCGAAGGCATCGTCCGCAACCTGGGCCTGGTCCGAGATCGGGTATACGGTCTCTTCCAGTCCGATGAGAGGGAGCATTCGTGATGAACCGCACCTGGTTTCGCGGCCTGGTAGGCCGCCTGGTCCTGCCCGTGTTGGCAGCTCTGGCCCTGGTCGGGCCTGCCGCCGCCGAGCCGACCTCCACGGCTCCTCCGGAGGCCCCGGCCTCAGCCACCGTGGGCTCGCAGGAGCCGTTGAAGGTGGATTTCCGCGGCGCTTTGAAGGCCGCCGTGGACTCCAGCCCGGAGCTGGAGGCGGCGCGCGCTCGGGTGGACGGGGCCCGCTGGACGACCGAGGAGGCTCGCAGCGCAGGCAACCCCACCTTGGGAATCGAGGGCACCTATTCCCGTTTGGACCGGGAGGTGGCGGCCTCGCTCTCGGGCCGGAACTTCGTGGTCAGTCCCCAGGACAGCTACAAGGCGGCCCTGGTCCTGCGCCAGGCCGTGGCCACCTTCGGGCGGCTTCATTTTGCGGTGCTGGCCGGACAGATGGCCGAAAGGGCCGCTCTGGAGGAGTATCGCGGCCTGCTGGCCAACGAGCTGGCCTCCGCGGCCAACATCTACCTGGTCGCGCTGCTGGCTGAGGAGGAGGTCACCATCGCCCAGCAGCGGCTGGAGGCCCGCGAGGCAGCCCTGCGCGATGCCGAGGCCCTCTTCGAGGCGGGGACCGTGGCCCGCTTCGACGTGCTCCGGGTCCGCTCCGAGGCCACCCGAGCCCGCCAGCAGCTCCTGGAGGCCCAGAACGCCCAGCAGGTGGCCGAGGCGCGCCTGGCCAGCCGCATTGGTCTGCCGCCGGGGTCGGACCTGGTCCTGGAGCCGGTCCCCTTCGACACCCCTCCGCCGACCGAGATGGACCTGGCGATGCAGCAGGCCCTGGCTCGCCGACCCGAGATCCAGGCCCTGCTCTGGGGCCTGGAGGCCGCCCGGGCCCGGATCGGGCTGGCCGAGAGCCAGGACAACCCGACCGTGGCGCTTCAGTCGCAGTTCACCAGCCAGACTTCGGCGGGGATGTCTCCGGGCTATCAGTGGGTGACCGGGGTCGTCCTGAACATGCCGTTGTATGACGGCGGGGCGGCCCGGGCCCAGGCCGGACAGGCCCGCGAGGCCGTCCGCGGACTGGCCGCCAACCTGGAAGCCGTGCGGCGGGCCGTGCGCCTGGACGTCGAGGACAGTTTCCTGAACCTGGCCAGCCGCTGGCAGCGCATCACCCAGGCCCGGATCGGGCTGGAGGAGGCCACCGAGGCCGCCCGGGTCGCGGAGGTCCGCTACGGCGCGGGTCTGTCCACTTCGACCGAACTGCTGGACGCCCAGACCGCCCTGGTTTCCGCTCGTCAGGCCCTGCTGGCGGCCCGCTATGGCTACCTGGGCGCGGCGGTCTCCTGGAACCGGGCCATCTCCGGCCAGTTCCCGGTGGAGCCGCCCGGCCCGCTCTTCCTGCGCGAGGGCAGCTCGGAAGACCGGGTGCCGGTGCTCCTTCCTCCGGCCAGCCCCCCCGACGAGGCCGTCACCCCGGAGCCTTCGCCATGAGTTCGGACCTGTCCCACAAGGGGGCTTCCCGGGGACGCCAGCGCGAGTTCCGACGCGAGCAGCTCTTGGAAGTGGCGGCCC
>JAAZKF010000353.1 GCA_012799975.1 Burkholderiales bacterium
ATCCTGATGCGGGGAGACATGGGATGCCTGGTCCGGGGCAAGCGCCTCCACGCCCGGATCAACCCGATCTTCCCGACCCGCTTCCGCTACAACCATGCCCGCGGCCAGATGCGGCCCTTCGGAGGCTGGCACTGGAGTGAGGCCCGGGGCTTGCAGCCCACCTCGCGCCTGCGCTACTTCACCACCCTGACGCTGCCCGCCACCCTCTACCTGTGGATCAACTGGGACCCCCGCGAACCGGCCGTCCCCCGACCACGCGACCTGGATCTGATGCTGGACGGAAGGCGGACCTGAGGCTCCCAGACCAGAAGGGAACGGAAAGGATGGTGCCTGCGATGCACACGGACCCGGCCCCGAAATCCCGGGCGTCCTCGTCGCCTTCCTTGCGATCCTGGCGCGGCCTCGTGCTGACGCTCCTTCTTGGGTTCGTCATCCACCAGACCCTGCAGGCCCTGGCGCCCTCTCCTTCCCCGGCCGACCTTCCCGGCCCGATCCCCCCGGAACCTTCCTCCTCCTTCAGTCCTGCCCCCGGTCCGTCCGCCGGGGATCCCGCCCTGGATTCGATGCTCCCGGAAACGGCCGCCGAGAACATCCTCCTGGAATACCTGGACTCCCGACCGGAAGACCGCACGGCCCTGCGAGGCCGCCTGGTGAAGGCGCGAGATCTTCTGGAGGTCCCCAATCCCGAGATTCCCCATCCCGGGGGCCCCATGGGCATCCGCTTCCAGAGCCTTCTCTACCTGACCTTCCTGACCGAGGAGCTGGGCGAGGGCGAGCATCGCAAGAAGGACCTGGATCCCTACGAGGCGGTCTGCTACGACTACATCTTCGCCAATCCCCGGCAATCCGCCGCGGAGTTCATCCGCCTGCGTCAGGAGTTTGGCGCCAAGCGGGAAGTCTTTCCCCAGCTCGGCGGAGGCCTGGGCACTCGATTCTCCGGCCAGAACGTTCCGCCCAACGAAGCGCTGCTGGATCGCCTGGGCGACCTGGAAGGCAAGAGGGTCCTCGAGATTGGGGGTGGGCTGGGTCTCCTGGCCTGGCAGGCCGCCCGGAGGGTGGGTCCGACCGGCAAGGTCTACCTGGTGGAGATCGACCCCAGCCTGGGGGACTTCGTGGAATACACCAGGACGCGCCCGGGATTCCAGGACCTGGCCCCCCGCCTGGAGTTCCGGATGGCCCTCGCGCCCGAAGATCCCGGAGTCTCCGCGGTCGACGTGGTGGTCATGCACGACGTCCACCTGGTGTGCAACCGCAGCCTCGGCTGGTTCCGCCAGAAGATGCTGCCCAACCTGGTGCGCTCCCTGAACCCGAACGGTCGCCTGGCCATCCAGGAAGGGTTCCGGGCGGACACCGACCAGGAGAAGATCCTCCAGGTCCTGACCGAGGCGGGCTTCCGGCTGGTCTCAAACACCCGGCTTCCCTACGACCCGGGTTTCTCGATGGTGGTCGAGCGACCCTGACACCTGCCGCCGGCCGGATGGGACCGTTCAGATCCTTTCGATCTGGAAGAGCGGCTGGCCGGCCTGCACCACCTGGGCGTCGGCGACCAGGACCTTCAGGATCCGACAGGGCTCCTCGGCCTTGATCTCATTCATCTGCTTCATGGCTTCGACGATGCAGACCGTCTGTCCGCAGGCCACGGTGTCCCCCTCCTGGACGAAGGGCGCCGCCCCCGGCGCGCTCGCCCGATAGAAGACCCCGGCCAGAAGCGAAGGGAGGACCTGGCCCGGCG
>JAAZKF010000354.1 GCA_012799975.1 Burkholderiales bacterium
CCTCGGCGGCCATGTCCACGATGCAGTTCAGCGCCTGCTCGAAGCCGAAGGCCTTGGCGAGCGGCACCACCGAGTGGTCCTCAAACGAGAGGATGGGCCGGATCTTGAGCAGCCCGCCCAAAAGGGCCTAGGCCCGGCCGATCCGGCCTCCCTTGGCCAAGTAGTCCAAGGTCTCGACGTGAAGCGCAGCCACACCTAGGAGCCTGTGTGAATACCGCGTCGGTCGCCTCGCCGCTCAATGGGACGCACCCGCGCGGGGCGCGGGTGCGAGGCCCCCGCTGTGTTGCAAAAAGTCTCATTTGCCTCCAGCAAACCACCACTTTTTGCGCATTGCGGGGTGCACAAGATCCCTCGGCGATGCTCGGTCCGGGTACTCACACTGGCTCCTAGCGGATGGTAAAGCTCCATTCCTCCCTGGCCTGGTTTCCGGCGTTGTCTTCGACCTTGATCTCGACTCGGTGGAGACCGGCGGCGAGTGGCTGAGGCGGACGCCATGTGATCTGCAGTTTCTCGAAGGTTGGCCCCGGCCTCCCGCTCGGGTTCACGATGCTGCGAATCTCCGCCTGGTCCAGGATATTCGTGCCGTCGATGCGGATCTCGGCCTCGCCGAGGTCCACCTGGGATTCGGTAAGATCGCCGTCTTCCAGATGGACCTCGATCTTCGGTCGCCGGTCGGCCATGGTGACGCCTCGCCGGGGAGCCACGACCTGAAGGCGGGGCGCAGTCTCGTCCCGCACGACCTCGGGGCGCGCATTTCCGCTCAGCCGCAGGATCATCTCCTTCTGGCAGTCGGAGACCGAGCGGCCATACGCCCCCGGGAACCGCTCGCGGACGAAGGTGTGGATGTTCAGGCCTCGGGTGAGCAGATCCCGTGTCCACTCTTCGCGAGGGCGTGCGGCGATTCGCGAGCTTGCCTGGAAGTAGAGGTCGGCCAGGAGATCCGCCTGGTCTGAGGGTCCCAGCCAGCTCAAGACGGCGAATTCCCTGCGGGTCGAACCGCGGGCGACTTCGTCCAACGGAATGCCTCCGCACTCGCGAATCAAGCCATCGATCTGGGCGAGGAACACGCTAAGAGGTGGGCGTTCCTCGAGCAGATACAGGTCGGCCAGATTGGACGCGGCCAGCACGGCCTCCATCGTCCGAGGGAAGTCCTGGATGATCGACTCGTAGATCTGGCGGCACCGCTCGAGGTCGTGGAAGGCCTTGCCGTGGATGGCGGCAGCCTCCATGCGGGCGGCAGCATCCTGCCGCGTGCCCGGATAGCTTTCGGAGAAACCCTCCAAGAGTGCGAGGGCCTCCTCATAGCGGGAGTCGGCCAGCAGGGCGTCCGTCTGGCGGAGGATCTCCTCGATCTCGGGGGGCTGTCCGGCGAAACTCCAGACCCCCCAGACGGGGAGCAGGAGAAGCAGAACGCTGGCCAACAGCAGGATGGGGCGCTTCATTGTTTCGGGCTCCCTTCCGGGTCGGGGGGGGTGGGTTGAGCGGAGGGGGGCGGGGCGGGACGAGTGCGCCGGTTGAGCGAGATCAACCGGAATCTCCCCACCATCCCCGAATACCTGCCGGGGTCGATGATGGTCAGGTCCACGCCTTCCAGGCGGTAGTAATAGTTTCCATCCCAGCTATTGGGGCGGCCCAAGGCATCCATAATGTCACTGGTCTTGGGCGGGTTCCACCTGCTTACCGAGTGGAAGTCCAGGAGGATCCGTCCGTCCTGGGTCAGCACATTTCCCGCGATAGAGCCGACGGTCGCGTCCTCGAGGGAGCCGCCCTCTGGTTCTTCGAACCCGACCCCAGTCTCCAGACGGTAGCCTGGAATCACATGTTCGACAATGATATTGCTCAAGAAGCCAGCAGGCCTCTGCCCGGTGGCCTGAACCACCTCATCATAGGTCATCCCGATCCAGAGGCCGTCGACCGCCAAGGGTCCACCCCTGGGATCGTAGACTTCCGGCTCCCGGATGGACTGCATGAGGCCCCAGCTCAGGAGTGAAGCGGCCAGGAGCGAGGCCGCCAGGAAGAGGATGGTTCTGGGCAGGGGGCGCATCTTCACGGTGCCACCGGAGGATCGGGAACGGCAGCGTCTGGCCCCCAGTAATAGGAATCGTCGAGCTGGTCGCCCAACAGTCTCGGGTCTTGGGCTTTCACCGGCAGGCTACTCCGAGCGGGGCACACGGGCGAACCACCTGTTGAAATGAAAATAGCGAACATATTCTCCCGATCTGCGTCGTTCTCCAATACGGCGCCAGTTGAAAGGCAGGAGCTCCTGTGCCATGCTGCGCATACCCCGTTGTTGTTGAATCTGGCCCCTGAACAAGACAGACTTCGACAACTGCGGGATTTTCCTTGCCTGGAAGGGTGCAATACTCCTGAAGTCCCGGGCCTTTCACCGTCCGACTCAGAATTTTTGATTCTTGCCTGGAGCGCAGGCCACCGAGGTCCTTGTCCCACAGGTCGCCGGGCCGGGCCGCTCGCCCGCGACGACGTCCCCGATCGGCCGAAAACATGACGGCTTCAGTCACCGGCGAGGAACAGCTTCATCGATCGTCTGGGGTCAAGACGACGAGAGAAGCCGGCAACGACCGCCACCCACGCCTCACCGGCTTCGCTTCACCCGTTGGGTGAACGAATCGAGCCCAGAGCCCAATGCGCAGAGGATTCGAGCTCGCCTCAGACTATTTTGGCGGCGGATCCAGGGGCGCTTAGGGATCTTGACACC
>JAAZKF010000355.1 GCA_012799975.1 Burkholderiales bacterium
ACGCGGACGTACTGACCCATGCCGTCATGGACGCCCTGCTGGGGGCTGCCGCCCTGGCCGACATCGGCGTGCACTTTCCCGACACCGACCCGCGCTGGAAGGACGCCGACTCGCTGAAACTGGCCAGCGCCGTGGGCGACCTGGTGCGCCAGGCCGGTTACGAAATCGAGGGCGTGGACGCGATGGTCCTGGCCCAGCGCCCGAAGATCTCTCCCCACTTCCCGGCCATGCAGGCCAACCTGGCCCGAGCCCTCAAGGTCCGCCCGGACCAGGTCGGCGTCAAGGCCACCACGACGGAGAGGTTGGGGTTCCCCGGCCGGGGTGAGGGCATGGCCGCGATGGCCAGCGCCCTGCTCCGAGCCCGGACCTGATGGCCCTCAAGCCCCTGGGAGCCCTGGCTGCCACGGCGCTGGCCTGCGCCACCTGGGCCGTGGCCATCGAGCCTCTGTCCTGTTCCCCCTCCAGGTTGACAGAAGTCCTTCAGGAAATCCCCTGGCCTGGTCTTGCTTTGAGCGCCGTCAGCAGGCCATCTTGGCAGCCGTGGCGAGCCCGAGGTTCTTCGCCCGCCTCTTGAGCATCCGTGATCGGTTTGCGCCAAAGATATGGGTTGGCCTATAGGATTTTCTGACAGTCCGGCCATATCTGCGATTCCAGCCCATCGGGATCTGGCGACCGCCTCGGGCGAAGGGGCGCGGGCCGGATGCCCCCGGCGTCCGCGCTGCCGCCTGCAACTTATGCCCCACTATCTGACCGTCGCCTGGCTGGCTTGAAGGTCCCTCAACCAAGAGTGGCCAACAATCTCAGGATGTTCACGTCCATTGAAGGGAGACCTGGGACTTGGCCACTCGAACCCGCCCTTCTTTGCAGGAGGCCCTCCACTCCTGCTACCCTGACGAAGTTCTTCGCGAACTTGCGAAGAAGGCGGAGGTCCAACGGCGCACGCGCACGGTGACCGTCACGGCGCTGTTCTGGACGCTGCTCCTGGGCTTCGGGACCGGAGTCAAGCGAAGCATCGCCGAGCTGCACCGCGAGTTCCAGCAAGCGACGGGGCGCAGCATCGTCCGCTCCTCCTTCTACGACCGCTTCACGCCGCAATTGACGGCGTTCCTCAAGATGGTGGTGAACTGGGCGACCTCGACTTACGGAGAACCCACGGAGAAGTTGCAAGGGCGCCTGGCCGGGTTCCGGGACGTGGTCGTAACCGACTCCACCGTTCTGCGACTGCATGACCTGCTGCTGGGCACCTACAAAGCTTGCCGCACCAACGTCGGGCGTGCAGCGGCCAGGTTGCATCTGGTCATGAGCGTCACCGGGATGGGCCCGCGCAGCGTCCGGATCACCGGCGAGAGAAGCGCAGACTGCCGGAACTTGAAGGTGGGCAAGTGGGTGGCCAACCGCCTCTTGCTGTTCGATCTCGGTGACTTCAGCTTCCACCTGTTTGATCGCATAGCCAGGAACTCTGGGTTCTTCGTGACCCGAGCGAAGTCCACCATCAATCCTCGCATCGTCGCGGTAAACCGACGCTGGCGCGGGCGCTCCCGTTCGCTCGTGGGCCAGCAACTCCAGGATGTCCTCGGGAAGCTGCAGCGGGGGGTCCTGGACGTGATGGTGGAGGTGGAGTTCAAGCGTCGGACCTACAGGGGCAAGCAGAGCTCGGGGGTCAGGGTCTTCCGCCTGGTGGGCATCTTGAACCAGGACACCGGCGAGTACCACCTCTACATGACCAACATCCCGGCCGACCGCCTGGATGCCGAGGACATCTCGCGGGTCTACCGCGCCCGCTGGGAAGTCGAGCTGATCTTCAAGGAGCTGAAGTCCCACTACCAGCTCGATCGCCTCCCTTCCACGAAGGCCCACATCGTTGAGGCCCTCATCTACACGGCTATCCTGACGCTCATCGTGAGTAGGAAGATGCTCGTCGCGCTGCGCCGATTGCAGGGGGTGGGGGCCGACCGGACCCCAGAACGACGCTGGACGATCACCTTCCATTCCTGCGCGGCACGCCTGCTCGACCTTCTTCTGGACCCTTTCGCCGCTCCGGCCCGATGGCGACGACTCGAGGCATTCCTGACCCAGGAGTTCCTTGACCCCAACCGTTCAAGATCCCGTAACCTCAGCGTTACGTGGTCTTAACCGAATGCAGATGGGTCATGCACCGTCTCCCGGCCATCTATTTCCAATGGGACAGGGGACCGTGTGTCCGTGCTAGCCTAAATTTGACCCCCTTAGGTGGCTGTTGCTAGCTGAAACGTGACCCCCCCCCTCGGCCGCCTATCCCGGGTGACAGAAAGAATACACCCCCTGGAGAACTTGAGGGTTGTCCGATCCATCAAGGCTCGTCCAGGAGGTGAAGGGTGTTACCCATGCAGGACTTCGTCAAGATCCGCGAGCTCTACTTCAAGGACGGCTGGGGCATCAAGAAGATCCGGCGAACCTTCGGCTACGCTCGCCAGACGATCCGCAAGGCCATTCGCGACTGGGACGGCCAACCGCCGAGGTATCGCCTGTCCAAGCCGCGGTCGAGGCCCGCGAGCACACCTGAGGTCCAGGAGTACGTGCGCGGCATCCTCGAGGCCGACAAGCTTGCGCCACGCAAGCAGCGGCACAGCGCTCGGCGGATCCACGAGCGCATCCAGAGCGAGAAGCCGCAGTGGGAGATCGGCGAGTCCACCGTGCGTGGCCTCGTCAGGCAGGTCCGACAGGAGATGCGCGAGCGTCCGCCGGTGACCATCCCGCTGGCCTTCGATCCTGGAGAGGAGGCGCAGGTCGACTTCGGCGAGGCGTGGGTGACGATGGGCGGCGAGCAGGTGAAGGCTCACCTCCTCGTCGTGACGCTGTGCTACTCGCGGCGCAGCTTCGTAATGGCGTTCCCCTCGCCGAACCAGGTGGCCTTCCTGGATGGGCAGGTGCGCGCCTTCCGCTACTTTGGCGGAGTGGCTGGCCGCCAGGCCTACGACAACCTGAGCTCGGCGGTGAAGAAGATCCTGCCCCGCAACGGCCGCGAAGAGAACCCCACGTTCATGGCGTTCCGCAGCCATTACGGCTTCGAGCCCCGCTACTGCATGCCGGGCCAGGACGGGGCCCACGAGAAAGGGCGGGTCGAACGGCGTGTGGGCTCGTTCCGCGCCGCCGAACTGGTGCCGCTTCCCGAGGTCGAGAGCTGGGCCGCCCTGAACCGGTACCTGCTGGGGCGTTGCCGGGAGCTGGATGCCAAGCCGCACCCGGAGTTCCGGGACCGCACGGTCCTCGAGGTATTCGAGGAGGAGCGGGCGTACCTGCGTGCCCTGCCGCGCTTCGACTTCGTGTGCGCGGAGTATCGCAGCACCCGGGTCGACGGCCAGAGCCGCGTCGTGTTCGAGCAGGTCCACTACTCGGTGCCCTGCGAGTACGGGCTCCGGGAGGTCGAGCTGCGGGCCTTCTGGGACCGCGTGGAGGTTTATTTCGCCACGGACCTGGTGGCCAGCTGGCCGCGCAGCTACCGGCCGGGGGAGAAGCACTACGACTACCGCCACTACTTGAAGTTGCTCCGCTACACGCCGGGCGCCTCGTTGAACGGCAAGCCCTTCCAGGGGTTGCCGGAGGTCCTGCTTCGCTACCGCAAGGAGTTGCTGGGGCGTCAGGAGCGCCGTCAGGCCGGGCGCGGCTTTGCCTCCGTCCTGGGCCTCTTGCTGGAGCATCCCGAGAAGGTTGTCCTGGAGGCTGCGGAGCTTGCGATGCTGTGCGGCACCGTGGATCCCGAGGCGGTCCGCGGCCTGGTGCACCAGCTGCTCTGCGGCCCGCCCAAGCCGGTCACGCGGCTAGACCTGGCCGGTTGTCCTTCGCTGGCCGTCGTCCAGGTGCCCCCCCTGAACCTGGACAGCTACAACAAGCTGATTGGAGTGCTGAGAGCGTGAGCCACCACCTGCTGATTGAGGCACACCTGAAGAGGCTGAAGCTTCCGGCCATTGCTCGTTCCTACGAGGCGATGGCGCGGGAGGCTGCAGCCGCCAACCAGAGCTTCGACGGCTACCTCCTGGCGCTCCTCGAGCAAGAGGTCCGCCAACGAGACGAGAACCTGCAACGCAGCCGACTGCAGTCCGCCCGCTTTCCGGTCATCAAGACCCTCGACCAGTTCGACTTCTCGGCCGTCCCGGACCTGAACAAGGCCATGGTGCTGCACCTCGCCCAGGGCGAGTACGCAGACCGCCGCGAGAACATCCTCCTGATCGGCACCAACGGGACGGGCAAGACGCACCTGGCCATCGGCCTGGGCATCTGCGCCTGCCGCCAGGGCCGACGGGTCCGGTTCGTCACCGCGCCGGCCCTGGTCAACGAGCTGACGGAGGCACGCCAGGAGCATCGGCTCAGCCGGGTGGAAGCGTACTACCAGCGCGTCGAGGTCCTAATCCTGGACGAGGTGGGGTTCGTGCCCTTCGCACGCGACGGCGCGGAGCTCTTCTTCAACCTCTGCGCCGCGCGCTACGAGCGGCGCAGCACCATCGTGACGAGCAACCTGGAGTTCTCGCGTTGGCCGGAGGTCCTGGGCGACCACACCCTGGCCGGGGCCCTGGTGGACCGCCTCACCCACCACGCCCACATCATCCAGGTGAATGGCGAGTCCTATCGCTTCCGGGAGAGCCTGCGGCGGATGAGCTCGTGCGCTGCGCCTGAAGGCGGCGGGCCGGATGGCGGGGCGCGCCAGAGCGCAGGTCCGCAAGCCACCTCCGGTGGACGTCGTCATGCGGCCAAGCAGGCCTGAGGGCCCGGACCGAGCGGCCACTGGCAAACGTAACGTTGCGCAATCTTGGAGGGCCACGGCATGGGCAGGAGCAGGATCTACGCGTCCGCCGCAGAGCGCCAGAGAGCATACCGGCGGCGCTTGGCGGCCGGGCAGGCGGCGCCTGCGCCGCCGCCTGAGAGCCGACCTCGCCGCCAGCCTTCGCGGCCCGCGCGGCTGGCCGCCGTGCGCTCGGCGGTGGTGCAGCTCTTCGACGAGTACGAGAACTGGCTCGCCGCCGTGCCCGAAAGTCTTCAGGAATCAGGCCAGGCGCAGCGCCTGGCCGAGACCATCGACCAGCTCGCGGCTGTCGTCGACCTGCTCTGCGACATCGACCCTCCGCGAGGCTTTGGCCGAGACTGACATCGGCGCCTCTGCTACCCCCCAGGACCCGCCCGATCGGTCTGGCTGGCGGTCGGCGCGGCTTTGCGGATACCCGGGCTTTCCACATCCCACCCTCCTCCCTCTCAAGGCAGCCAGACCTCCGGGGGGGGTCACGTTTCGATGAGCACGGGGGGTAACTTTTCGCTTGACACGGACAACCGTGCTGTTACAGTTGGTAGAGGTCAATCAGAGCATCCGGGATTGCCAACTGCTCATACTCGCAGAAAGCTCCAGCGACGTTGATCGTCCCGTTCTCATAGTAGTGCCTGGCGATACACCCACCTCCGCAGAGAAGGGCAATCGCACACTCTCTGCATCCCTGAATCTTATCTACGGTGTGTTCTCTCAACCGCTGGAGAACCGGCGATTGGCGGTATACCTCTTCGATGGGCGTTTCCCGAATGTTGCCCGCATTAAACTCGTCGAAGTGGAGGAGTTGGCAAGGGTACACGTCGCCATTCGCCGCAACACTGAGGGTTCCATCCGCGATCGAACATCTCTGGATTGTTCGATTGTCCAGGTTGGCCGCGACCAAGCTGCCGATCTCAGAATAGGGATTTACCCCGACGACCTGCCGCATGGCTTCAAAATACTCCGAGCCGCTGATCGCCAAGTCTCGGTTCAGTGTCTCCTCCTTCTTGGGAAAATAGGGACTCAGGTTCAGTCGGCTCCCGAATTTCTTGACCATGTTTGCGATATCCCCGAGGTTCCTTCGGGTCACGGTCATGGTGATGCGATAGGGCTTTCCGATCTCGTCAAGCAAAGCCAAGCCGGCGGTAATCGCCCCAAACGAGCCTTCGCCCCGGGTGGCGTCGTTGACAGCGGCCGAAGCCCCGTCAAGGCTGACCTTGATATCTCCGAACAGATCGGCAATCTCCGCCACGTTGTCTGGACGGATCAGGGTGCCATTGGTGAGCAAGAAGGTCCGGAAGCCCAAGCTTCTAGAGTATCGGGCCAGATCAAACAAACTCGGGAACTTCAGCGGTTCTCCGCCTGTAAAGTGGACGGTCACATCCTCGGACAGGCTCCTGACGCCGTCAAGCAGCATGCGGTAGTCGTCGAGCTGTAGATTCTTATCTTTAGGACTCTTCTGCCGCTCCTCGGCATAGCAGTAGGAGCAGCGAAGATTACAGGCTTCGGTAACGTTAAGGTAGACGGCACGCAGTGGAAATCTTGGAGCGACGAGGTCCAGTCCGCCGGTCTCGAACAAGCGGGCCTTTCTGGCTGAGACCATAAACTCCAGGAAGTCCGCTTCGGTCACCAGGGGGTCGATCTGCTGGACCTGCTGCAGGACGCGACCCAGAGACTGACTGCCGTCCAAGAGGCGAAGGATCAACACACCGACTTGGTTGGTAAGCAACCAGGAGGGTACGTTAGGATTAAGCGCCAGAAACTTACCATCCTTTTCCTTGATGACAATGTTCTCTGGCAGGCGAAGACGGCTCCTCAGGTCCACTATATGCCTCGACTAGCTACCACCGCAGCTTTGGCCGTAGCTACACTTGCCGCCGCCGCCACTGCAACTCTGTCCGTAACTGCACTGCCCGCCGCCACCACCGCAACTCTGGCCGTAGCTGCACTTCCCGCCGCCACCGCCATCGCCGCCACCGTCGCCAGCGCAACTCTGGCCGTAGCTGCACTTCCCGCCGCCACCAGCGCAACTCTGGCCGTAGCTGCACTTCCCGCCGCCACCAGCGCAGCTCTGGCCGTAGCTACAGGACCCACCGCCGCCGCCGCAGCTCTGGCCGTAGCTGCAGGATCCCATGGCCTTGGCCTCGCCATCATCGCCGGCAACAAGGTTGCCGGCTTTGACGGCCTGGGACAACACAGTGGGAATGGCGAACGCAGCCAGCAGAAAAGATCCCAACAACTGCCTCCTGCAGAGTTGTGCATCGCTCGGCCCCTGGCCCGTAGTTCCCTCTGGAGGATTTGCAGTAGGTTCTTCCCTAAATTCTTCCATTTTCGGCCTTCCCTCCTTGAGATAACCTGTTGCAGAGTGGCAAGCCCGCATCGCAGGGCCTTTCCAGACCTACAATATCGATCTGCAAGTCCGGAATGGTTCACGCCGGCCACGTGAGTTCGTCCGGATGGAACGCAATGGCCTTCATGGCCCTCTCGAATACCCCAGCCGGCAACGCCTGTCTGACTGACCAATCTTTTCCCTCGGGGCCCGACCACCTCGCCAAATCTGGGAACATCAAGTGCCGGCAGAGAGCATGTTGGACACCGCGAGAGGACTTCCTCCAGTCTAGCATGGGGATGCGACACAGCGTGTCAGCGATAGGACGACAGGGGACACAATCAAGTGAAGAAGCCGAAGTGGACGGCGCCTGGCACCTTTCGAGCCTGAACTCCTGGAGCCGCTGCTCAAAATCAAGCCCCGGGCCAGAGTCATGGTCTACCGGGACTACCTGATGCAGCAGCACCCAGCGCTGGCGGCCTACCTGGTGGGGGTTTGCAGCCGGCACCGGGGCGACGAGGAGTTCGGGCCCCACGTGCTCGGAATGTTCGATCTCCTGCGCCTTCACGGCCTGGAAGCTGTGGCCGCGGCCTGCACGTTGGCGGCGGACGAGAAGGCCTATGGCGTCGACTATGTCGAGTCCCTGCTCGAGCCGCCCACCTCGAGGCCGGTCGGCCGGAAACTCGAAGTCCCGGGCGTCCCGACCCAGAGTGACGTGGAACGGGCAATGGCCGTCTACGAGGCCTACGCCGTCCAGGGAGGAGGCAGCTACGATGCATGAAACCCAGGACCTCGACGAGATGCTGCGCCTCCTCCGGCTTCCCCGCATCCGCGCCACGTGGGAGGAATCTGTCGACCGGGCGGCCCGGGAGGGCTGGAGCGGTGCGGACCTGCTCCGGCACATCCTCTCGGACGAGCTGAGTTCGCGGGACGAAAGCCGCCTCAAGCGCTCGCTGTCGCGGGCGGACTTCCCCTTCCACCGCACCCTGGAGGACTTCGACTTCCGTTGCAGGCCCGAGGTGAGGCGCGCCGTCTTCCAGACCTATCTGGAGGACAGCTTCGTGCGGGAGGGCCGGTCGCTGGTGTTGATCGGCCCCCCCGGACTCGGCAAGACCCATCTCGGAGTGGCCATCGGCCTTTGCGCGATTCAACGCTACCTGCACGTGAGGTTCGTGACCGTCCAGAGCCTTCTGAACCGGGTGCTCCGCACGGAGGTGGGCAGGGAGCGGGAGAGGATCCTGCGCCCCTACAAGCAGTGCGACCTGCTGATCCTCGACGAGTTCGGCTACCTGAACCCGGAGCCGGCCGCTGGAGCCGTCCTCTACGAGCTGATCGCCGACCGCTACGAGCGCCGCGCGACGGTGATCACCTCGAACAAGTCACTGACCGAATGGGGGCGCGTCCTCCACGATACGTCGCTGGCCAGCGCACTCGTCGATCGCCTGATGCACCACGGCGACGTCTACTACCTGAAGGGCGAGTCCTACCGCCTCCGCGGGAAGCCCCGGCAGAAGGTCACACAGCCGTCGTCGCAAGACCCAGAAGTGCCCGAGGCGCCTGCCCCGGCGGGTCGGGGCGCGGAGGCGTGAAGGGGATGCCTGGCCGGGAAACCGGAGGGATCAGCCAAGTCTCCACGTCCATTGCCAATCATAACGTTACGAAAGGGTACGCCATGTCCAGAGCCCGTCAGCATGCAAGTGCTGCAGAGCGCCAGAGGGCCTATCGCCAGCGTCTCGCATCCCGGTCACCAGGACCGACCCGGTCGCTTCCTCTACCCAGCCGGCGCGCCCTGTCCCGGCCAGCCAGGCTGGCCGGATTACAGGCCGCCGTCCAACAACTCCATGACGAATACGAGAACTGGCTCAACTCACTGCCGGAGTCTCTTCAGGATGGCCAGCAGGCCAGCCTTCTAGTCGAGACCGTCGAGCAACTGGAGTCCGTGCTCGAACTGCTGTCGGAGATCCATCCGCCGCGTGGCTTCGGGCGTGACTAGTGGGCCCTGGGCCGGGCACCCACCTGCCCGTTCTCGAGGCCCCCCCGGCCTCTCTTCCCCCCGGGCAGGAGTCCGGGGATCCGATGCACTATTTTAAACCGGATCTGGTGGGGTATCGTGCACTATTCTTCCCCGGATCTCACAGACGCCCCCGGGCGCGCCCCACCGGGTCGGATGTGGCCACCGAGAGCATGTCGGCGAAACAGGGGGTTTCCGTCTGGGTTCCTAGGAACGCGGTCGGGTTCTTGGTTTAGGAGAGTCGCCCTCGCAGGGCCGCCGTCAGGCCCGATCCCGTGATGGGGATGGCCACGGCCGAGCCGGCCGCCAGGAGAGCCCGCACAGCCAGGACCATCGGGGGGGCCTCCAGGCCACGCTGCCCCAGGAGCGCGGCGAGCTGCCCGAAGGCCAGGACCGCCAGGATAGCCAGGAACCCGGCAAGCCACCAGGGAGCGTCCGACAGCTCTTCGACCAGGTGGGGGCCCAGAAGCGGGCCGGGACGGGCCCTCTGCCAGGCCAGCAGGGCCACCAGGGTCTGGGCAGCCAGGGCGGGCAGGAGCAGGGCGATGGTCTTGAAGGGGAGGCTCAGCCAGGCCTGGATCAGCAGCCCGGAAAGCAGGACCAGGAGCAGGCTGAAGACCGGGAGGGGCCAGAGCCTCCTGGCGGGTGGCCGGGGCGGCTCCACCAGGCTGCTCACGTCGACCACCTTGTCCACCTTGAGTTGGCGGAGATTCATCTCGGCATAGAAGTCATAGAGGGACGCGGCTTCCACCGTGCCTTCTTCGAACTTGCCGTCCCAGGCCCGAGCCCTGAAGCGGAAGTGCGGCATTCCGTGGCCTCCGGCTCAGGGCGCCGGCGGGTCCTGGGCGTCCCGACCCAGGCGCGCCAGCTCGGCCAGCACCTCGCGGGCGTGGCCGTCCACCTTCACCTTCTGCCAGACCTTGGCCACGCGTCCGTCCGGGGCCACCAACCAGGTGGATCTCTGCAGTCCCATCTTCTTGACCCCGAAGGCGCTCTTCTCGCGCCACGCCCCGTAGAGCTCGGCCACCGAGTGGTCAGGATCGGCCAGAAGCCGGAAATTCAGGTCGTGCCGGTCTCGGAAGCGGGCGTGGCTGTCCACCCCGTCGGGGCTGATCCCCAGCACGACGGCCCCGGCGTCTCGAAATTCCGCCTGTGCGTCGCGGAAGTCGGACGCCTGCCGGGTGCAACCCGGGGTGTTGTCCCGGGGATAGAAGTACAGGACCACCGCTCGGCCAGACAGGTCGGCCAGGCGGACCTGGGTTCCGTCGTCGGCGGGCAGGGTGAAGTCCGGAGCCCTGTCGCCTTCCTCGACCGGGTTGCTCATGGGGTGCCTCCAAGCACAGGGGGTCCCCCAGTCTTCGCATCCGGTTCGTCGAGCCCCTCCATCGAGCCAGGGTGCAGCCAAGATCGTAAGACACAAATGGGGGGGTGAGCGGGGGGGCGGGCGGGTGGCAGGTTGGGGCTTGGGGGAGGTGATCCGGAGGTCTTGGGCTGGAAGTGGTGGTTGCAATGCGGCTCAGGGAGGCTGTCC
>JAAZKF010000356.1 GCA_012799975.1 Burkholderiales bacterium
AGACCCAGGTGGATACGCCTTCCTCTAAAGCCTCCTGCAGTCTGGAGTGCAACCAATCTCGGGTCGGCTGGCAGGATTCCGGCAGACGGCGCGGGTTCTTAGAGGAAGGCATCAAGGCTCCATGGGATCGGCCCGGAGGGCTCGAGATGTGCCTTCACGATTCGGGGAGGGGTACCCGAGTCCTCCAGAGTCTACCTCTTGATGGCGGCCTGGATGGCTCTGTCGGTGGTAGAGAAATTGGCGTCTGCTGTCTTCAGATGTCCCTTAGCCTCTTTGAAAAAGGCCTTCTGTTCGCTGGTCTCCTTGGCCCTCAGACCCTTGCGGATCTTGACCAGGGTCTGCCAATACTCCCCGACCGCAATCGCCAACTTGCGGTGGACCTCGGCGAACTGCTTGGGCGACACCTGACTGTTGACCTCATCGATCACTTCGCGAAGCCTGGTTTCGATGGGCCGGATGAGCTCTTCGGCTGTCTCGGAATCCTTGACCTTGCCGTTGAAGACCTGAACCGAAAACTTCCTGGTTTCCTCACCCATCCGACGGACGGCCGGGATGTGGTTGACACGCATCCGGCGCAGATAGTTGTTGCGCGCCTCGTCGGTAGTCGTGTTGTTGACGACGATCTCCTTCCCCGCGTTCTCCAGGGCCCTATTGTGGAGGAAATGGTAATAGCCCCAGACGGCTCCGACCAGGACAAGGATGATGATCCCCAGACAGGTGAGGGGGGCATCCCCCCGCGGGCGGGTTCCCGGGACCCAGGCGGGACGCCGACCTTCCAACCGGATTTGTGGTTTTCCATTCGACGTGGCCATAATCATCCGCGAACCTCCATCAAGACTTCTTGAGTCCCTCATTTGCCGACAGCGGGCAGGAACCTTCCTCGAAACCCGGATTCAGGTCTGGGCCAAACGATTGATTCTCCGCAGGGATGGCAAGGTCAGCGGGGAACCCGAAGGGCCGGAGGAAGCCCGTGAAGAAACCTGGAGTCCTGGAATCCACCCGCCCCGTAGTGGACGGAGCCGAGCACGTGCAGATCGACCGTTCGCGGGTGCAGGCCCTGTGCCGGGAGTGGGCGCAGAACCCCGTTCCGATCCCCCCCTGGGACGACTCGGTGCACTTTTCGGAAGGCAGCCCCGCCACGGCCAACTACGTCCTTCTCCTGGACGCACTGAACTTCAGTTTCTGGCCTGATCCCGGCCAGCCGCGCTGGACCATCGACTATAAGGGGAGGACCCTCGGGGGATATATGGCCCTGGCGGCCTCCCTGAAACGCGGAGTCGAGGAGGGAGTCCCCCTCCTGGACGCGGACTGGCTGGCCCGGGTCACTCCCGAACAACTTCTGCACGTCTTCCGAGGAGAAGGCCGGATACCGATGCTGGAACGCCGGGTCGAGAACGCCCGCGAGGCGGGTCAGGTCCTCAAATCCCGTTACGGCGGAAGTTTCGCCCGGGCCATCGAGTCCTGCCAGGGTTCTGCGGTTCAACTGGTGGAGCTCCTGGAGCGGGACTTCTCTTCGTTCCGCGACGTGAGCACCTGGAAGGGCCGGATGGTCCGCATCCTCAAACGCGCGCAGATCACTGCGGTGGATCTGTACGGGACCTTCGGCGGCACCGGGCTGGGAAATTTCTCGGACTTGGAAGAGCTGACCGCCTTTGCTGATTACAAGATACCCCAGGTCCTGCGTGCCTTGGGAGTCCTCGAGTACAGCCCGTCCCTGGCGGGGCGGGTTGACCGGATGGAACTGCTGGAGCCCGGTTCGCTCGAGGAGGTGGAGATCCGGGCCGCCATGGTCTGGGCCACGGAGTGGATCCGCCAGGGCCTCCAAGCCGAGGGCCTGAACCGTCGCGCCTTTGAACTGGACTGGTTCCTGTGGAATATGGGCCAGGCCCCCCTGCCCGAACAGAAGCCCTACCACCGCACCCGGACCTGGTTCTACTGAACGCGATATTCACACAGGCTGCTGAAGCAGCGGTTCACGGACCCAGACTCCGGCGACCTGCGTTTCGTGCGGGTGGAACCAGGCCTTGTATTCCATGGCCGGACACCCTCGCACCCATAATCCCAGGTAGAGGTGGCTCCTCCCGGTCTGCTGGCACCATTCCACCTCCTTCATCACGCTGAAGGTTCCCAGCCGGCGTGAGGCCAGATCCGGGTCGTGCACGAAGTAGACCGAAGAAGCTGCCTGGGGGGTGACATCCAACACGCCGAAGGCCACCAGGCACCCATCCAGGAAATAGTCCAACTCCACAGTGCTGCCGAAACGGTCCCCCAGGAAGGCCTCCAGCTCTGTAGCCCCCGGAGGATCCACCCGGTCGAATCGGGCGGCCAGGAAGCGGCGATAGAGGTCCAGCCGGGCAGAGTCGAGCTGGACGGGGGCCTGGCGGACCTGGAGGTCCTGGTTTCTGCGCCAGACCCGGCGTTGGGTCTTGCGAGGTCTGAATTCCTCCACCGGCAGGCGGATCGGCACGCACTGACGGCACTCCGGGCAGGCCGGACGGTAGAACTCGGAACCACTGCGCCGGAAACCGGACTGCAACAGCTCCTGCAACTCACCAGGTTCCAACTGCTGCACATGCAGGGAGACCGAATTCCAATCCCGATCGGCCAGATACGGGCAAGGGCCGTGCTCTGCGAAGAAGGGCCCCGAAAAGATCATGCCCCGATCATGCGCCCGGCGTCGAGAAGATCCCTCCCTCCGAGAGGTCCCCGCCGGACCAGGTGGGGCAGAGAGGAAGCACGAGGGGAGCGGGGAACGGACCGGCCTATGTCCCAGCACTTCTCCTTCACCGAGCACCGCCGCCTTCCCGGGATGGCCGCACGCCGAGGCCGGATCGACACCCCCCACGGCTCGATCGAGACCCCCGAGTTCCTGCCCGTGGGGACCATGGCAACCGTCAAGGGGATGATGCCTCGAGACCTGGAAGACCTGGGTGCCCAGGGAATGCTGTCCAACACCTACCACCTCTACCTGCGCCCGGGAGCGGACGTTATAGAAGAGTTCGGCGGCCTGCACAACTTCATGAACTGGAAGCGGCCGGTCATGACCGACTCGGGAGGTTTCCAGGCCTTCTCGCTGGGCTCGGCCCGCGAGCACGGAGTGGGCAAAATCGGCGTCTTCCCCGGCCACGGCAACCCCCTGGCGGGCCGGCCGGCGGGCTGGGCCGAAGAGGCCCTGGCCCAAATCGACGAGGATGGGGTCAACTTCCGTTCGCACCTGGACGGCTCGAAGCATCGCCTGAATCCCGAGGTCTCCATCCGGATCCAGGAGCAGTTGGGGGCGGACATGATCCTGGCCTTCGACGAGTGCACCTCGCCGATGGCCTCCTACGAGTACACTGCCCAGGCCCTGGAGCGCACCCACCGATGGGCGGTGCGCTGCCTGGATGCCCGTCGCGACACCCCCCAGGCCCTCTACGGCATCGTGCAGGGAGGCGAGTGGCAGGACCTGCGAGAGAAGTCGGTCGAATTCATCGGCAGCCTGCCCTTCCAGGGTCTGGCCATCGGAGGTTCCCTGGGAAAGTCCAAGCAGGACATGCACCGCGTCCTGGACTGGACGGTCCCGGGGCTCCCCTCCGACCGCCCCCGCCACCTGCTGGGCATCGGCGAGGTCGACGACCTCTTCGAGTGCGTCGAGCGGGGCATTGACACCTTCGACTGCGTGATCCCCACCCGCTTTGCGCGCACCGCCAACCTTTTCGTGCCCTTCGACACCGAGGGCGCCTCCAAACGGGGAACCCTGGTCCTACGCCACACTATCCACGCCCGTGATCAGCGCCCCGTGGACCCGGACTGCGAGTGCTACTGCTGCCGTAACTTCTCGAGAGCCTACCTGCGCCACCTTTTCAAGGCCGACGAGATCCTGGCCTATGTCCTGGGCACCATCCACAACCTGCACTTCATCCTCAAGCTGATGCGCACCATCCGAGCCTCGCTGGACGACGGGACCTTCCCCGAACTCAAGGCCCGCTGGCTGTCCCGCCGGGCTCCCGAGCCCTCCTGAACGAAGGCTTCCTGCGAAGTTGACTGCGCTCCATCTCCGGGATGCAATTCGAGCGGGAGACATAAGTCTGGAGGTTGTTGCTCTCAATGCGCTACAGGTTCATTGAAATAAATTTTGATGAGGGATGGGCAGCTCCCGCTGTTGTCGTAGAGATCGCCCGAGAGAGCCTGTTGTTGCAGTCCCTGGATAAGCTGGTCGACATGCCTGGGAAGACTCTGGAAGAGCTAACTCCCGAAGATTTCCCCGCATGGAAGCGCGAGGTCCGACTCGGAGTCATTCTGGATGCGCCTAACCCAGATAGCCGGCAGTTCGTGCAGCACTTCGTGCAGATGATGGCTGAACGGTGCGGAGAATTACAGGCGACATGACCCGCCCGGCAATCCTGCTAGCACCTGTATCAGGCAAGGAAAGCTAGGAACCCACACAGGCAAGACCTGCACCGCGGCCAGGAGGCCTGCAGGGGGCAGGTCTTGCCATTACCCGGAGCCACCAGACCGCGATCGGTTCCTCCCTCACGGGTCCCAGCATGCCGCTGGCCCCCGTCCGCCGCCGGGGTGGCAGGCGAACAGGGGCCAGCACGGGAAGCCCGTTCCTCAGCCGAAGAGCTCTCCCATCATCCGCAGGTACTGCTCCGGCGTCATGCCGGTCTGGCCCCGGTCCCGGGCCCGTTGCACGAAGCTCTCATAGATCTCCCACATCCGCTTGGCCTCGGGGGTCAGCTTGTCCTCGACCTGGCCGACGTAGTCCTTCAGGTCCTGGTATTCCTTGCCAGCCGACTGGTTGTCGGGGTCGATGGTGGCCGCCAAGATCAGATTCCGCAGCATGTCGGGGGTGATCTTGTCGGGCTCGTTCCTCCGGAAGTCCTCGATGGCCTTGCCGGCGCCGACGTCGCGGTACTTCCGGGGCTTTTCCCCTCCCCCGCCGATTTCGGCCATCTCATCCTTCATGGCCTCGAAGTCCTTGGCGTAGATGCCTGTCTGCCCCTTGGCCTTGGCGTCGTACACGTAGCGCTCATAGACCTGCCAGGCCTGCTTGGCATCCTCGTCCAGCTTGTCCCAGTTCTGCGTCACGAA
>JAAZKF010000357.1 GCA_012799975.1 Burkholderiales bacterium
CAGGTGGTGTGAGGGTCGCCCGTGGGCGGGCGCCCGACGGCCGGTCCCCGCCCCTGGCGGGATGGTATACTCCTGGCATGGAGGACGCTCGCATGGAAGCACTGCGCTATGAGGAAATGCCTCTAGAACCGGACGTCTCGCACCTGGTCACCGAGGACGATGCGCCCGTGGACAGTTGGATCTCCGAGAAGCAGATGCGCCTCTTCCCCAACATCCTGCACGCTTCGTGGAAGCCCGGGCGGCCCTTCGTGGCGGCGGCGGATGTGGGCCTCTTCGACAGCGTGGACGAGCCGGCCGTGGTGCCGGACATCATGGTCAGCCTGGATGTGACGCTCCCCGAGGATTGTCGGCCCAAGGGCCGCGTTCCTACTTCACCTGGGTTTTCGGCAAGGCCCCGGAACTGGTGATCGAGGTGGTCTCCAACCGGGAAGGTTCCGAAGTCGCAAAGGCCCGACGCTACGCCTGGATGGGTGTGCGCTACTATGTGGTCTTCGACCCCGAGTGCTGGCTGGGCGAGCGAGTATTGCGGGGATACGTCCTGCACGGCCTGAGCTACGTGGAACTCCTGGACCTGTCCTGGCTCGAGGAGCTGGGCCTGGGCCTGGTGACCTGGTGGGGCCGCTTCGAAGACATGGACGGCCTGTGGCTGCGGCCCTGCGGCCCCGACAAGGTTCTCCTGCCACTGCCCACCGAGGTGGCGGAGGCTGCCCGGGCTCAAGCCGAAAAGGAGCGTATCCGGGCCGACCAGGAACACGAGAGAGCCGAAGGCCAGATGGCCCGGGCCGAGGTGGCGGAGACCAGGGCCGAGGTTGCCGAAACCCGAGCGGAGGCAGCTGAGAAGCGGGCCGAGCGACTCCTGGCCCGACTGCGGGAACTGGGCGTGGAGGAGTAGGAGGAATCTGGAGGTGCCTTGGCAGAGACGCTCCTGGCGGTGGACCTGGGCCTGCGAACAGGCTTTGCCCTATTCGGACGTGACGGGCGCCTGATCCGCCACGGCTCGGCGCACTTTCCCTCCCGCTCGGCCCTGCGCACGGCAGCCCGCGCGATCCTGGCCGAGGCCGGCGAGCTGGCTTGGCTGGTGGCCGAGGGCCCGGCCGACCTGGCCCGGTCATGGCTTTCCGAGGCCCGTCGCCGCGGAGCCGAGACCATGCTGGTCAGTGCCGAGGCGTGGCGAGACGAGCAGTTGCTGCCCCGCCAGAGACGCTCGGGGCGACAGGCCAAGGTCGAAGCGCAGCGCCTGGCCCTGCAGATCGTGCAGGACTGCGGCCTGGTCTGCCCGACTCCCCCTCGGCACGACGCCGCCGAGGCCATCCTCCTGGGCGCCTGGGCTCTGCGCCAGACCGGATGGCACAGAGCAGACTGAGCGTTCAGGGCGCCGCAACCCCGGTAAAATCGAAACGTTCGGGCCCTCAACGGGGGTCTTGGCCAGGATCGTCGGTCATCCGGCGGCTCGATCGGAGCCGGCAGACCTCGTGCCGGTCGGCAACCCCGGCATGCGCCAGCCTCAATCCCGCTTGTCAGGGGAATTCTATCGAACATATATTCGCCGACGCTCAGGATCAGCACCCCGTCGGCGCGAGAGGCGCGACAGGAACCGGGGCTTTGTGATAGAATAGCGGATAGTTCCGCCTCTAGTCAGGCGGATCTTCGTTTTCTCCCACGCCGCCCCGGGCGGTAGAACCTGGCGAGGTGAGGACATTCATGGCGCAGACCCAGACCCAGATCGATCTCGATCGCTTGGCCGACGAGATGAACGTCATCCTGACCGACATCTTCGGTCGCTACGTGGCCCAAGGCAGCCCGACCAAACTGGGAGGCCTCCGCTTCCTGGATGTCCAGAGTTCGAAGACCTTCGCGTTCGAGAAGACCGAAGTCTCGGAGGACAAGACCGGCAACCTCCTGGTCCTGTCCGCCCCCTATCGGGGCACCGAGGAAGACATCCGCAAGGCGCTGACCAAAGGACCTTATGGGAAAGAGATCCGTCGGGTCACCGTGCGCGGTTCCGCCGACGCCGGCAAGGCCGATAAGCGCTTCGTCGAGGTGGCCTACTATATGCCCACCGCCTCCTGGTTGACCGATGAGGCGATCATGGACTTCGCCAAGAAACACAAAATGACCAGTTCCCGGGATGCCCTGACCGGCATCCTCAAAGAGAAGGTCCTGCCCCCAGCCTCGGAGGTCATGGAGTATCTGATCTCCGAGATCCGCGCCACCCTGGACCACTGACCTTCTCCAACCCTACGACGAGGCACCCTGGCAAAGGAGCCTCCTTCCGACCAGTCGAATCTCCCTCGGAGTGAGGTTCTTCTGCCTCCAGACAGGCGGTGCGCGGATCGTTGACGCATTGAACGTTCGTTTCTGGGGTACCCGCGGCAGTATTCCGGTTCCGGGTCATCAGACGCTGGAGTTCGGCGGTAACACTCCTTGCGTCAGTTTTACCATGCAAGACGGCGATCTCCTGATCCTGGACTGCGGCTCGGGCCTTCGCGAGCTGGGCCGCTGGCTTCTGTCTCGGGAGGCCCCCGTGCAGGGAGCCATCTTCGTCTCACACGTCCACTGGGACCATATCCAGGGCTTTCCCTTCTTCGGTCCTGCCTTCGTTCCCGGCAACTCATTCCGCCTCTTCGGTCCGGGAGACTCCGAACAGCGCCTGGAGGTGGTCCTGGCCGGTCAGATGGAGTTCGAATACTTCCCCATCACCCTAAAGGATATGCGGGCCAACGTGCGCTTCGAAGAGCTCGAACCGGGGACGCATCAGGTTGGCCAGGTACGAATCCGAACCCTACCCCTGAACCACACCCGCCCCTGTCTGGGTTACCGTATCGAAGCAGGCGGGCGGACGGTGGTCTACCTGAGCGACGTCGAGCCCTGGGAGGAGCCACCCGCCGACAACCGCTACCGCTTCGACCACCCGGGGGACCAGGAACTGGTAGAGTTTGCCCGGGACGCCGACCTGTTGATCCAGGACGGCCAATACACGATGGAGGAATACCGCCAGGCCCGAGGCTTCGGACACAGTCCCGTGGACTTCGCCGTCCAGGTCGCCTGCCGGGCCGGCGCCGCCCGACTGGCTGTCTTCCACCACGATCCCACCCATTCCGATGAATTCCTGCACGCGATGATGGACCACGCACAGGCTCTGGCGCGCGCCCTGGGTTCCGCGGTCGAGGTTTCTGGCGCGGCGGATGGACTCGAGGTCAAACTTTGAGCCGGGCGGATTTCAATAAGGTCCTGGTCCTCGACCAGGATCCCGACTTCCTGAACCAATTATCCCAGGGCTTCAGCAACGAGCCCTACGAACTGCTCCTGGCCACGACGGTGGAGCAGGGTCTGCGCCTCCTGGGCGAGACCCGCCCGGCCCTTCTCGTGGTGGATTACTCCCTGCAACCGGCCCTACAGGCGACCCTTCGGGAGAACTCTCGAACGGCTCTCCCTCCGATCCTGGTCACCCTCCAGGGGCATGACCCTGATGAGGAGGCCGTGCTGGCGGCTTTTGAACGAGGGGCAGACGATCTGGCATGCAAGCCCATGAGCGTCGCCTGGCTCAAGACCAGATTCCGCATCTGGCTTTCCCGAAGCGGCCATTGCAGGAAGCCGTCCTGAAGGTGCTGCGTTTCCTTCCCGCCCGGTCCTGAAGACGATACCTCCCGCAGGGGAACGGCGCCCCTTCCGAGAACGAGATGATGGGAATGGATGGGGCCCGGTGGCCCTCGCGGTCTTCAAAACCGTAGAGGCGCTCAAACGCCTGGAGGGTTCGACTCCCTCCCTTTCCCGCCACCCGCCCCCTGACCACTCGCGGACCAGCCCTATAAGAGCCCTGCAGCGGACACTTTCTACAGTTGCATAATCATCTGTAGATGCCCCGCATAGAAGCGGATCACCATAAGGCCGACCAGGGCTCCGACTGCCAGCATGATCAGCACGGGCAACAAGGTCATGACCTTCTGGGCGGTGTTTTCAACCTCGCCATGCATCCAGGTGGCCGTCCGAGCCAACATCTCGGGGAGTCGCCCAGACTCTTCACCGGTCTGCAACATCTGCAGAGCCATTCTGGGAAGCCCTCCGGTCTGCGACAAGGCCTGGGACAAGGACATTCCCGAATCCACCTTCTGAGCCGCGGGCGCCACCTGTGCAGCGTAACGCGAGTTGCCCGAGGACCGCGCCGCCAGGGCGACGCAGCGAGAAATCGGCAGTCCGGACTCGTAAAGGTGACCCAGGGCGCCTAGGAAACGAGCTGCCGCCAAGTTCCTCAGCGTGGTCCCCAAGACCGGTACTTTTCCCAGCACCCACTCCACCCAGGGCCGGAAGCCCAGGCGCCAGAACAAGAAGGCCAGACCGGCCAGGGCATACAGGGGGACCAAGGTTCCCAAGGTCGCCGTCAGATAGGGGGCCGGCCCCTGCAGGACCAGCAGGGGCAGCGTGGGGACGAAGATCGCCAGGTGCAGGACGATCAGGGGATACCACAGCTTGGAGAGAAGCATCATCAGGAGGGCGGACTGGCTCTCTAGAGCCTGGGCCAGGTCCTTCAGGCGGAGGTCCAGGCAGCCGCCCGCCTCCCCCGCCGCCACCAGGGCAATCTCGAACTCCCCGAAGAAGCAGGGGTGGCGTCCCAGGGCAGTGGAAAGCAGGTTGCCTTGCTCCAAGGTCTGGGTCAGCGAAGCCTCCAGCCGGGGTTCCACGTGCCCGCCCGCCAGACCCGCAGCCCGGGTAAGAGGCACTCCGGCTTCCACCAAAGTAGCCAGTTCCCTGAAGAAGAAGGCCTTCTTCTTCAGGCCCAGACCGAAGAGATGGTCTTTGAGGGTCCCGGGGACGGGGGGCGGGGTCGAAGTTTCGGAAGCCATGAGGAGCAATTCCCCCGCCGTGGATCGTCCCCTTCAATTTCCCCTGGAAATGAGAAGAGGCACCCCCTGGTCGCCCAGGAGACGCCTCTGGCCTCTGCGTCCGGAGACCTGGCCGGAGTCCCGACCAGGGCCTCAGATAGAGCCTGGTATTACTTGCTGACCACTACGATGCGCCCGGTCTCGGGGGCCTGAAGGACCGGTTGTCCATCCAGGTAGTCGATGAAGACGTCCCGGACGAAGTCGAAACGGTCCTGCAGGGTTCCATTGGTCAGGGCCTTGGCGCCGTCGCCGCCAGCTGCCATGAATTCGGTGGTAGCCACGGTATAGGTCGCTTTCGGGTCAAGGGCCTTGCCGCCCACATTGATCTCCAGGACCTTCTTGTTGACCAGATCGACCTTGACCTGGAGCCCGGACACCTGCATGGGGCTTTCAGGGTTGAGCAGAAGGCCCTGGCCCATCAATTCCATCAGGTCCGAGCCCTTCAGACGGACGCGGACGACCTGGTCGTCGAAGGGCAGGATGCGGAAGATAGATCCCCGGTTGATATCGCCGCCGGCCAACTGTTCGTCACGGATGCCGCCCCAGTTGTACACGGCCACGTCGGCACCGGTCTTGACGCGCATGGCGTCAGCGATCACGTTGCCGAGGGTCGAGTCCAATTGACCCTCGGCATAGCGCTTGAAGAGGTCGGTAGCGTTCTTGCCCACCAGTTGGGCCATCAGCGGCTTGACTCGCGCGTTGTATTTCTCGGCGATGGCCGAAACCGTCGGGTCGGGCTCCAGGCCTGCCTTGTCGTTGATCTCCACCAGACGGGACTCGATGCCCACCACGTGATGGGTCCTGGTGTCGACGGTCATCTCGACTACGCCGACGAAACGACCGTAGCGATCAGCCTGAACGATGTGGGTGCGACTCCCTACGCGCTCGGCCTCGGCGATCTTGTCGTGGCTGTGTCCGCCGACGATCAGGTTGAGCTGGGGGACTTCACGGGCCAACTTCCGGTCTGCCTCCAGGCCCAGGTGCGTCAGGGCCACGATGTAGCGAGCTCCCTGCTTGCGCATCTGGGGCAGGAACTCCCGAACTGTGGCAGCCGGGTCCAGAAACTTGTAGTCCCCGGTATTTCCGGCCTTGACCAGCGTCGGGGTCTCGGTCGTAAGCAAGCCGATGACGCCGACGGCCACCCCGTTCACCCGAAAGACCTGGAAGGGCTTGAAGGGCCGGTTACCCTTTGAGTCCACCACGTTGGCCAACAGGATGGGGTAGTCGGCCTTGGAGGCCATGTTGAGCATGACCTTGGGGCCCCAGTCAAACTCGTGGTTCCCGATGGTGCCTGCGGTGGGCTTCATCGAGTTGAGGCTTACCCACATGGGTTCGCCGTGGAAGGTGTTGGAAAGCGGGGTTCCCTGGGCGACGTCTCCGGCATCCAGGTACATCACCGCACCGGGATGCTGGGCGCGCAACTGACGAAGCAGGGTGGCGACGCGGGTCAGACCGCCGCGGCCTTTGTAGTCGGGTTCGACGTTCCCGTGAAGGTCGTTGGTGTGAACGATGACAATCTTCTTGATCCCTTGCGAGGCGGGAGCTTCGGCCTGGACCGGAGGGGCTAAGGAACCGGCCAGGAGCACGGCCAAACCCAAGGCCAGGGTGCGAAGGATGGGGGTCTTCATCTCGGGGGCAATTCTCCTTTGCGGCCTGCAGTTCCCGACGGGCGGCGCTTGGGCCTGAGGTAGATCGGGAAAGGCCTATTTGACGGCTTTGCGGGGCAAGAACCGCCGATTGGGGGCCAGTCTTCCCCAAGCATCTGCCTGGATCCTGCGATTCCCGATAGCTTCCTGGACCCCCCGAAGTCTGGCCGATAGTCGCAAGCGCCATTGCTGGACTGGCCAGGTGATTTCCTGAAGGGCTTCTATCAACCTGGAGGGGAAATAAGGACAAGGTCAGACGTGGCCCTGAATCCACCGCCTGGCGTGGCATTCGGCCGTCGAGGCGTTGAGACCCCACCCACACCAGAGTGTGGGTGGGAGGGGACCATCTGCGTCGTCAGGCGCACCTCTGCGGTGCTCACGTAGTTTCCGACTACGCTCCGCTCCTCAGAACGCACGCCTTCCTGGCATCCAGACCCGCCTCGATGGCCTCAGTTCTGACGCCAGGCGGCGGATTCAGGTGGCGCTGGTGTCGCGAGTGGTACGAGCGGGAATCCCCGGCATGACATCCGGCTGTCATTATCGGCAGGCTTGCCGGGACAATGGTCCGATTCAGAGGCGCAGGCCCACGGGCAGGGATTCGCCCAGGAGGCGGGCCTTGTCCTCGGCCTCGACCTCGACGATTTCCTCCACCATCCGGGCCGCTTCCGGGAGGCTCTCCGCACGGAGCCTGCTGGCCACGGCCAAGCGTCTCTCTTCGCTCAGGTCCAGGCGGCGGTCCCCGGTGAATCGGGTGATCTCGGCCAGCGCGAAGCCCACGGACCGGGGATCCCTCCAGCGGGTGGCCAGGAAGTCCTCCACCCAGGGGGTGACGAACTCCGGGTCCAGGACGTGTTGGGGGCCACCGCCCAGAAGGCGCCGGGCGCCCAGCCTGGCCAGAAGCCAGCAGTCCTCCGGGCGGGCCTTGAAGCGGGCGCGCAGCACCGTGCCCAGGGCTTCCTTCTCGGCCAGGGGGAGGCGTTCCAGGCTGGCGGCCAGGCGCAGGAACTCGGTCCTTTCCGAGGCCAGAAGCGACTTGACCCGGGTCTTGATGTGGCGTCGGCCGGGCAGCAGATGGGGGGACATCTGGGCCCATAGCTCTTCCTGGGAGGTCGTGCTCAACCCGGCCGCCAGGCGACGCCAGAAGACCCACCATTCCCGGCGCACCCGTTCTTCTCGAGGGAACTGCAGCCACTCGGGCCCGAGCGCCGCCATCTGCCCGACGCGCCAGGCATCCAGGGGATAGCCGAAGCCCGGGCGCAGGCAGAATCCGGCTCCGTTCAGCCAGGAGGACTCCGATTCGGGATCGGCCCGGCGCCGGTTCATGACCTCGTAGAAGACTTCCCACAGCGAGCGCAGCAGGGAGGGAGGCCAGGAATCGCGGTGCCCCAGATCGGCCTCCAGAGTGGCCAGGAGGGTGCGCGGGCGCATGTTTTCAGGGCGACTTCGCCCCGGGCGCTGCAGGAAGGTCTCCCGGATCCGGGTGCGGGCCTCTTCGAGCCTCTCGGCGGGGGTCTCGGGAAGCGCAGGGACGCTCCGGCGTCCGCGCAGGGGAAGCTCCAGGGCCCAGCGGCGCGAGCCGTCTCTCAGGGTCGCCCAGAGGGCCAGGGTTCCCACCTCGGTAACCTGGGCCGAGAGGTGGACCGGAACCTCGCCCGAGCCTTGGCCCGTGCCGGCTACGACGGTCTGCAGGGTCCCCATGGGGGAGAGGAGCTCCTGCTCGACCACCTCCCCGGGGCGATCCTCCGGTCGATCGGTGGCGGCAAAGAGGGGAAAGGCCACGGGGCGATCCACCACCAGCCGCAGCTCGGGCTCGCGAAGCTCAACCCGCTCGCCCTCTTCCTGGTTGCGGTGGATCACGCAGACCGTCCGGTCCTGGCCCACCCCCAGGTAGTAGGAGCGGGCTATGCCTCCCCGGATCCGTTCGCAGCCATGGGCCTTGAGCCAGCCGAAGGCCGCCGCGCCGCGGGCCACGGCCAGGTCCGAGGCGGGGTTCTCCAAGATGCGGACGGAGTGTCCTCCCCAGTCCTGCAGGATCTCCCGCAGACGTTCCCGGATGGCGTCTGGTCTACAGGCCCCTCCATTGAAGAGGACCGCGTCGGGGAGCAGCGAGTGGCGCTTCAGGAAGGCCGCCAGGTGGCGGGGGATGGCCGGATCAGCCGCGTAGGGCAGACCCCATTCGCGCAGCCCCGTCCTGGTTTCGGTGCGCAGGGGCTCATCCAGGGCGACCCGAGGGAAGAAGCCTTCCAGGACCAGTTCCTCCACCTCGGTCCGCTTCAATTCAGCGGTGCGCGCGGCGCCCAGAAGCCGGGCTCCGCTTCCGGGAATGGTGATGGTGCACCTATCCGGCGGGTCTTTCCCCAGCAAGGCCTCCTTGGCCCTGCGGCATTCGTGACGCAGGACTCCCCATTGCAGCAGATCGAGCTGTCCATCCAGGTTGGCCTCCACCTGGTGGGCCAGGGCTATGTCCAGGTTATCCCCCCCCAGCATGAGGTGCTCGCCTACGGCCACCCGCTCCAAGGCCTCCTCGCCGACCCGGATCACCGTGAAATCGCTGGTCCCGCCCCCGATGTCGCAGACCAGGATCTGCCGGCACCCGGCCAGTTCCTTCCGCCATCGATCCGGGCGCTCCCAAAGCCAGGCGTAGAAGGCGGCCTGGGGTTCTTCCAGCAGGGTGATCCGGTCCAGGCCCGCCTGGTCGGCCGCCAGGAGCGTCAGTTCGCGGGCTACCTCGTCGAAGGAGGCAGGCACCGTCAAGACCAGGTCCTGCAGGGCCAGGGGGTGGTCCGGATCGGCATGGTCCCAGGCCTCCCTCAGGTGCGCCAGATAGCGGCACGAGGTCTCGACCGCACTGAGCCGGGGCGAGTCGCGCAGGGCCTCCCAGGGAAGGAGCGGCTCGGTGGGGTCGGCCCTGCGGTGGGCCAGCCAGGACTTGGCAGAGGAGACCACCCGGCCCGGTACCCGGCAGCCCTGGGCGCGCGCGTATTCCCCGACCAGGAAGGTTCTCTCGGCGTCCCAGGGCAAGGCCGTAGCTCCCTCTGGCAGCTCGTGGGGACCCGGGAGATAGGTGAAGCTGGGCAAGGTGCGGCGGGTTGCGACTTCTGACTCGGAGACCCGTTGTAGGACGGGGAAATCCTCCAGACTCTCCCCCTCCACGGGAATCCTGGCCACCGCCGTATTGGTGGTGCCCAGGTCGATGCCGACCACTTGATTACGCCCGCGCTCCGCTCTCATCGCCGAGCAGGTTATCCAGACGGGGGCATGGGTCCTCCCCCCATGAGCCTATGTGAATACCGCGTCGGTAGCCTCGCCAGCCGATGGGATGTACCCGCGCGGGCATCCAAGGCCCCCCGGCTATCCTCGGTCCGAATACTCACATAGGCAGCTGGGCCCGGATACTCAAACAGGTGGCTGCCGAACTCAGAAACGGACCGGGACCCGCCTTCGACCCCAGCCTCCCGGCGACCCTTCGAAGCGGCCGGCGATCTCGTGAGAGCAGGCCGCACAGCGGTTCTCCTGCATCCGCCAGCCCCCCAGTTCATACCAGTCGCGCTCGATCAAAGCCTGTCCGCAGCCCGGGCACCAGGTGGTCTGGCCGGGCGGATCGACGATATTGCCCGTGTAGACGTAGCGAAGCCCCCTCTCCATCGCCTGGCGACGGGCGCGCTGCAGGGTCTCGGGTCGCGTAGCCTGGTATTCCATCAGCTTGAAGGCCGGATGGAAGGCCGACAGGTGCAGGGGGACATCCACCCCCAGGTTCTCGGCGATCCAGTCGCACATGCGGGAGATCTCGTCGGGAGAGTCGTTCTCACCGGGGATCACCAGGGTGGTGAGCTCGAACCAGACCTCGGTCTCGCGCTTGAGGTAGAGCAGGGTGTCCAGCACCGGTTGGAGGTGGGCGAAGCACAGCTTGTGATAGAAGCGCTCGGTGAAGGCCTTCAGGTCGACGTTGGCTGCGTCCATGCCGGCGAAGAATTCCGGCCGGGCCTCGGGCGTGATGTAGCCCGCCGTGACCGCTACGGTCCGCAGGCCCGCCTGGCGGCACTCGCGGGCCGTATCCAGGGCATACTCGGCCCAGGCCACGGGGTCGTTGTAGGTGAAGGCCACGCTGCGACAACCCAGACGCAAGGCGGCCTGGGCGATCTGTTCGGGGCTGGCCTCTTCACAGAGGGCCTCGACCTGTTTGGCCTTGCTCATATGCCAATTCTGGCAAAAGCGGCAGCCCAGGTTGCATCCGGCCGTCCCGAAAGAGAGCACGCTGGAGCCGGGCAGGAAGTGGTTCAGGGGCTTCTTCTCGATGGGGTCCACGCAGAAGCCCGTGCTGCGCTTCCAGGTGGTCAGGACCATGCGTCCGCCCTGGTTCTGGCGCACGAAACAGAAGCCACGCTTCCCGTCGCGGAGCCGACAGGCTCGCGGGCACAGATGACACTCGATCCTGCCATCCTCGAGCGCCTTCCACCAGCGGCCGGGATAGGGGACAGGCTGGCCGGGTTCATTCATCCGAATCGCCTCCGCCCCCAGTTTACCATGCCCGTTCCTCCCCTCAGGTGAAGAAGAACCGGGTGAGGTGGAAGAAGACCGGGGCAGCAAAGCAGATCGAGTCGATGCGGTCCAGGATGCCCCCGTGCCCCGCGATCAGGGTGCCGAAGTCCTTGATCCCGCGATCCCTCTTGATCGCCGACATGACCAGCCCCCCCGAGAATCCCAGAAGGGTGATGACCAGCGACATGCCGGCGGCCTGCAAAGGGGTGAAGGGTGTGGCCCACCACAGAGCCGATCCCAGGAGCGTGGCCGCAAGGATCCCTCCCAAGAATCCCTCCCAGGTCTTGTTGGGGCTGACTCCGGGAGCGATCCGATGGCGCCCCAGGTAGTACAAGCCACCTCCTGCCCGGCCCCCCGGGTTCCCTCCGGGAAGAAGATTATCGAGCTGGTCGGACCCATCGACTCGACGAGGTGGTCTATCACCGACCGGGGGTTCGCCCCCGAGCGGTCCACCAGGATGGAGTGGAAGACCTCCCCGGCCAGGAACCCCTTCAGGCCGCCTCCTCCCCAATAATCCAGAGCGGCGACCGGCCGGGTCTGCCTGCGGACGGGCGGGGGCAGACAAGACCACAGCACCACGGCATCCAGGTGGCTGCAGTGGTTGGCGAAGTAGATCCGCTGGCGGGTGGAAGGCTCACAACCCACCCATCGGGCCTGCGGTCCACACAGAAGTCGCGTGGTGGCGATCAGGATCCCGCCGGCCAAGTCGGCCAGACTCATTGCTCTTCCAGGACCTTCAGGATCCTCCGGGTGCGCCGGACCACGGTCAGCAGGGTCCCCACACACAGCACCACCAGGGCCCCATAGAGCAGGTTCTCGGCCAGGCCCCAAGGGCTAAGGGCGGCGGCGCCCAGCAGAGCCACGGTCGTCAGGGCCATGCGATGTTGCTTGGCCATGGGCCCCATGAAGGATTGTCCGGCCCCGCAGGTCCCTCCCAGCAGGCGGATATAGGCCGTCATGGTGGCCAGAAGACCGGCCAACCATCCCAGTTCCACCGCGTGGGGGAGCGTGCCGACCGCATAGCCCAGGCTGACCAGGATCATCGAATCGGCGAGCCGATCGGGAAGGTCGTTGAAAAGCTCTCCGGTCTTGGAGCGCTGCGCGCACTCCACGGCCACCATTCCGTCCAGCAGGTTGCACAACAGGCGCAACTGGATGCCGGCCGCGGCCAGGAAGAACAAGAGCCCCCTCTGCGAGGGGCTGAACTGGGGAGCCCACAGCAGGGCTCCCCCCGAGCCGGCCGCGAAGACCAGGCTCAATAACGAGATCGTGTTGGGGGAGATGCCTGTGCTCGCCACCCAGCCAGCCAACTGGTGGGCCCAGCGAGCCTGTCGGGTTGCCAGGGGTCTGCGCTCGGGTGCTTCGGTCATGATCCCTCCTCAAGGCGGGCATCCTGCTCGGGTTGGCACGCCGAGTCGCGGCATGCGAATGAATTATATTCGCTCCGCCCGGGCTGGCTCCTTGCGGAATACCGTGCCGGGAATGGGAACGGCTCTTGGAGCGGCGCATCCCAATACCCCCCAGGCCCATTGCCCAAAACGCGACGATGGCCACAGCGGGCTTCCAGATTCCTGAAGACCCCGAGGCCACGAAGAGTCCCCGGGCCGCTCACCTGGGCTTGTGAGAATTCCCGAGGTATTCAGGGCTCAGGAGCCTGGCCGCCTCTTCGGCGATGAGGGCGTGTCCGGTAGCGTTGGGGTGATAAGGGTCCAATACCGGGTCGTTGAAGAGCGGCCTCCCCGGGAAACGCGCAAAGAGTGCCTCGACGTCGACCACGGGGGTGCCCGTCTCCCGGGCCACCTGGTCGACCCGGAGGTTGGACTGGACGTGGCGGGCGCTGCTCTGATAAACCTCCATGCGCCTCAGCAGGCTCAAAGCAAACTCTGCAGCCGCGGTATCCCCGGACTTGCGGCCGAGCTCGTAGGTCTCCCAGCAGTGCTTCCGGTCCAAGGGGTCCAGGCGCAGGCCCTCCCGGTAGTGGACCAGGGCCTGGGCGGAGTCCCCTTGTTGAACCAGGCGTCCCGCCTGGGCGAAGAGTTCAGCCGCATGTCGGCGCGAGGCGGAGGAAACCTGCGGAGGCAGGGGCAGGTTCAGCGGCATCTTGACCAGCACCGGGCGGGTGCCAGCAGCGCGGACCTGCGCGACCATCTGCTCGAGGTTTCGGGCATAGGCCTCCAGCGAGACTCGGGGAGGGGCCTCCTGGGAAAGGCGCAGGAAGGCGACCTGCCCCTCCAAGGCACCGTCACGACTGCGGAAGGCGCGATTGCGCAGGAAGCGGTAGGTATTCGTGCTCATCAGGAGGTTCCAACCGGTCACGGCCAGTTCGCCCTGGGGGCGCTGCTCCTCGTCGGGGCGGGTGTCGCTGCCGAAGAAGCGCAGTTTGCTGACGTCGTTGACGCCGTGGCAGAGCATCACGACCTCCGGTCGGTCCGGCAAGGCCACCTCGTGAAGCACTCGCATCCCCTGCCAGGTCGTGTAGCCCGGCACCGAGGCATTCCTCACTGGGATTCCGAGCCGCCGCTGCAGCAGGGCCGGCCAGGTCTGGCTGTCGCCGACACCCCAGCCGAAGGTCAGCGAGTCCCCCAACACGTAGATTCGGAAGGGTCCGCCGGAGGGTGCGGCCGGATCGGTGCGCCACCCTTCATGGTCCGTATGCAGGGGGGCTCCCATGAAGCGGGTGTCCAGGTCCTTGCGCAGGGTCCAGATCCGGGTGGGGTGCAGTTCAAGGATCTCCAGTATGGCTTCCAGGCGCTCGCGGGGAGCAGGCCAGAAGCCTGCCGCTAATTCGATACCTCCGGCGATCAGGAGGGCCAGCGCCAACCGGGCCAGACGCGCCTTCCAGTTGGTCACCGGGAAGAGTGGTCCGGAGAAGCGCCTCTTCTGGAGGTCGCCGCAGGAGGAGGTCCTGTTTCCGCACCGGGTCCTGGTCGGGGTTCGCTGGTGCTGGCCACCCGGAAGCCGATGAAGTGGCTGAACATGCCGGGAGGGGTGGCCGCCACCCGTTCGGCGCAGTGCAGACAGCGTTTTTCGACGCTGTACCAACTGGCCCCGCGCATCACTCGCCCTTCTTCCGAGGTGGGGTCCTCACGGCCATCATCAGCTCGATAGGGATGGGGACGGAAGACTGTCGAGGTCCACTCCCAGACATTCCCGGCCATGTCCCAGCATCCGTAGACCGAGACGCTCTCGGGGAAGGAACCCACCGGAGTAGTCCCCCGCTTCCTCAGGAAATCAGCCATCCCGGCCAACTTGTCCGGGCGGCTCAGGTTCCAGTTATTGCTGAAATCGGGCTGCCAGTCGTAGCCCCAGACATAGGTACGTCCCTCGTTGCCTCGGGCCGCCTTCTCCCATTCGGCCTCGGTGGGCAGGCGCAGACCGGCCCAGCGGCAGTAGGCGTCGGCATCCTTCCAGGTGACGCAGACCACCGGGTGGTCATCCAGCCCATCGTGGAAGTAGGTCTGCCATTTGCCCTGGGGGATGTACCCGCTCTTCTCGACGAAAGTGGAGAACTGACGGTTGGTCACCTCATATTTGCCTATCCAGAAGGGCTCGACCCGGCAGATGAATTCCGGCTTGCCGAAGATGACGCTTTTCTCGTCGGTGCCCATGATGAATTCACCTCCCTCGACCTGGACCAAGGTAGACCCCTCCGGGCCTTGGACCTCCCGCCCCCGCTGGGCTGCTGGCATGATCCTCCGGAAGCCTGGGAGGATCCCGGTTGCCACGGCGCAGCTCGTCACGAGCAGGAGCAGGATGGCCATGGTTGCCCAGCGCTTCACTTGCGATCGCCCTTCCAGATTCACGATATTCAGCCTTGTCCCCTGGGGTCGCCGCCCCGGCCGACCTCAGGAGCCGGAGTCCGCCACTCGGAAACCGACGAAGAAGGTGAAGACCGGGGGTTTACAGCGACTCCGGGTATCCGTCCTGAAGAACCCGGTATGCCCGTAGGCCCACCCTCCACCGCGCAGCGAGACCTCGACCGGGTCTTCGTTGGCCTCCCGCCCGTCGTCGGTCCGATAGGGATAGGGATCAAAAGGCGAGGTGGTCCATTCGAAGACGTTGCCGGCGGCATCCAACAGGCCGAAGGGAGAGGCCCCCTCGGGGAAGGAGCCGACGGGCAGGGTTCCCCGGCCGTTGTGCATGGAGGCCATCCTGGCCATCAGTTCGGGGCGCTTCATGTCTCGATTATTGCACTTCCGGGCATCCCAGGTGTCACCCCAGGGGAAGAGGCGGCCGTCCAGTCCTCGGGCGGCCTTCTCCCATTCGGCCTCGGTGGGTAGTCTCAAGCCCGCCCATCTGCAGTAGGCCCGGGCATCGTACCAGGAGACACTGGCCACGGGGTGGTCTTCCAGGCCCGGCTTGAAGATCTGGCTCCAGTTCCCCTCCGCCTGGTAACCCGTCGCCTGGACGAAGGCTGCGAACTGTCGGTTGGTGACTTCGTGCTTGCCGATCCAGTAGGTGGGCAGGTTCAGCCTGAACCTGGGTTTGGCGTCGCGATACTCGTCGGAACCCATCACGAACCCGCCCGCCGGAATCTCGATCAGAATCGAGCCGTCCCTGGAGTTGGTGCGCTCTCGGAGCGGGACGGGGACCTTCGGATCAGGGCTGCAGCCCGCCGGGAATAGGAGCATGAGCGCCGTTAGCAGGCCAAGCATCAAGGGCTTCTTCATCGCCAAAGTGCCGCCCGGAAACCCCAGGAATGGTCGGCTATGTAGTCCGGGGCCTGGAGGCAGGCTGCCGCTCCCTCGGAAGTGGATTTGCGTCGATTATGCCTGAGGACTTGTCTGCCTGGCAATATTCGCTTCGCGTCCTGAATCCGCCGTCTGGCGTGAGAACCGAGAGCTTGGGCGGGTATGGATGCAAGGAAGGCGTGCATCCCCGCGTCAGATGGGGTCACCGCGAGCCGTTCTGGGTTCCACCACTTCCCCGGCGGAAGATCTCCCCGAAGTAGTCCTGCACGGTGGGCAGACGGATCCACCTGAAGCCGGGCACGTCCAGCCTTTCGCGAGGAACCAGCAACCCGCGGCTATTGGAGTCGGCCCCACCGGTGTGCACCGAGCGGAATCCCCCGCGCACCAGGAACTCCCGCAGACGGGGCACGCGCGCCAGCAAAGCCTGCTCGCCCCCACCCAGGACATGGCACCATAAATCCGCCGAGGTGGCCATGATCCCCGAGGGTTTGCGTTGGCGGGTGTTCTCCACCTCGAAGTAGAGCCGTCCCGACTCGGCAGCCCGCTTGTCCCACTTGACCTCCACGTGCCAGACCCGCCCTCGAGGCGTGCGTGCCTCGATGTCGTAGCGTCCGTCCGAGAAGCTGATGCGCACCAGACAGCCCTGCAGCATCAGATGCAAGGCCACCCTTAACTCGTTGAAGTGCCCCTCGCGCAACTGAGAGGCGAAGGCCTGGGGGGTATTCTGAAGCGGTCTGGAGGAGGACACGGGCCTGGTCCTTCGCTGCCAGGTCTGATGCTCCCGCCCTACCTCCGACCCTCTCAGGAACCAGGTAGGTAGGCAGCAGCCAGGGCCTGGAAGTCGCGGACCTGCTCCTGCTGCCAGGCCTCGTCGCGTCCCAGCTCGCGGGCCAGGATCCGGGCCACCGCGGGGGCCGCCTCGGAGGCGGACCGGGCATCCATGATCAGGGCTCGCGTCCGCCGGGCCAGGAAGTCGTCCACAGTCCGGGCCATCTCGGTGCGGGCCGCCCAGACGACTTCACCCACGCGGACCTGCAAGCGGGGATGCAGCAGCTCATCGCAGCCCGCCTCGGCCCGGAACAGACGCGACAAGGTCGGCGCGTCGCTCCCGTAGGGCGCCAGTTCTCCGAACTTGGACGCGTTCTTGTGGAAGCCGTGGATGCTCAGGCTGCGGGTGACACAGGGTCGGGGGTCGAGGTCCGCCAGGGTCTCGGCATGGTTTACCAGATCCTCGGCCATGTGACGATAGGTCGTCCACTTACCCCCAGCCATGGTGACCAGCCCGCTGCGGCTGATCGAGATCGTGTGGTCCCGACTGAGCTTGGCGGTGTTGCCGTCCTCAGAGGCTTTAACCAGGGGACGGATCCCCGAGAAAACGCTGCGGACATCCTTGACCGTCGGCGGTCTTTTGAGGTAGTCGTGGGCGTTTTCGAGGATGAAGTCCACCTCTTCCGCAGTCGGGATGGGTTCCAGGACGGCCTGGTCGACCGGGTTGTCGGTCGTGCCCACCACCACGCAGTCGTGCCAGGGAATCGCGAAGAGGACCCGGCCATCGGTGGTGCGGGGGACCATGATGGCGGTCTCGCCGGGCAGGAAGGACTTGTCCAGTACGATGTGGACCCCGGTGCTGGGGGCGATCAGCGCCTCGGCCTGGGGATCGTCCATCCGGCGCACCTCGTCGGAGAAGGCTCCCGTGCAGTTCAGGACCACCCGGGCCCGGATTTCGTATTCCCGCCCGGACTCCACATCCAGGGCGAGCACCCCGTCGACGAAGTCCGAAGAATTCCGGAGGAGGCCCTCGACGCGGCAGTAGTTGATCAGGCAGGCACCCTGCTCGGCTGCGGTCCGGACCAAGCTGATCAGCATCCGGGCATCATCGAACTGCCCGTCATAGTAGACCACACCCCCCCGCAGCCCCTCGGTCTGGATGGTTGGGATCCGGGCCACGGTCTCTTCCGGCGAGAGCAATCGGCTGGCCCCGAATCCATACCTCCCCGCCAGGAGGTCGTAGACCTTCATGCCCACCCCGTAGAAAGGCGCCTCCCACCAGGTGTAGTTGGGCACCACGAAGGCCAGATCGTGCACCAGGTGCGGCGCATTCTGCCGCATGATGCCGCGCTCCTTGAGCGCCTCCATGACCAGGCTGACGTTGCCCTGCTGCAGGTAGCGCACGCCTCCGTGCACCAGTTTGGTACTGCGGCTGGAGGTACCTTTCCCGAAATCGGACTGCTCCAGCAAGAGGACATCATAGCCACGAGCCGCTGCGTCCAGCGCAGCGCCGACGCCGGTGGCCCCTCCCCCGATCAGGACCATGTCCCATGGTTCCTTGCGATCATCCAGACGGTCGAGCATCTCCTCGCGAGTCACGTTGCCTCCCATTCCTCCCCAGCGGGAACCAAACCTTGCCGGGCCTTCCGCACGACGGCCGGCCCCAGCATGTATCCAGAAGCTGAATTGCGTGTCGGAAGACTACCCCGTTCCGGTCTTTTCCCCTTCCCCCCAGACCCTGACTAGGAGGCCCTTCCGAGTTACTTCCCACTTCCAAACTGCAGGTGCCGTACCTTCATGGGAGGCCAGTCACGAAGGGTTGAGGACGCGCGTGCGGAAGAAGTGCCGCGCGCCTGCAAAGACCTGGAGAGCTGGCCGAGTGGTTGAAGGCAGCGGTCTTGAAAACCGCCGTAGGGGTAACTCTACCGGGGGTTCGAATCCCTCGCTCTCCGCCAGAAAGCCCCATTTGACGGGGCTTTCGTCTTTTCCGGGGCGGCCTGTCCGAGGGGATCAAAACTTGAAAAATAGTAGCAAATGAAGCCATTTGCAGGGAGCCAACAGCCACCAAAACAGCCACCAGAAGATTATTCAAGTTCTGGCGCGGATGCCGGAATGGCGGGCTTCTGACCGATGGTGGGCGGTCGTAGGTCCGGGGAACTTGAAAGAATCACCAAGTTCTGGGCCTGGAGGCGGGAAGCATTCCCGCGCTGGCGGGCTTCGAAGCTGTTCGACGGGTGCCCACCAGGGGGGCCAGGATGGCCTCAGACGGCCGCCAGAACAGCAGAACGCCCCGCAGGTCGGAGCGGACCGACGGGGCGGGTTGGTGGCTGTTCTGGTGGCTGTTAAGTGGACGCCGGGCCCGATTCAGTCGACCTGGAGGGCCAGGGCTTCGGCGGCGCG
>JAAZKF010000358.1 GCA_012799975.1 Burkholderiales bacterium
GTCTGGATGCCAGGAAGGCGTGCGTTCTGAGGAGCGGAGCGTAGTTGGAAACTACGTGAGCACCGCAGAGGTGCGCCTGACGACGCAGACGGGCCCGCCTCGACGGTCGAGTACCATGCCAGGCGGCGGATTCAGCGCCCGTTCTGCATCTGACGGAAGACCGGTTCGAAGAGATCCCTCAGGAGCATGGCTCCCTCGTCCGAGAGATGATGGGAGTCGATGTACAGGGGGGCTGAGTCCAGGGTCAGGCTCTGCCAGCTCAGGATTTCGGGGCCCGGGTCCAGGACCACGAAGTCCTCGGAACGGGGGATACCTTCCAGGGCCTGATGGACCTTGGCGTTTTGGGCCTGATGATCCTCGGGAGTAGTCAGATTGGGGGCAAGCCACGGCCATCTCGAGACCAGCCGCAGGTTTCGGGAGTTCACGCCCGGCTGGCTGGGGAAGTCGCCCACGAAGACCACCCGGATCCCCTGACCCTGGAGGTAGAGGACCGTCTGGCGCAGGTCCTCGGCGAAGCCTTCCCGGTCGTAGCTGGACCAGTAGCCCGACAAGAAGACGGTGTCCACCCGCTCCTGCCTCAGGGTCTTCAAGGCCAGCTTCCGCCACCGCTTCTTGTATTCGGAGCTCTTGTCCCATTCCGGCATTTCGTGACCCCAATCGAGCAGAGGGGCCGACGAGGTGGCGGTCAACTGCAACCCGGGCAGGTCGTGGGATCTGCCCAGCTCGTGCAGCAGCGGGGCCAGGCTCATCGCGTGGCTGTCGCCCCACAAGAGGAAGCAGGGGCCTTCGGAATGCGGGTTCCCCATCGGTGTCGGTCGGGCCTCGTCCGAGAGGGGATCCACCGCGTGGGTCCGCGAGCGGAATTCCTTGGGGCGAACCTTTTCAGCCCAGTTTTCGGGGTAGCCCTGGTTCTGCAGGAAGAGCAGCCCCGAAGAGATGGCCAGCACCGCATAGGAGGCGAAGAGCCAACCCATGGACCGACGCCGGGGCAGGATCCGCTTGCTGTGGATGGGCGTCTCGACCCACCGCCAGGAGGCGTAACCGGCCAGGCAACTGACCAGGACCAGAAGCCAGCGGGCCTCCAGACTGCCGCCCACGCCCAGGTAGAAGGCGTAGGCCACCAGTGGCCAATGCCAGAGATACAACGAGTAGGAAATCTGCCCTATCAGCACCGCGGCGGGGTGGGAGAGGGCCCGTCCCACCCAGGTCAGGGGCCCGCTCGAGTTGGCCAGCAGGAGCAGGGCCGTCCCCATGCAGGGGAGCAGGGCCGCGCTGCCGGGGAATGGTGTTTCCGGTTTATAGAAAAAGATCGACCAGCCCACCATCCCCAGGCCTATCCAGGCCAGGATCTGACGGAACCCGAGGTTTTCGGCCAGGGGTGCGTGGGAACCCTGCAGCCACCAAGCCAGGACCCCTCCCGTGAGTAGTTCCCAGGCCCGCGTCGGCAGGTTGAAGAACGAGAACGATGCGCGAACCGGGGTCCAGGCTATGCTCAGGGCCAGCGAGGCCAGGAATATTCCGGCCAGACCCAGGCCCACCCGCCGGGGGAAGTGCCGGTGCAGCAAGACCAGGGCGATGGGGAAGAAGAGGTAGAACTGCTCTTCGACGCCCAGGGACCAGATGTGCAGCAGGGGGCGGATCTCGGGAGCATCTCCGAAGTACCCCCCCTGGACGACCCGCCAGAAGTAGACGTTGGCAAGCAGCAAGGGCTGGGCGATCAGCGCCCCTCCCAGGTCCATCAGGTCCTCGGGGAGCAGGACCAGGGGGGCGCTCAGGGCCACGAAGGCCGCCAGGGTCATCAGGGCTGGGGCCAACCGGCGCACCCGGCGCTCCCAGAAGTCCAGGAACGAGAAGGTCCCCGCGCGGAGCCCCTTGAGCAGCAGACCGGTGATCAGGAAGCCCGAGAGGACGAAGAAGACGTCTACCCCGACGTAGCCGCCGGGGAAGCCCAGGTGGGTGTGATAGAAGAGGACGGCCAGGACCGCTACGGCCCGCAATCCGTCGATGTCGGGGCGGTATCCCATGGAGCCTGCGGGTTTCTGGCACGTCGGGAGATTTCCTGGATAGGGGGGTGAGATGGAGGGCTTCCAGCGGGCAGGAGATTTGGACTGCCGGCCACCTTTTACGGTCCGGACTGGCTCAACAGTGGCCTTCAAGTGTGGGCGTCAACAGTGCAAAGCCAGCCTGAATCCGCCGCCTGGCGTGAGAACCGAGGCCATCGAGGCGGGTCTGGATGCCAGGAAGGCGTGCGTTCTGGGAGCGGAGCGTAGTGGGAAACTACGTGAGCACCGCAGAGGTGCGCCTGACGACGCAGACGGGCCCCTCCCACCCACACCTGGTGTGGGTGGGGTCTCAACGCCTCGACGGCCGAATGCCACGGTAGGCGGCGGATTCAGGGCCAGGGCGTGTTCTCTTCAGCCCCGCAGGACCTCACCCATCCGGCGGACCGACTCGCGCAGATTCTCTGGGCTATA
>JAAZKF010000359.1 GCA_012799975.1 Burkholderiales bacterium
CCTCCGGAGCGCTGCTGGTCTTGAGCCTTTTCGTGGCCCGGGACCAGGAATACCTCCGCTTGAGCTCGCCCATCCTCTCACTCCCTGCTCAGGGCGTGGACCCGGCCCTCTATCAGCGCCTGCTGGAACTGAACGCCGAGATGGTCTGCGCTGCCCTGGCCACGGTTTCGCTGGAGGTCCACGTGGTGGCCGTGCGTCCGGTCGGGAACGCGGGGCCCCAGGAGCTGGAGGACCTGCTGGTGCGGGTGGCCGGCTATGCGAATCTCTTCAAGGGCCAGCTCTCCGAGGAGTTCGGGATTCCGGTCTGGGAACTGGCAGCCGTTGCCGAGGGGAGTGATGAGGGAATCGAATGACCCCCTCTGGGGTGAGCGGCCGGACGGACCTCCGAGCGTGTTGGTCCTGACCCGGGACCGGGCCTTGGCCTCCTGGCTGGTGGCCTCGACCCTGGAACCCCTTCACCTGGCCTGGCGGGTCGTGGCAGAGGCTCCCCGTTCGCCTCGGGCAGCCGTCGCGGTCTGCGCCTTGGGGCCGGTTCAGGCCCGTGAACAGGAAGCCCTGCAGTTGGCCGAGGACTGGTCCATTCCCATCGTGGTTCTGTTGGGGCGCATGGTGCACGACCCTTCCGCCTTGGAAGAGGCAGGGGTCCTGCCGTTGTCTTGGCCCTATGCCCCCTCGCAGGTGAGGGATGCGCTGTTGATGTCCCTGGGGAGGGACCCTGCCACCCGGCTCCGACCGCCTCCCTGGGCTCCGCGCGTCTGTCGACCAGAGGAACACCGGGGTGGCTTTGGGAATTAGATGGATCGTGTATACTACCCAGCCTTCCGATGCCTCGAAAATTCATCGCCCTTCGGGTTTCCAGCCTGAATTCGTCGCGATCCTCTTGTTCGTGTTTGTCGTATTCGGGCTCCTGGGAGCTCGGCCCGGGTCAGCTCAGTCTAACCTGATCCGCGGCGGGCAGGGAGTCGGAGCCGTCCGCCTGGGCCAGACCCTGGGGGAGCTCCGCAAGGCTTTGGGCCCGCCGGCCCGGGTCACGGCTTCGCCCAACGACCCCAATTCCAAGCTGCTGGACTATCCGAAGCGAGGGATCTCGGTTTTCCTGGGGTCCAGTGGAGGCGTCATCGGGGTCGTGGTCCGCGGTCGCTCGTGGCAGACCCCAGAAGGGATTGCGGTCGGGACTTCCCAGGGGCAGGTCACGAAATTATTTGGCAAGGGTCTGGTCCGGGGTGAGGGCAACCTGACCTATCCCGATCGAGGTCTGGCCTTCAGCTTCCGAAATGGCAAGGTCCACACGATCTATGTCTTCCAACGTGAGGAGAGCCGGGCTTTGATGGGGGACCGCCTGATCGAACCGGGGCGACGGGTCGGCCAGATCCTTCTCGGAGACCCCGTTTCCCGGGTAGAGGAAGCCTGGGGACGAGCGGATCGGGTCCTACCCCTGGGCCAGGGCGGTCAGGAGAAGTTGTATAGTTTCAAGGAGGAAGCCGTCGGCGTGGTCGTGCTGGCCGGGCGCATCCAGGGTGTGATCCTCGAGACCGGGGACTTCATCACCCGGGAAGGGGTCAAGGTGGGCTCTACCCGAGCCGAGGTCCTGCGCGCGTTCGGGACCACCTTCCGGAGCGAACCAGGGCGGATCTGGTACGACGTCCGGGGCATCGGATTCTGGTTCCAGGGAGACCGTGTCCGCCA
>JAAZKF010000360.1 GCA_012799975.1 Burkholderiales bacterium
AGGCGTGCATCGAGGAGCGGAGCGTAGTTGGAAACTACGTGAGCACCGCAGAGGTGCGCCTGACGACGCAGACGGGCCCCTCCCCACCCACACCCTGGTGTGGGTGGGGTCTCAACGCCTCGACGGCCGAATGCCACGGTAGGCGGCGGATTCAGGTTCCTGGTATCTGGTCGTCCAGCCTATGGCGGGGAACTATTCCGGCTGCCGACGGTCATACCACTCGAGGCTCTTTCCCGCCGCGCCGATGGCCCTCTTCGTAGGGTTGCCAGGGTCGGGGCTCAAGACTGATGTTCCGGCTTCCATGATTGGAGGTCTTCAACGTGCGGGAATAGGGCCTGAATCCAGCGAAACCAGCAGTGAATCGCTGTATTTGGAGGCCCGCGTGAACCGAACCAGAACCCTGCTGGTGCTCATCACCCTGATATCCTGCCTGGTCGCGCCAGCCCAGGCCCAAAAAGACCCGGCCCAGGCCGTCAAAGCCTTCTTCCAGGCCGTCAGCGCCCGGGACTACGGCCGGGCCTGGAACCTCCTGTCCAGCACCAGCCAGAACCGGATCGTGAACATGGTGGCCAACGACGAGAAGATGTCGACGGAGGCCGTACGACGTCTCTTCGAGACCCACGACCCCTCGATCTGCACGGGATTCTGGGACTCCTTCCGGGCCAGTTCACACTCCGAAATCCTGGCCGGACGGACCTTCATCACGGGGCAGGTGGTGGGAAACCGGGGAAGCGTCCGCATGCAGGAGAACAACGAGCAGAACTTCGTAACGGTCCTGGAAAAAGGCTCCTGGCGTTTCGGAATGATGGAGTCCCTACCTGCGCAGCCCTGAACCCGCCAGGCAGGATTGGGATGCGGGGCCGGAGACCGTAGCCCTGGCCGAGCGACTCCTCTCCGCCCGAACGCCCCCGACTCAGCCTGACCCGAGCCGAGAGAAAATGCCGGCACACCCCTACTGGGCATGTAGGGCCGGAACGCATGCAAGAAGGGCGCCCCTTCTCGGAGGATGCGCCCTTCTTGCAGTGGTCTGCTCCGGATTGGAGCAGGAACCTGGTCGGGGACTCAGCGCTCGCGGTTGCTCGGGCTGGTCATTGGTTCGGCGATGACCGGATCCACCGGATCCCAAACAACGAACTTGACGTCCCAGTTGCTGTTGGCATTGCTTTCCAACCTGACCACCAGGTGGTCATAATTATTGCCATCCCGAGGGATGCTGAGGGCCCGGTTGGTCTGCGGGTTGACGACCCGACCCAGCAGTTTCATGTCCGGGGTGTAGAACGACAGGGTGAAGTTCTCGAGCTTCTGGTAGGGCTCGTAGAAACCCATGATGTTCTTCATCTCGTTCGTGGGAGTCATGTTCAGATTGAACCGAGGAGACTCGATCATCCAATACTTCCCATTGTGGATATCGAACGTGACGTAGCTCTTCGGGTAGAAGAAGAAGCTGGAAACGCGGGACGGGTACTGGTAGACCTCGTAGCGGAACGGACCCCACTCGGTGATCTGGTTCACCGTTCCCAGGTTGTCTTCCGCCGCTGCCGGTTTGGAAGCAAACGCCAGGCAACCCAGCGTCAACGCAGCCACCAGAAGGATTGCGACATTGAGTCTGCGCATCAAGCCTACTCCCCTCGCTTTCTTGGCCCGCATCGGGCCGAACTCAGATTCCCGCGAGGCCGCTTGGGTTTCGGCCTTCGGGCGGAGGGTGACGGGCCGAGCTGGACACTCCGTGTTTCGTCCGCGCCCGCCCGGTACACCCGTATCCCCTATCTCTCAGAGTTGACGGGCTTCAACGATCTGATCGAAATTCCTTCCGGGATACCCCGATACCCCCATCCTCATGGCCCTGCCATCAAACCCAGGAAGGACGGATCCTCCGCATAGGAGACGATCGAGACCCCGGCGCGCCTTAAAGATTCCAGAAGTTCGTCGAACTCATCCGCGGTCCCATCGAAGAGGAACCTCAAGAGGTTGTAATTGGGCATGTTCTGCAACAGATGAAAGACCCGCCGGTCTCCTTCCAACCGGCGCACCGCCTCCGGAACGCGGTCCAGAAACTGCACCTGCATCATCCGCAGATTGGAAATCCGAGGTCGCAGCGCTCGCACCTCCCCACAGGCCAGCGGTTGATGGCCCACCAGGATGCACAGGTGACTGCACAAGCCCGCCATTTCTCCCAGGGATGGACCGGAAAGGACCAGGGTCTTGCCGGTATTGCGGATTTCCCCCAGGACTTCGACCATCTGGCGTGCTTCGACCCGGTCCAGGCGGGCCAGGCCATCGTCCACGACCAGCAGGTGAGGATCGTGGACCAGGGCCCGGGCCAGGGCCAGCCGACGCCTCACCCCATGCGAGCGCAGGTCGGCGATCGCCGTCCGCAGGCAATCCTCCAGGCGAACCAGGCGCAGGGATTCCCGAATCAGGTAGGGACGATAGTGATTCTCCAATCCGAAAGCCTCGGCGAAGAATCCCAGATACTCGACACAGGTGAACTCCTCATACAGAGCTGGCACCGAAGGGACATAACCCACCAGCGCGCGGGCCTGAAGCGAACCGGGTGGAAAACCGCAGATCCGTATCTGCCCGGTTTCGCTTCGTTGAATCCCCACCAGGGCGCGTAGCAAGGCCGACTTGCCGGAATCGGGCGGACCGACGACGCCCATCACCTCGCCCGGGTTCAGCACGAAGGAGAGCTCTTGAGCCTGCTTGCCTGAATCCCTGCCCAGGACCAGCCTTTCGACCTGCAGAAGCGGGGGAATCTGCATTCTATCGGATCGTGATGGTATCGCTGTCCCGCAGTCCCAGATCCCGACGCAAGCGGCGCCGAAGTTCCTCCTTCTCCTGAGTGTTCAGGCTGCGGTGGGGGCGCACGATCACGTGGACCGGCCCCTCGCCGCCGCCTTCCACGGACACCGACCCCTCGCCCACGATCTGGCGAGCCTGCGACTCGATCGCAGCGACCCGGTTGGTGCTGGGGGCCGGTTCAAAGCTCCCTCCCACAGGCCCGGCGCTCTCTGCAGAGCGGACGGTCGAAGGTCCTGGAGCCTTGGCCTGGACTTCCAGGGCCGGCGTCGGAGGCGCCGTATCCAGCATCTCGGCGGCCTGGTTGGAGGCCGCCCCGGGCGCGCGGGTTGCCGATTGCGAGGCGCCCCCCTCCCCCAAAGCCACGATCCGGGGGACGGGAGCGTCCTGTTCGGTCTGGACCGAAGTCGGCAAGGCGGCGGGCCGGGCCGTGGTGGGCGCCGGGGCCGGGGCCCGCCGAACAGCGGTCGAAGACTTCGCAAGCCGGGGAGCCGGAGTGGCGGGGGGAGGGACCTGGGCCACGAGGACGGGAGACCTGGCCGAAGGAGAGGGGAGGGGCCGCGGAGAGGGCGTAGGCGACGGGGTATGGGGAGTCGGCGACGGGGTAGAGGGCGTAGGGCTGGGGTCGGGCTGCACCTCCGGGGTGGGGGTGGGAGCAGGCAGATTCGGCGAAGCGTCAGCCAGCCTCCGTTCGGAGAGCCCGGTCTCCACCAAACTGCGGGCCTTCTGGAGATCGGCCGACAAGACGTAGATGATTCCGCCCCGATTCTGCCAGGGAACCCCCTCGCGATCCAGGAGGGGTGCAACCTGCTCGATCTGTCCCGGGCTCAAGGTCAAGGCCACTTCGGCCGGTGCCGGCGAGGGGCCGCACGGAAGCCCCTGCACCGACACCGGGGGTGAAAAGGCCGACTTCACGGCCACGTCCTGGGAGGGGCCACTGGAAATGAAAAGGAATCCCAAGGTCAAGAGCAGTGCCGCTCCAACGGTAGCCAGCGCGGGCCGCCAGTTGAAACGCGACCAGAGCGCTGCCAGGCGCTCGACCAGAGGCAGGTCCTGAGCCACCTGAGAAGAGGCCGAAGTCACCGCGGCTCCCGGGAAGACCCGCTCTACCTCCTCACGCAAGGCGCGAGGCAACAACAGGGGCGAAGCTCCGGGAGAGACCCGTCCCTCCAGTTCCTGGTGCAGACCATGCAGCAGCGCAACTTCCTGGGAGCAGGCTTCGCACTCCAGCAGATGCAGCTCCAGATTCTGGCGGACGGAATCCGACAGGCTGCCAGGGTCTACGCTGAAGGCAACGATCTCCTCGACAGCGATATGATGGAGCAAACGCGGGCGGTACCCGGAGGCGAAGAGGTGACGGACGGCCAGGATACCCTCGCGCAGCCGGCGCGCCTCGTCACGGCAGGAAAGGCAATGCCGCAGATGCTCGATCACCTCCAGCCTATCGGCCTCGGCCAAGGCTCCCTCCACGTAGGGGACCAACATCTCCGCAATGGTCTGGTTTTCACAGGTCATCACGACTGAATACCCTTCGACCTGATGGACTTCTCTGAACTGGTCGCTCTCCGCCGCAAAAAATTCCCGCTTCTCACGATTCTCGGACCGCCGCGACCGACCCGGACGGGTTGGCCTGGAGTTGACCCCGGAGATGCCCCAGACAACGCTTCAGGCGTGAGCACACGGTCCCCAGGGGCAAGGACAGGGCTGAACAGATCTCCTTGTAGGACAGCTGCTTGTAATAGCGCAGGCTCAGGACCTGCCGACACTCGGGTGAAAGGGCTTCCAAGGCGCGGGCCACCATGCGGGCCTGTTCCGCCGACAGGACGCTGGCTTCGGGCCCCGGTTCGGGATCCACGGCCGGCGTGAACGGCATCCCCTCCTCCCGTTCGCCCTCCAAAGTGGCCGAGAGCTCTTCACGCCCCCTCTTGCCAGCCGTCTTGCGGCGCAGGTTGGAGATGCACCGATTACGGGCCAGGCGGGTCAGGAAGGTGGCCAGGCTGGCTTCCTGACGGAAACTCGGAAGCGCTCGCACCAACTGCAGGAAGACCTCCTGCACGCCATCCTCGACCTCGATGGGCGAAAAGCCCCAGCGACGCCAGCCGATGACCTGCTTGACGCGAGCGTAGTGAAGACGATAGACCTCTTCCCAGGCGGACGCGTCCCCCTGGAGGCAGCGCGCGATGAGCTGTTCCTCGGAATCGTGCATGAACCTCTCGCCGAAAGGGTCCAGACCCTCTGGCCACCCTCTTTGAGCAGAATGCGCCCCTGGCTTCGGTCTCGGCGTCCCGACTTCACCGGAACACCCTCGGCCTCCCTGACCGAGCAGAGGACAGAAGTCCGGGTGGGACATGTTTGGAGCGGTGCCGAAGGAATCCTCCACCATGCGTGCCGTATTCCTGCGTCCCATGACCTGGTTGGGACTCGTGCTTTTCCTGTGCCTGGGTGCTTACGCCTCGGGACCTCTCGCTGCCGAGGAGTCCCCGCTCCTGGGGGTCCTGCTTTTGGATCGGGACTGGAAATGGACGCCCAGAACCCAGGAGGGCCTGTCGCTCCCGGCACAACCAGGCCTGGTCCACGACTGGCAGGACCTCCTCGACCCCGGCGCCACGCGGAACCTGACGGTAGAACAGAAGGCGCACCTGCTGGCCAACCCCCGCCGGTTGCTGGCTTCGCAACATCGCACTACTCTCTTCCGCCCGGGGCGGCTCCTGTTGATCACCTCGGACGACAAAACCGCAGCCCTGCAGATCGACCTGACCAACGGCGCCCGCCAGATCCTGCAGGCTCCCACCAAGGTCGGCCGGACCAAGGCCCGGGAGACATTGATCCGCATGGCCCTAGAGGGCCGAGGTCCTGAACCGGTCCCCGTGGTGGTGAACTCCGAGAGCCAGATGTATCACCTCCCCGGAGCCCGCCACCTCTCGCCGAGAATCGAGGTCCGCGCCCTTTCCGACCGCACGCTGGCAGAACAGGAAGGTCTGCGCCCCTGCCCGATCTGTTTTCCTGAGACCAACCGACTGGTAGGCCAGGACGAACTGGAACGTCGGCTGGCCCAGTACGCTGCCGGCATGATCGAAGACCGCTATAGGGTCTCGCAAGACCCGGAGGAACGCAGCCGAGTCTTTTCGGTGGGCGAGCGCCTGATGCAATCCAACCGCTTCGCAGACCAGGGTTATCGCTTCGTCGTGCTGGACTCGGATGAACTCAACGCCTTCTCGGTACCGACCGGGCCGATCTACGTGACCTCGGGGCTGCTAAAGGCCTTGGAGACGCCGGATGAGCTGGCCGCCATCCTGGCCCACGAGCTGACCCATGCCGAGAACCACCACATGCGACGCCAGTATGACCGCAGTCAATGGTCCGGAATGATCGGCAGTGTCCTGGGCTACGCCACCCGTTCCTTCTGGGGAAGGGTTGCAGGCAACTTCCTGGCCGACACCTTCATGAAAGGCTACTCTCGGGACTTCGAACTGGAGGCCGACCGCGGAGCCGTCCTGATGACCTTCGCGGCCGGATACCGCCCCGAGGACTTCGCCCTGACCTTGACCAAACTCGGCGAATTGTCCCGTCAACTGGGCCAGTGGAACGGGCCGGACTGGTTTGCCACCCACCCCTCGTGGGAAGGGCGGGTTCGTCAGGTGCGGGAGATGGTACAGAAGCTGGCCCCCCTGGAAGACCAGGTGAAGGCCCTGGAAGCCCATGGAGACGGAGAGCTGGCCGGTTATCTGCGGAGGCAGGCCTCGTCTTATCTAGCAAACCCTGACGAGCTTCACGGATTCCTGGAGGCCTACGGCAGCCTGGAACTGGAGCTACAACCGGGAACTTCCTCCCCACCGAGCGAGCCTCTCCCCGACCCTTGAGGTCGCCTTCCCGGGGAAGGTAAATCGCTGTGCTGCAGAGGAGAAGCCTCCACCTCCAAGAACATGCTTCCGACCAATCCGGGGGCCCGGCTTCGAGGCGGGCCCAAGCCAGCCAGGAGGACCCAACGATGCTTCAGGGCCAACCGATCACCCTCGAATACAAGATGAGTCCGGGCGAGGTGCTCGAGTACCACACCCAGGTCGAATCCGAGCAGAGCCTCAAAGAAGAGGGTCAGTTCGAGGCTACCATCCGTTCCGTCCTGGAAATGAAGATGGAGCAGAAAGTCCTGGACGTCACCGGCGGGCTCGCCAAGATCGATGTGACCATCCAGGAGGGGAAAATCCTCCGCGAAGGCGAGACGATGGAACTGCCCGCGGTGGGGCAGACGATCCAGATTACCATGAAGCGCAACGGAGACATCGTCAAGACTTCGGTGGACTTCCCATTCTCGCAACCGGCATTCCCGGACCGGGTCCTGAAGGTCAACGACAAGTGGACCGGAGACAGCCAGATGGACATCCCCCTCATGGATGAAAATGGCCAACAGGCCGGCACGAAGTCCGTCACCCTGACCTATCACTACACCCTGGCAGGATTCGACCGGGTTGCCGGCTACGACGTGGCGCTAATCCAGGTGGAATGCCCCCAGACCAGCATCGAGGTCCAGCCTGAAGTGAACCAGAGCATCGTGGCCTCGGGCAAGACCTTCTTTGCTCATCGTGAAGGCCGGTTGATCAAGTCCAACGTCGAGACCAGAACCCGGATCACGGCTCCTGGGGCCGAAGTCTCCACCCACATCAAGGTGGCTGTTGATCTGGTCAACACCCCTGCGCCCACCGGCAGCATCCCGAACGTCGGCGGCGGCGACGAGCACTTCATAATCGGCGCCTGAGCCCCGAACCGGGGGCTGTTCTCTGGAAATGCACGCGGCGGGTTCTGCCCGCCGCCTCTTCTTGTCTTGAGATCAAGGAAGTGCGAAAACCGCTTCCCGAGGTCTCACCCCCGGCGGGAGGGCCACGTGCTGGATGACCTGATTGTCATGCAGAGCCAGCACGGCGACCTGGCCTGCCACCTCACAGCAGACGAAGAGGAACTGGCCGTCGGGCGAAAGGGTCATCCCGGCGGCGCCTGCCCCGACGGGTATCCGGGTGGCCTGCCCGCTGTCCAGATCCAGGGCTGCCACTTCGCCGGACTCCATCAGGGAAACCAGGGCTCCACCTCCCGTCGGCACCACGGCATGGGGCCCCCCGGCCAAGGCCAGGTGCCGAACTTCGCCGAGGCGGTCCATCGAGAGGACCGCGAGCTGGTTGGCATCGTACAAGGTCACCAGGACCTGCCCGCCCGACACGGCCAGCCCTCGAGGGCCTAACCCCAAGGGAGTCTCACCCTCCAACACGCCGCGGACCGGATCGATCCATTGCAGGGTCCCCCGCCCGGGGTTGGTCAGGTAGACGCGCTCTCCTTCCCAGACCAGGGAGTGAGGCTGGCCGCCGACCGAAACCCGACGGACCTCCCCTCCCTCCACCGCAACCAGGAGGATCTCGCCTGATTCCGGGCAGGCTGCTGCCAGCCTCTGCTCCGATGAGTCCAGGGCCACATCTGAGCACCCCTTCCCGACATGGATGCGACGCAATTCCTCCAGACCGGGGGAGGAAAGGATCTGCAGATAAGGGCGCCCCAACAGGGCCAGGGCGACCAGGCCCCGGCCCGCCGCAAGACCTGCCGGCGACCCCGGCATGGGATGCACGGGCCCATCGATTCGGCCCGTATTGGGATCCAACCGGATCAGCGAGTGTCCCCCAAAATCACTCAGGACGACCCGCGGAGCAGGAGGTGGGGTGTTGTCCTGGGCACGACACCCCACCAACAGGAACATGACGATCAGGAAGGCGTAGGCAAGGCTTCTCACCCCGGCGCGTTCGGTCGGCGCCTCCCGACTCCCTTCAGGATCAGCGCAGCAACTGGTCGATGATGGGTTGTAGAAACTCGTCCCGGCTGCCCTGGGGCATGCACTCCAGGGTATCAAATATCTGGTCCACCAACAGCATCTGCTTGCGTTTCTGGAGGTCGAGCAGGCGAGAGATGAGGCCCTTGACCTGGGCACGGTCGGGCTGAGGCGAGGCCAGCATCCGAGCCAATTCGACCTTCACCGTCTGGATGTCGATCTGGAGGTTCTTGAGCTGGGGCGAGAAGCGATTCTTGACCTCCTGGGGGTCCTCGTTCGTGCGGCGGGCGACCTCCTCAGCGGGCAAGCCCACCTCTTCAGCAGCCAGGGGGGCTCCTACAAGGAATAGCGCCACGAGGAGACTGATGACTCCGAAAAACAACCTGGACATGGTCACCTCCAACCTCCTCAAGGAGCCTGCACCAACGACAGGGCCTGGTCGAGAATCTCGGACGAGAAGGGCCCCTCCATCTCACCCAGCGGGAAGGAATCGATCTCGGACGAGGATTCCGAAGCCATGGCTATCTCGGCCACGCCCCGGGAAATCACCACGGAGGCGGCCATCCCGGTCGGCTGGACGGGCCCCTCCTGCCAGAAGGTTCCCGCGAAGAAACCCAAGGCCAGGACGGCTGCTGTGGCCAAGGGTGCCCAGCGCCGACCCGACAGGAAACGCCAGGCTCCCTGACGGCGACGCTCCTCGTCGCGTCCCAGGTTCCTCCAGAAATCCTGCCGCCAAGCCGGCGCAGGCTCCACATCCTTCCAGGTGCCCAGGAGCTCCCAAGTGGACCGCAGGTCCGCCAGCCCTTGCCGACAGGCCGGACAAGCCTGCAGGTGGCGTTCCAGCCGGCTGGTCTCTTCGACCGTAAGGTCACCCTCCTCATAGGCTGGCAACAACTCCTCCACCTGCGCACACGCGGTCGCCATCCAAATCAGCCTCCTACTCATCAGCCCGCAGCCTCCGGCTGTCGGTTCTCGGTCAACGATTTCCTGCTACCTTCTCCCAGGCGCTTCTGAAGGGCCAGTTTGGCCCGATGCAACCGTGACTTCACGGCCGGCAACGAGATTCCCAGGACTTCGGTTATCTCCTCATAGGACAGATGGTGGAAGCGATGCAGTATCACCGCCGCCCTCTGCTCTTCGGGCAGGTCCATCACCGCCTCGCGGACCTCCCCGGCCAACTCTCTGCGTTCGAAACGGTCCTGGGCCGAGCCGGCCGGGTCGGGAATGACCCTCGGCCCGGGTCTCTCGGGATCGTCCCAGTAACCGTCCAGGCTGACCGTCCGACTCCTGTGACGGGCCCAACGAGCTCGCTCCTTCAGGCAGAGATTCATCGTCACCTTGTACAGGTAGGTGAAGAAGCGCGCCCGGGCCTCGAAACGAGGCAAGGCCCGATAGATTCGGAGGAAGACATCCTGGGTCAGGTCCTCTGCGGGTTGACCCGTCGCACCGGTGAACCGGTAGACGAGGTTGAGGACCGGGCGGTAATGTCTCTGCATCAGCTCATCAAATGCCGTCTGGTCGCCGGTCTTGAATCGCTCGATCAATTCCAGGTCTTCGTCCATGCACTGCCTCTACATCTGATGGAACCCTTCTGGGAGCCCTGGGTTTCGCCCCTGCACCTATGCCTCTCCGCATGCCGGCCGGCCTCCAGGTCGCAGGAGCCCTTCGGGCCCCTGCGAAGGAGCGGCCCGAGAGGCCCCCGCCCGATGCTGAAAGGCGAAAAACATGCCCGACAAACGCATCCAGCAGATCCTCCAGGCTGCCGAGGCCATGAGTCAAGGTGCCTTCTTCGTGGAGGTTCCCGTCGGCGAGGACGAAATCGGTCGTCTGGGCCATGCCGTACAGACCCTGGGCATCCTGCTCGAGCAGCGTTACCGCGAGCTGCGGATCCTGACCCAGGTCACCGAAAAGATAAACGCCGGCCTGCTCCTGGACGAGGTCCTGGAATCCGTCTACGAATCCTTCCGTCCGATCATCCCCTACCACCGCATCGGGCTGGCCCTTCTCGAGCAGGACGACCAGATCGTGAGGACCCGGTGGGCCCGCTCCGACTTCCCTGAAGTGCGGCTGGGCGACGACTTCAGCCTGCCGCTGGCCGAAACCAGCCTGGCCAGGGTCCTGGACTCCGGTGAAGCGCGAATCCTCAACGACCTCGAAGAGTACCTCCAACAACATCCCGACTCGACCTCCACCCGCCTGCTGCTGGAGGAAGGCATGCTATCGTCCTTGACCTGTCCCTTGATAGCGATGGGCCACCCCATCGGGTTCATATTCTTCACATGCCGCTATACCAACGCCTATCAGACGGCCCATGTGGACCTCTTCCGCGAGATCGCGGGCCAATTGTCCATCATCGTCGAGAAGAGTCGTCTGTACGAGCGCCTCCTGACGCTGAACGAAGAGAAGAATCGCCTGCTGGGAGTGGCGGCCCACGACCTGCGCAATCCCATCGGCGTGGCTCAAGGCTATCTGAAACTGGTCCTGGCCGGGACCGTCGGCCCGCTAAACCCGGCCCAACGCAAGCTCTTGGAAAGGGTCGAGAGGTCCAGCCTGCGGATGTTGAACCTGGTCAACGACCTCCTGGACGTCAGCGCCATCGAATCCGGCCGGCTGAACCTGGACTTGGAAGAGGTCGAACTGGAGCCCTACCTGGCCGAGGTCCTGGAGACCAGCGCGCTGCTGGCCGCCGAAAAGTCCATCACCCTGCTGGCCGAGGTCCAGAGACCTCTGCCTCGGGTCCGGCTGGACCGGCGCCGATTCGACCAGGTCCTGCACAACCTGCTGACCAACGCGGTCAAGTTCTCGCAGTCTGGCACCATCATCACCCTGGGAGCGCGCACCGAGCCGCACGCGGTCCAAATCTTCGTCCAGGACCAGGGCCAAGGCCTCTGCGACGAAGAACTGGGCCGGGTCTTCAAAGCCTTGGCGCGGGGCAGCACCCGACCTGCAGGGGACGAGAGGAGCACCGGCATGGGTCTGGCCATCTCTAGCAGAATAGTCGAGGCCCACGGTGGAAGCATCGCGGTCCAGAGCAACCCGGGGGAGGGTGCCCGCTTCATCGTCACCCTTCCGCTTTCCCACCCTGCTTCTTCCTGAACCCGAATGGAAGGCCGGATCCCCAGCTTCGAAGGTCTGAAGGCCTGGATGCAGGCCGGTCGGCGAAGGCACCCGGAGGACCTGGCCCGGGCCTGGTCCTTAGCGGGTCGGGCCCTGAAGAGCGCAGCTCCTCCCGCGGAGGTCGAGTTCTTGAAGCGCGGCTTCCAAATCCGATTACAGTCCCTGAGCATCCCAGGGACCCTGGTCCGGGCCCGGGTCCTGCCCCACCGGGGACTGGTGTTCCTGGATCCCGAAGGCATGGCCGACCTGGCGGAGCGACTGGCCCGCCGGGGACTGCCCGGCCCGACCCGAGAGCGGATCCTGGCACACGAACTCTTCCACATCCTGGAACCAGCCTGCCCCGAACCCCTGGCCGAACTGGCGGCGCACCTCTTTGCCGGGGCCTTCTTGCACCTGAGAGATTTCCCGGGCGCCATCGACCTGCCGGATACCGTGTGGGAAGCCCGCCCCGCTGAGACTCGATGATCGAGTCAGTTCTTCAACTGTGCCCGCATCAGTGGCTGCAGGGCTTTTGGATAGAAGTCTGAGAAGACACGAAATATCTCGATGTGCAGGACCTGGCGGTAGACCCTTATCTGCATTTCCCGGGGCTTTCCCTCCAAGCCCAGGCTTGAAACCAGGTCCCTGGGGACCTCCTTCCAGGCG
>JAAZKF010000361.1 GCA_012799975.1 Burkholderiales bacterium
GCAGGTCCTTCTCCAGGCCCAATTCCTGCAGAGAGTAGCCGGTCAGTTCTGAGGTCAGCCATAGAGCCTTGGCAGAGAGGTCTTCTGGGGCGGCCCCTTCCCGGGGAAGCCGGGCCGATCCGGGCAGACTGCCTGAATCCAGCGGATGCGCAGTGGGGCCTGCCGGCTCTGCCAGAACGCCGAGCTTTTCGATCCGGACCTGTGCTGACAGGGCCAGGGAAGCCTCGCCGGAGAGGTCGCGACGGGCCTCCTCCAGGCCCTGTTGCAACTCCTCATAGCCCGCAGCCTGGACAAGCACCCGCCACGGGGCGTCCACCCAGTCCCGCCCGCTCTCGCGCCAGAAGGCCTCCCAGGGCTTGCCCAGCTCGCAGGCGGCCCGGGCCCGGGCCTTCAGCAGCCCGACCCGCTGCAGGAGATGGGCCTGGCCGGCCCCCCCCAGCACCAGTGTTCTCTCAGGCTGGGACACCGGGAATCCCTCCGCGGAGCTCGAGGTGGGCTGGAGGCGCGGGCACCGCGCGCGGTGCGACCTGGAGGATCCGCAGCTCGCCCTCCCGCGCCACCTCCCGGAACCCGGCGAAGCGCAGGGTGGTCCGCATCATCTCGTTGCGCCCGTTGGGGCGGAACCAGGCGCGCAGGGGCAGGCCTCGGGCGAAGGCGGCCTCCATCAGGCGGTGGAGCATGACCGTCCCCACCCCCCGCCCCAGGACCCGACAGGACATCAGGAGCAACCTCAGGGTCCAGGCCTCGGCTCCGCACTCCACCAGGGCCAGGCCGATCCGACCGTAGGGGCCGAAGCGGTCCTCCAGGTCCCCCACCAACAGCAGGTGCCCCGGGGAGCGGCAGAAGCCCCGCAGCTCCTCCAGGTTGAAGGTCTCGCCCGTGGTGTTGAGCTGATGGGTCCGGACGGTCAGCTCCTCGGCGCGCTCCAGATCCTCCTCCGAGGCCGCCAGCAGGGTGAAGACCATCCCCAGGGTGGCCAGGAAGTCCTCCTGGGGACCCGGGAAGCGCTGCTCTTCCTCCCGGCGATCCAGGTCCAGGCGGACCAGGTGGCGCCGCCGAGCCGAGTCCAGGGTCCTCAGGCGAGGCTGGAACTCGGGGCGCTCGCGAATCCCGGAAACCTCCGAGGCGGCCAGGCACAGCACCTCGGGGTGCGCGAAGGCCACCTCCTCGCGCTCGTAGGGCTCATCGTCCACGAAGGCCAGCGAATCCAATCCCAGGTTCAGGGCGCGGGCGATGGCGGCCACGGAGGCCGACTTGGCCCCCCAGCCGATCTCCGGGGCCAGGAAATACTCCCAGATTCCGAGTTCCTCCAGCCGACGCCGGGCCAGGTCGGAGTCGTTGCGGCTGGCCAGCGAGTGCAGGATGCCGCGCTGGTCCAGGGTCTGCAGGGTCTCGAGAACCCCGGGGCGCAGCCGCCCACCCCCGCCTTCCAGCAGGACCCCTTCCCAGAGGGTCTCGTCCAGGTCCCAGACCAGGCACTTCACCTTGCGCTCTTCCAAGGTCTAGGCCCCCGGATCGGGCCGCAGATCGCCTCGGGCCTGGCCGGCGATCAGGCCCTGGAGGATCTCGGTGGCTCCCTCGATGATCTCCATGGTCTTGGCGTCGCGCAGGTAGCGCGAGACCGGATGCTCGGCGCTGCAGCCGCTGGCGCCATGCACCTGCACCGCGTCCTGGGCGGCCCGCATGGCCATGGTCGAGGCGTGGTACTTGGCCAGCAGCGTGTCCAGGGTGCTGCGGGGATGGCCCGCGGCGCGCGCCGCGGCGGCCTGCAGGCAGAGCAGACGCGAAGCCCGCACTCCCACCACCATGTCCGCCAGCATGCGCTGCACGAGCTGATGCCCCGCCAGGGGCCGGCCGAACTGCTGGCGGGTGGAGGCGTGACGGACGCTGGCCTCCAGGCAGGCCTGGCCCAGGCCCACGCAGCCCCAGGCCACGCTGAAGCGGCCCAGGTCCAGGGCCGAGGCCATCACGGGGAAGCCGAAGCCGGGACGGGCCAGCACGCGCCCGGGTGGGATCCGGCAGTCTTGAAAGCGGACCTCGGCCAGCATGCTGGCCCGGGTCCCCAGCATGCCCCGGATGGGGGTCCGCTGGACCCCGGGGGCCGACCCGTCCACCAGCAGGGCCAGGGTCTGCTCGCCGTGCCGGGCCAGCACCAGAAGCAGCGTGGCCACCTCGCCGAAGGTGATCCACTTCTTGTGCCCGTTCAGGACCCAGCCCTGCCCGTCCGGGGTCGCGGTGGTCTGCACCGAGCGGGCGTCGCTGCCCACCTCGGGCTCGGTCAGGGCGAAGGCCCCCAGGGCCCGCCCTGTGGCCAGATCGGGAAGCCAGCGCGCCTTCTGCTCGGGGGTCCCCCAGGCGCCGATCGCCTGACAGACCATCCCATGCACGGTCAGGAGGCTGCGCGCCGAGGAACAGGCGGCCCCGATCTCTTCGTTGAGGAAGCCGAAGGTGAGAGGGTCCAGCGCGCTGCCCCCGTGGGCTGCGGGGACCAGGGCCCCCAGATAGCCCTGGGAGGCCATGAGGGCGAAGACCTCCTCGTCCAGGCGCTCCTCGCGATCGAAGCGAGCGGAGTGGGGCTCAAGATGGCGCCGGGCGAAGGCCCGAAAGCCCGCCCGGGCAGACTCCTGATCGGCCGTCCACAGGTGGGGTTCCACGGGTTCTTCAGGCCTCGCCGCGCTTGCGGGCCACGAAATCCAGCACCGCCTGGATCGAGCGGAAGTTGGCCATGTCGAAGTCCTCCTCGTCCAGGACGACGGTGAACTCCTCCTGCACGAAGTTCAAGAGCGAAACCAGGTACAGCGAATTGACGAAGCCACCGGCGAAGAGATCGTCCTGGTCGCCCAGGGACGAGACGTCGCAGAGCTTCCCCAGGAAGGCCCGCAGGGCGACCCGACGCGGATCCGGGTTCAAGGCGCACCTCCCAGGCCCGGATGGACGAAGAAGCCCTGGCCGCTCTTGCGCCCCAGCCTCCCCGCCTCCACCATCCGACGCAGGAGGGGACAGGGGCGGAACTTCTCTCCCAAATCCCGCGCCAGGACCTCCAGGGACTGCAGGACGGTGTCCAGGCCGATCATGTCCGCCGTCTCCAGAGGACCCATCTTGTGACTGAAGCAGCCTTTGAAGAGACGGTCGATGTCTTCCGGGGCCGCCACTCCCTCGGCCACCAGACAGATCGCCTCATTCACCGTCAGCATCAGGACGCGATTGCTGACGAAGCCCGGCGAGTCGGCCACCTCGATGGCGGTCTTGCCCAGGCCGGCCAGGAAGTCGCGCGCCGACTGAAGGGTCTGCGCGCTGGTGTAGAAGCCACGGATCATCTCGACGGTGGCCTTCAGGGGAACCGGATTCATGAAGTGCAGGCCCACGACCCGCTCGGGTTGGGGGACCAGGGCCGCCAGGCGGGTGATCGGGATGGCCGAGGTGGCCGAGGCCAGCAGGCTCTCGCCCGGGCAGAGCCGGCCCAGATGGCTCCAGGCGGCCTTCTTGGTCTCCCAGATCTCGGGGATGGCCTCGACGAGCAGAGGCGCCTCCGCAAGATCCTCGACCTCCAGCGAGAAGGAGATCCTCTCCAGCACCTGCTCCAGACGGACGGCCGGGCCGCCCAGCAGGCGCTGGAGGGGAACCGAGCGGGCCAGCTCCTGGCGGGCCCGGGAGAGCGCCTGGGGGGTCACGTCCACCAGCACGACCTCATGGCCCGAGGCCGCGGCGCTCTGGGCCAGGCCCGCGCCGATGATCCCGGCCCCCAGAATCCCGATCCTGCTGCGCTCTTCCATGGGCTACGTGCTCCGTCGCCCCGCCTTCCCGGCTCTGTGGGGGAATCCTCCCCTCCGGGTCACCCGTCCGAGGAGCGGGACCTCAGTAGTCGTCCCGGCCGAACTCCCTCTCGCAGCGGTCGGCGGCCTGGGCCACGGCGAAGACGCTGGCCTGGAGGTCGGCAGGAGCGAAGCTGTCCAGCAGATGGTCGACGCTGGCCATCACCAGGGCATACCGGTCGTTCTCGACCAGGCCGTAGCGCGCCAGGGTCATCGTCTCGTTGGCCCGCAGCAGGTCCAAGGCCAACCGGGGCAGGAGGGCCTGGAAGGCGGCCTTCTCCATCTGCAGGCCGGGCGAGAAGACCGTCACGGTGGGGCGTCCCGCGTGGCTGGAGTCGCGCACGTAGACCCCCTGAAGCCGCCCCTGGCCCAGATCCACGCCCAGGAAGAACCGACGGGTGTCCTCCTCCAGGCGCCCCACCAGGCCAATCTGCGCAGCCAGCTCGGCCACCTTGCCCAGGACCTCCAGGCTCGAATCGCGTGCCGGATCATGTGCCATCGGGATGCTCCTTTCCGGGTACCGGGAAGCCTTCGCCCACAAGACCGGGCGTCCTGTGCGCATGTCGAGAGGGCTGGGTGGACCCAGGCCGAACAGGGGCGCACCTTCCCATGGAGTCCTGAAGAATGGCGCGTGCTGGCCAGGTCCTGAAAATCGGAACGATGACCCTGACGGTCCGAAGATGCGACGACGAGGTCCTGGAGGTCGTGGCCCGCTACCCGCCCGGAGACCCGGCACCGCCCGAGCACTTCCACCCCACCCAGACCGAACGCTTCGAGGTGCTGGAGGGAACCCTCGAGGTCGAGATGGAGGGCCAGCACTTCACCCTGGAGGCCACCCAGTGCCTGGAGATCCCTCCGGGTTGTCGACATCGGATCTGGAATGCCGGAGAAGAAGATGCCAAGGTCCTCTGGGAGACCGCCCCCCCCCAGAAGACCGCCGACTTCTACGAGGTGCTGGCGGAGTTGACCGACCCCACCGGCCCGCTCCACTCGGCCCCCCCAACCTGCCCCAGACCGCCGTCCTGATGGCGGAGTACGACCGTGAGATGCGGCTGACCCATCCCCTGCGACCCGTCCAGAAGCTCATGACGAGCCTGGTGGCGCCCCTGGGCTGGCTGATGGGCTACCGCTCGCGCCCCCAACGAGGAACCCCGGACGCCCCGGCCGATCCCTGACAGAAGGGCCTTCCCCCCGGAGGCGGGGCTGAGTTCAGGTCCGCGGCACCAGGCCGTAGAGCAGGGCCTCCACCATGGGCTCGACGTCGCTCCGTCCAGGTGCCTTCTCCAGGTGCTCCATGGCCAGGACGTTGTACAGGCCTCGGGCTACCCGGACGGTGTCGTGGGGCATGAACTCACCCCGATCGATCCGGCCCTGGAAGAAGCTGGCCAGGAGCTCGGTCATCTGTTCCCTGGTCTGGCGCAGCGCCTGGGCCACCGTGGGGAAACGGCCGGCAGCGCGCATGCACAGCCACATGACGTCGCGGTGCTCCTCCATGAAGGTGGAGATTCCCCGCAGCATCCGCATCAGCACCTCGGAGGCGCTGCCCTCCAGATGGCCATCGAGCAGGGGGCGCAATCGGGAGAGCGCGTCGAAGTGGCTCACCACGGCAACCAACAGGTCTTCCTTGGAGGGATAGTAGTGGTAGAGCAGGCCCGCCGAGACTCCGGCCTCACGGGCGATGTCCTTGGTCGTGGTGCCCTCCAGGCCCCTCTGGGCGAAGAGGCGGGCCGCC
>JAAZKF010000362.1 GCA_012799975.1 Burkholderiales bacterium
CATTCTCGAGCACGACATGTGCCACCCGCTTGAGCTGCACGGTCCTCTCGATGTGGTAGTCCACCTGGCCAGTCCAGCTTCGCCCCCGGCCTACCAGGCCCGCCCCCTGCAGACCCTGGAGGTCAACTCCAAGGGGACCAACCACGCCCTGGAGTTGGCTCGGAGCCACGGAGCCCGGTTCATCCTGGCTTCCACCTCGGAGGTCTACGGAGACGCGGAGGTCCACCCCCAGACAGAGGACTATCGGGGCAGTGTCAGCCCCGTGGGGCCCCGATCCATGTACAACGAAGCCAAGCGCTTCGCGGAGGCCCTGACCATCCACTTCGGACGGGTGCACAAGCTCCCCGTCGGGATCGTGCGCATATTCAACACGTACGGTCCCAGGATGCAGCCGGACGACGGACGGGTAGTGACCAGCTTCCTGGTGGCCTTGCGCGACGGGTCACCCCTTAGCATCTACGGCAACGGCCGGCAGACCCGCAGTTTCTGCTACGTCTCGGACCTGGTGGCCGGCCTGGTAGCCATGACCGACAGCCACCAGACGGGACCGATAAACCTGGGGAATCCGGACGAATTCACCATCCTGGAGCTACTGGCGAAGGCGGAACAGGTGACCGGACGCCGGACGAGCATAGTCCACTGTGACCTGCCCGGGGACGACCCCCGCCGACGCTGCCCCGACATCACCCGGGCCAGGAACCAACTGGGATGGGCCCCCCGAATCCCACTGATTGAAGGCCTGAAGAAAACCTGGGCATGGCTGGCGGGGCTCCAGACGACCACCCCCCAACGGCCTTGAATTCCGGACCGGATACCGGCCGCCCCCCCTGACGAGACTTCAGACCTTGGCCCGCCAATAGTCCAGCAGGTCCTCGAAGGTCTTCTCCAAGGGAATCTCGGGGGTCCACCCGGTGGCGGCGTGGAAGCGCTCGGCGCTGCCCTGAAGCACCTGGACATCCGAAGGGCGAAGTCGGGCCGGGTCGGTCTCTACCGTCACCTTGACCCGACTACAGGAGAGCAGGAAGTCCAGAACATCCTTGATACGCCAGCAGTTGCCCTGACAGATGTTGTAGACCTCACCAGGGGTGCATCCCTCCAGGGACATCCAATAGGCCCTCACGATGTCGCGGACATCGGTGTAGTCTCGGCGGGCTTCAAGGTTGCCGACCCGGACCACCGGTTCCTGGGTGCCCTTCTCGATCATGGCCACCTGGCGGGCGAAGTTCGACTCGACGAAGACATGACCACGACGGGGTCCCGTGTGGTTGAAGGCTCGGGTCCGGATGATGTGCATGCCGTAAGACTGATGATACTGGTAGCCCAGCATGTCCTGGGCCACCTTGCTGACCCCATACGGCGAGAGGGGACGCAGGGGGTTCTCCTCCCGGATGGGTACCTCGTCGGGCAGGACCAGGCCGTATTCCTCGGAGGAGCCCGCCAGTTGGATCCGGGTCGAGGTCTCCCGCAGGGCCTCGAAGAGGTTCAACTGCGAGATGATATTGGTGTTAAGGGTCTCTTGCGGGGCATGCCAGGAGGTGGGCACGAAGCTCTGCGCCGCCAGGTGGAAGACCCGGTCGGGCTGGACCTGGGCGATCATCCGCTGGACCGAGTTCGCATCGGTCAGGTCGCACTCGACCAGATGGACCCGGTCCTGAAAGCCCACCACGTTCTCCATCTGGCTGCGCCAACGCACGGTGCCGAAGACCTTCACACCCTGGTCCAGGCAGAATTCGGCCATATGCGAGCCGACGAATCCGGTAATTCCAGTGATCAAGACATTCACGACGGGTCACTCTCCTGGTTCTGGGACCGGGCACGGGCCAGGTCACGCTGTTCCTTCAA
>JAAZKF010000363.1 GCA_012799975.1 Burkholderiales bacterium
GACCGCGCGAGCCCGGGTGATAGCCACCTTCAAAAGGAAGTTGCTTTCCGGTTCAGGCCCGCCCTTGCGGGCCGCCATGTAGATTTCCCTGGAGACCTTGGTGAACAAGGCTCCCTTCTGGGCGTCCACCTTGCCTTTGCGCAAGCGGATGTTGTGCCACTTTGAATGACCTGACACCGATGTGTCCTCCTCTTGTCGAATCAGAAGAACCGGCCCCCGAAACCCCTGGACCTCGACCGAGCCCTCGGGCACCAGCAGGGTGACCTGCCTCACCGGATCGCCCGGGGAACCAGCCGCCCCGGAAGGGAAGACGGAGGTCCCCGAGGTCCTCGAAATCGCCCGACCCGGAGCAGCGGGATTCCTGGAGGGTCGGCCTGTTCAAAGGCTCAGGGATAGAGCCGATTCAGGGTGCGAGCGTAGGGAATCGTCTCGCGGACGTGCTCGATACCGCAGATCCAGGCCACGGTCCGCTCGATGCCCAGACCGAAGCCCGAATGGGGAACCGAGCCGTAGCGCCGCAGGTCGAGATACCAACGATAGGCCTCCTCCGGCAACCCGTGCTCCCGAATCCGCGATTCAAGCAGAGCCAGGTCCTCGATGCGCTGTCCTCCACCGATGATCTCGCCATAGCCTTCCGGAGCCAGCAGGTCCGCACTCAAGCAGACCTCGGGCCGCTCCTCCACGGGCTTCATGTAAAAGGCCTTGCAGCAGGTCGGGTAGCGGTGGACGAAGACGGGAAGCTCGTGGCGCTCCGCCAGGATGGTCTCGTCGGGGGCCCCGAAGTCGTTGCCCCACTCGAAGTCGACGCCGCTCTGGCGCAGGATCTCGACAGCCTCATCATAGGAGAGGCGGGGGAAAGGAGGGCGGATCTTCTCCAGGCGGGACAGGTCCCGGCCCAGCGTCTGCAGCTCGGTCCGGCGTCGCTGCAGGACCCGCTGGACGACGTAGCTGAGCATCTCCTCCTGAACCCTGAGGTTCTCCTCCAGGTCGCAGAAGGCCATCTCGGGCTCGACCATCCAGAACTCCGTCAGGTGACGACGGGTCTTGGACTTCTCGGCGCGGAAGGTCGGGCCGAAGCAGTAGACCTTCCCGAAAGCCATGGCGTTGGCTTCGTTGTAGAGCTGACCGCTCTGGGTGAGGTAGGCCTTGTCTCCGAAGTAACCGGTCTCGAAGAGGGTAGTAGTGCCCTCGCAGGCGCTGGGGGTCAGGATTGGGCAATCCACCCGCAGAAAGCCCTGGTCGTCCAGCCACTCGGTGATGGCGCGCATGATCTCGGCTCGAATGCGCAGGATGGCGTGCTGGCGCGAAGAGCGGATCCACAGGTGGCGGTGGTCCATGAGGAAATCGGTCCCATGCTCCTTGGGAGTGATAGGATATTCCTGGGCCTCGTGCACGACGGTCAGGGCCGTCACGGCCATCTCGTATCCACCGGGAGCCCGCGGATCCTCACGGACCTCGCCGGTCACCTCCAGGGAACTCTCCTGACCCATCCGCCGGGCGGCCTCGAACTCTTCCGGGGAGACCCGATTCTTGAGGATCACCGCCTGAATGGCTCCCGTGCCGTCCCGGATCTCCAGGAACCGGATCTTCCCGGAAGATCGGGAATTCCTCAGCCAGCCGCGCAGACGGACCAACTTTCCGGCGTGCTCGCCGAGGGTCTCAATGCTGGCCAGGGGAGGAGTGCTGTTCAGGTCCAGGGATTCCATGTGCGGTTCCACCTCCAGGGGCGCGATCTACGCCCTTCCTCCCCGCCCCTCCTCCCCAAACGGGGCAGTTGGAACCCGGTTCCTGGATGCCCCTACAGCGACGGGAATCACGGAGACCCGTTGAAATCATCGGGCAGGAAGGTCAGACGCGGGTCAGGCAGGCCAGGACGCGCTCCATGCGGGCCGAGGGTTCGTGGAAGTGCTCGACGTAGTCTTGAAGGCTGTATTCGATGACCTTCAAAGCCTCGTTGCGCCCGTAGACGGCCGCCACCTCCACCTTACGGGCCCGGGTCGGGCTGGGCATGTCCTTGTAGGTCAGGAAGTAGTGGACCAGTCCGTCCAGGGTCGCCTCGTTGAGCTGGCTGATGTCGCGCAGACTCCCGTATTGCTTGTCACCGACCATGACGGCCACGATCTTGTCATCCGCCTGGTTCTTGTCGACCAGCCGGATGCCCCCGATCGGGATGGCAGGCACCAGCACATCCCCGTGGGTTATCGGTTTCTCGGTAAGCACGCAGATATCCATCGGGTCCCCATCCCCCTCGAGCTCCTGACGCTGGAGGGTCTCGGAGGTGTGGTGACCCACCAGGGGGCCGCA
>JAAZKF010000364.1 GCA_012799975.1 Burkholderiales bacterium
GCCACGCCCAGACGCTGGTAGTGATTCTCCGAACCATTGGTATCAGGCCTCACGTCTCCTCCAAGGCTCTCAGCAATGACTGGTTGCGCTCGCTGAAGATGGGGCAGTATTCCCTCAGTTTCCCGGCCCAGCGCCGGCGAATCGGGGGGGGCTCTTCCAGAACCCCGTTCAGGACCTCCCCCCAGTGCCGGAGGAACTCTGCTTCGCGTTCTAGCGGCACCCGGATCAGATCGATTTCCAGCCCGAGCAGTCGGCGCAGTCCCCAGAGGGAAGTCGGGATGCAGTTCCGCTCGCGGATCAGGGCCTGCAGGTCCTTCAGGGGCGCCAGGGCCTGGCGGACCTCCTGGACCCCCCCGCCCGACACCTCGGCCGCGTGGATCAGCCAGCGCAGGGAATGGAAGTTCCCTCTTTCGAGTTCCTTCCAGGCCAGGTGAATGAAGAAGAGGCCCGCCTCCTTCGCGTCCCCACTCACCAGACAGAAGATCCGGATACCAAAAAGGCAATGTTGAAGGCCTCGGCGATCCCGGCGTTCGATCATCAGGGCGGCTTCGATCAGGCGGGGTTTGAGGCCCCGTACCCTGTATCCCTTGCTGTTTGAAGAGCTGTCCTCCAGGCATTCCAGGGCTCGTTCGGGCCGGTCCATGAGTCTGTGCAGTTGGGCCCGCAAGACACGGACCCCAGGGTGTTCAGGGGCGGTTTTATGGGCCCGGTCCAGCAGGTCGTGGGCCCGCACCTCCAGCCGACGTCTCCGGATGGGGTGGTCGCGCGAGACCTCCATCCACTTCTGGCAGATCCAGGCTGCATGACAAAGAGGATCCAATTCCTCCTGGTTCCGGGAGACCCGGTGCTCGGCCTCGCGCAGGGCTTCCCGGAAGCGCCCTTGGGCAGCCAGGGAGCTGACCAGGAGTTTCCGGGCCGGGTCCAGGTTCCGGTTCAGCACCAGGACCCGCTTCAGCAGGGGCGTAGCTTGGGCCGGGCGGCCCTGGTGCAGGTTCTCTTGGGCTTCCTGAACCAGGGCGCGACACTCGTCACCCCAGATCGCCTCGGCGTCGTGCGCTTCACGGAGGGCGGGGTCGCGAAGGACCTCATAGGCTCGACGGATCTGCGCGAAGCCGGCGGGGTCGCTCTCCGGCGGGTGTTGGCGCACCAGTCGGGCATAGGCCCGGCGGACCTCCTCGGGGCTGGCCGTGTCGGGTATGCCCAGGATGGCGTAGGGGTCCTCCACGACTCTAGGGCCCATCCAGGTCAAAGAGGAGGTCGGTCAGGCGGTCCGCAGCCTTCTCGACGCTGGACTCGTCCCCGGAGGCCAGGGCCTCCTGCAGGGCCGCTTTGGCCTGGTGGATCTTCTTGCGCTCGTCGGGTCGCAACTCGGGGACCACCCGTTCAGCCTTGCGGATCAGCCCTTCGTAGCGCCTGGCCAGGGGACTTCGGGACCACAGGTCGTCCACCTTGGCCTTGGCCTCCGCAAAGGCCGCCGGGTCCAGGCTCCGCGCACCGTCGCGAGAGGTCATCAAGGCGACCTCCTGCCCGGTGGTGGGGATCCGGGCCCGAAGCTGGATCAGTCCGTTCAGGTCGTAGGAGAAGTCGACTTCAAGCGGGTGGGGGATCCCCGTCTCGGACACCGGGATGTCCTCGATTTTGGCCGAGAGCCCCGTGGCCAGGGCGTCGGTTACCCGTTTCGCCGTCCCTTCGTGGTCCTGGTACAGGCATAGTTGGACCTGGTTCTGCTCGGCGTGCAGCAGCGAGTAGCTCTTGCTGACCTGGTAGGGGAGGGTGGTGTTGGGATGGATCAAGGCATCGTAGAGGTCGCCGACCAAGTGACGTCCGACGAATCCGACGACGTTCACCCCCAGTCCGAAACTGGTCACGTCAGTCTTGATCAGGCCTTGGTCGCTGGGGATCTTCCCGGCGACCAAGGCGGCTTCGATGGCGGTTCCTTGAGCCACGGCCAGGTCGGGGTCGACCTCCCGTCGGGGTTCCTGGCCCATGACCTCGGCCACCAGGGCTCGAACCGCCGGGACGTAGGTGCTGCCCCCCACCAGCAGCACCCGCCCGACCGAGCAAGGCTGGATCTTCGCCTTCTCCAGCGAGACCTGCAGGCACCTGCGGGCTCGCCCCAGCAGCGGGCGGATGGCCTCTTCGAATTCCCCGCGCGTGACTTCGAACTCCAGGTCCAACGGGCGACCTGCCTCGACCGCGTAGTTGGGGCAGAAGGCCTGCACCGCGGCATGCCGGGAGAGCTGGGTCTTGACCGATTCGGCCACTGAACGGAGCTCTGCCCGGGCCCGCTCGGAGGCCTGAGCCTGGGGGTGCGCGAGTCGGAACCTCTGCTCCAGAAGGTCGGCCAGGGCTTGGTCAAAGTCCTTGCCGCCGAGTTGGGCGTCTCCGTAGCTGGCTTTGACTTCGAGGATCCCCTCCATCATCTCCAGGACCGTGACGTCCAGGGTGCCTCCCCCGAAGTCGAAGACCACCACCTGCCCCTCGGCCTGGGAGTTCCGCACGCCGAAAGCCAGGGCGGCGGCGGTGGGCTCGTTGATCATGCGCACCACCTCCAGCCCGGCCAGGCGGGCGGCGTCGTAGGTGGCCTTGCGCTCGGCTTCTCCGAAGTTGGCCGGAACCGAGAGGACTGCCTTGTGGATCGTCACTCCCAGGGCCTGCTCGGCGTTGCTCTTAAGAAGCCGCAGGATCTGTGCCGAGACCTCTTCGGGGCGGTAGGTCCGTCCGCCCAGAGGGATCAGCTCGCCCCTCCCCATCTTGCGCTTGACCTGACGCGCGCCGCTGCCGGGCAGATCCACGTAGGCCCGAGCCGACTCGCCCACCAGCAGCCGACCCGAGCGGTCCACCGCCACGATGGAGGGGACCACGGGGCTGCGCCCGGGTGAGTCGGGGTCGGGCAGGACCAGCGGAGCCCCGTCCTGCCAGACGGCGATCTCCGAGGTGGCTGTTCCGAGGTCGATTCCGATGCATGGGTGCTTGCTCATACCTGGCCCTCCGTCTGACCGCTCGTCGCCGCCAGGAAGACCTCGGCGCGACGAAGGATGGTGTCGCCCCGGCGAAAACCGGAACGCTCGCAGTGGGTTACGTGGTGCTCGGGGACTCCCGGGCCAGGTTCCCGGGTGCCGAGAACCTGGTGCATACGCTCATCCAGGGGGTCGCCCGGTTCGGGCCGGATCGGGTCCAGACCGGTGCTGGCAAGCGCGCGTCGCAGTTGCTGCAGCGCTCGCGTGGTAGCCTCCAGATACTCTGGCGACAGGCCTTCCTGCGAGAGCAGTCTTTCGAGCGAGTCATGGTGCTCGACGAAGACGCGGTCCCGGGCTTCCAGCAGGTTATGGGCGCGTTGGCGCTCCTGTCGGGCCTGGATCAGCTCTTCCTGAAGCCGGAAGAGTTCGGCCAGCCGGCTGGCCTGCTCCCGAAGGGCTCCTGCCAGCTCCTCGGCCTTTTCCTGGAGGTCCTCCGAGCGCGTCAGGGCCCGCCGGTGTTCGCGCCGGACCGAATCCAGGTCATAGGTGCGCGTCTCCAGTTCGACCAGGGCCAGGTGCAACTGGTCCAGTCCGGCCGCCCGGTGCTCGAGCCAGGAAGGCACTACCAGGAAGAACATCGCCAGGGCCACGCCGCCCAGGAATCCCACCACGCCGATGGCCGAGGAACGCGTCACCATCAACACCGCGGCCGAGCACACAACCAGGGTGACGCAGGCCAGGTAGAAAGGCATGCAGTTGGCTTGGGAAAGGGTCTGTGGAATGACGGGTTGGCTATGCAAGTCCCACCTCCGGTTGGCTCCTGCCTCCAGGGTAGGAGGGGGTGGTGACAGGAAGTGTCAGGATGCTCGGAGGTGACACCTTATGGCATGGGAGGAGGTCCATCATCGGCTCGGCCTGGCAGGCGACGACGGGCCTGGAGTGGGTGGAGGCCCTGGTCGACAGCGCCTTCAGTGAGGTAACGCGTCGCTGCTGGCTACCTGAATCCGCCGCCTGGCGTGAGCGCCGAGGCCATCGAGGCGGGTCTGGATGCCAGGAAGGCGTGCATCGACGAGCGGAGCGTAGTTGGAAACTACGCGAGCACCGCAGAGGTGCGCCTGACGACGCAGACGGGCCCCTCCCACCCACACCCTGGTGTGGGCGGATTCAGGCTCAACGCCTCGATGGCCGAATGCCACGGTAGGCGGCGGATTTAGGAGATACACGGCGTAGCCGTAGGGGCTCACAGCCGGTTCCCAGAACTCCCCGCCCTCGCAGTGGCGCGCAGCGCCCTCCTGAGGCCCGGCCCTGGCCGGCCTACTCCTCCGCCTCCGAAGGGCCGGAGAGGGCTTCTTCCAAGTGTTTCTCGAGGGTTTCCAGGGGCTGGTAGCCTTCCAGGCGCTGCAGTGGGTGGCCCTGGCGGTCCAGGATCCAGGTGGTCGGCAGAGATTGCAGCTGCAACATGTCGAAGGTGGCCTCCTCGCCCAGGGCCACGTCGAAGAGGGCGGAGTGGTCCTGGATGGCCTGGCGGACCCGAGGCGGGTCGGTCTCGTAGGCCAGGCAGAGAACCCGAACCCCCCGATTGCCGAAGCGTTCGTGAATCTCCTGTAGGCGCTGGAACTGCTCGTCAGACTGCTCGAACCAGGTCGGGGCCCAGACCTCCAACAGCGTGAAGTCATCGGTTCCGGGGGTGAAGCTGATGGGCTTGCCCTCGGCGTCCTTCAGGTCGAAGGCAGGTACGGGAATTTCGGTCTCCTGGGCGGCTGGAGAAGCCGTCGGTTGAACCGGGGGCGGAGTCTGGGGGGGGCTGCTGCAGGCCGTCAACAAGGTCAGGCCCAACAGGATCCCCAGAAAAGAAAGAACATGTCTCATCCGTTCTCCTCTTCTGTGTCCAGGCCCTCGACCCTGGCGGGTGGATCGAATAGCCAGGTTTCCACCCCGGCAGACCACCTTTCCAGGCGGACTTCCCGAGGGTTTCCCGACCTCGTAGCGCACCGGCCACTCCGGAAGAGATGGCTGAATCTACCTGATTCAGGAGAACAGACAGGATTTGGAGATGAGGCCTGCAATCCATCGGGGAAGGCGGATGAGGGGGAACCCTCCAGGTCACCGGGAGGCGGAGCGGATACGATGAATCGGGGCGATGTCCTGGCCCACCGGGGCCTCCTCGCGGGAGCCGATTCGGCCCTCGAGAACCGTTTCGAGACCCTGCTCCAGGCCCTCGGGGAGGGGTTCGGGGTCGAGACCGATGTGCGCTATTGTTCCGGCCGGGGGCACTACCTCAGCCACGACCCGGCGGTCTGGACACCGCAGAACGATGCCTTCCGCTTCCTGGAAGCGTGTCATCGCC
>JAAZKF010000045.1 GCA_012799975.1 Burkholderiales bacterium
CGGGCCGCCAACCCAACGGGGGTGGATCATATCGAACGATCTCCCGTGCACGATCTTGGCCGGGTGGATCATATCGAACGATCTCGCGGTGGATCATATCGCCCGATCGCTGACACTGGGTCGACCAATCAGCCCCGACAATGAGGGGATGGAAACCCGTCGGGGCCAAGACATTATATTCGATGTCCCGGGTCGACCAATCAGCCCCGACAATGAGGGGATGGAAACTATGCGGCCAACATTCAGGGCGAAGAGACTGAGAGTAAGTCGACCAATCAGCCCCGACAATGAGGGGATGGAAACTCCAGGGCCATCACGTCACACTGGTCCTCCAGGCGGGCCAGTCGACCAATCAGCCCCGACAATGAGGGGATGGAAACAAGGGCTCGGCGGAAATTCTATCCGGGGCGGGAGACGGATCCGACATCCCGCCCCGGTCACGTCGATATGAGTCTCCGGCAAGGCGCTTTCGAAGAAATCCTCGCGCCGCATGATGGTTCCATCCGCCACGACCAGGTCGGCGAAACCGGTCAGAGGGCCCTTACCCCAAGGGCAAAAACGCGGAATCCGAAGGGGCAGGTGTGTAGGCCGAGGCTGCCGGACTCGATTTCAGGTGCCCGGGAAACGGAAGCAGTCCAGGGCGGAACTAAACAGCAGGACCTGGCCTGCCATGGTCCGATGCCGAGGTCCGGGCCAACCGGGTGCAGCGTGTCAACGCCGGGGATGGGGCCTGAATCCGCCGCCTGGCGTGAGAACCGAGGCCATCGAGGCGGGTCTGGATGCCAGGAAAGCGTGCGTTCTGAGGAGCGGAACGTAGTTGGAAACTACGTGAGCACTGCAGAGGTGCGCCTGACGACGCAGACGGGCCCCTCCCACCCACGCCCTGGTGTGGGTGGGGTCTCAAAAGGCCTCGACGGCCGAATGCCACGGTAGGCGCCGGATTCTGGTGGGGCTTCCAGACGGGACGGAGGGCCTCAGCTCAGGGGCTATCCGCCGTGGACAGGACCCCATAGCTCAATTCTTCGGGAGAGGTGGGCTGGAAGAGCTCCTCCAGGCGCTGGTATTCCTCGGGTGGGAAGCGATAGCCCTCCATGAAGTCCCGCCCCTTCTCCTTGAGGTAGAGGTGGATCACCTCGCGATGCCGCAACAGCATCCACAAGGGCACGCCGAAGGCCTCGGCGCACTCCAGGCGGCAGCGGTCGGCCATCTCCAGGGCCTTCTCACGCGACATCCCGCTCGTGACCCGATAGGAGAGGGTGGTCGCGAACTCCTGGTCATCCTCGATCACGTCGACCAGGCCCAGACGCCGGGCACTGCCCCGGATCCGGGAGTGCTTGCCCAGTGTGAAAACGCTGCGACCATAGGCGTTTATGATGTCCCGATTGTCTCGGATCAAGCGGATGGTCTGCAGGGCTTCCTCCTCGGTCTCACTGGGAAATCCGAAGAAGATGAAGGCGAAGTTCCACAGGCCGGCCTGCCTTGCCGCCCGCAGGATGTCCAACCGGGTGTGGAAGTCGACACCCTTCTGAATCAGGTCCATGATCCGTTTGTTTCCGGACTCGATGCCCCAGAGGATCATGGTCAGCCCGGCCCGGGCCATCTGCTCCATGCGCTCGAAAGTGAAGGCCTTTTCGGTCCGGCCATTGCCGAAGAAATGGATGGCGTCTCCGCGTTCCTGAAGGCGTCTTGAGAATTCCTCCAGCCAGACCGGGTTCATCGACTCGTCGATGAATTCGAAGTTCTCTATCCCCCAGCGGGAGCGGACATGCTCGACCTCCTCCAGGACTCTCTCGACAGGACGTACATCCGGTTGGATGCCGTAGTCCGCGTCGCAGAAGGTGCACTTCTGCCAGGAACAGCCCTTCGAGGCCCGAGTAACCAGGACGGTCTCCGGACAGAAATAGTCCTGCAAGGGCAGGCCATCCAGGTCGGGCAGCCCGCGCTCGGCCAGGGGGATCGGGGGTTGTGAGAAGGTAAAGCGAGGGACGGCCTTCTCGTCCGAAAAAACCAGGTTGGGCACCGTCTCCAGAGGGCGGCCATCCTCCAAGGCATGGAAGAGGTCCGCCATCGACGCCTCACCCTCCCCCATCATCACGCTGTCCGCGAAGGTCTCCAGGAAGACCGGGCGGTCCAGAAGGGTCTGGCGGACCCGCATGAAGTAGTTGCCCCCCAAGGTCACATGCGTGTGCGGAGTCTTGTGCCGACGCAGCAGGCGGGCCAGGGTCAAGCCCCCGAAAAGCTGGCTGTGGGAGTTGATCGACACGCCGATCAACCGCGGTTCTCCCCGCAGCAAGGGGCGGACCTGGGAGGTCAGGAAGGCCAGGAAGGGGTTCTCGGCGGAATCCTCGGTGAAGCGGATCAACCCGTCTACCGTCAGGGGCAGCCCCGGAGCCGAGAAGTCGTTGAACCTCAAGCGGCTGGGGTGATGCGGCAGCGACACCAGTTCCAGGGCCTTGTCCAAGGTCACCCAGGCCCGGACCAGTTGAACAGGATCATAGAAGCGTTCCCGGTCGTCGAAGACGCAGACGGCTTCAGCAATCTCCCGGCTAGTCTGCTCCCAGACCTCCCGGTGAGTGGTCAGATACTTTTCGATCTCGAAGTAGCGTGTGGCCAGTCGGCCCATCTCATGGGAACGATCCCCGGAGACCCTGCCCAGGGTCAGGCGGGCCTGTAGGAACTCATGGGTATTCTGGGCCCGCGCCAGTGAGTAGTCCAGGTAACCCGGGGTGAAGATGCGCCGATAGAAGGCTACGTTGAGATCCCAGGGATCGACCGTGATGCCGACCCCGCGCAGATGCCCCGTCAAAGCCGACATGGAGAAATGGGGATTCAAAGGCACCCACTGGGGTGGGAAGAGCAACCGGACCCGGGATTCGGCCCTCTCGGGCCCGGAGGCGGCCAAACCTAGAGGCCATCCGAGACCGCGTCATCGGAGGCTTCCGAGGGCGCGACCTGCTCTGATTCCTCCTGTTCTGCCTGTTCGACGAGGGTCTCGAAGTCCGCCTTGTGCTCTTCGAGATAGGCCGCCATCTCCTGGACCAGGGGAACCATCTCCTCCTGGTAAATGCGCCCGATCTCCTCGACGGCCTCGTCGTGGCGGGCCAGTTCTTCTTCCAGCCATTCTTCGTGGTTGTCCATGAAGCGGAAGGTCAGGAGGTAATCCTTCAACTCACGGACCTTCTCGGCACTGGTGACGAACTTTTCGAGTTTCTCCTGGACTTGCTGGGGTGTCAATTCCATCTTCTGGTCTCCGAACTATCCGGGATTCGATAATTCGGCTCCCCCCGGAGGGGGAGCCTTGATCTACAGGTCAGGCCCGACGCCGCCTTGAGAACCGGGAACGACGTCGGACCGACCTGGAGATTATTCGCCTCAGAGCATCGCGGCCTGACGGTTGGTGGCCACGCCCATGGCTGCTCCGAAGAGGTTCAGGCTCTTCTGCATGTTGACAGCCGAAGAGGCGTCCGGGAGCTTCGGCTCGGGGATGCCGAGGTCAGCCAGGACCTCCGAGAGGCGCCCCTCGTGCCAGAGGTCTACGGCCGGTCCGCCGTTGAAGCCGCGAGCAGCCATCTCGACGTCCAGCTTGGCGAAGACGTTATCCAGGCCCCGGGCCTCGGCCGCCTGCTTCTCCTGGGCAAAGCGGTTCATGATGTTGTAGAGACCCAGCTCGTTGGCGGCAGCCGCACTTTCGGTGCCATCCAAGGCGGTGATCTTGCCGGTGGCATCCTTGCCCTTACCGATCTCGGAATACTTGTGATACGCGGTGTATTTCGAGGTCTTCAGGGCATGCAGGTTCACTCCGAACCTCTGCTCGACCATCCCCAGGGCTTCCTGGAAGTTCTGGTCTTTGGTGCCCAGGTTGCCGTCCCCGTCCGAGTCGACGAAGAAGTCGCCGTTCTTGAACTGCACTGCCTTGCGGTTGCCGATTTTGACGAGCTGGACTTCGTAGCCCTTCTCCCTGAGCTTGGCGGCCATCTTCTCGGGAGACATGTTGGAAGCTTTGTTCTCATGCATGATCGTCGCGATGTCGATAACCGTGTCGGCGTCGGTGATCACCGACTTCCCGTTGAAGTAGTCGACCGAGCCTTTGACTGTGCTCTTCCCGGGATCTAGCTCCCCACCGGCGGCCCGGTTGGCGGCTGCCGTGGTGGCAGCCTTGGGAGCGGCAGCAGCGGTTGTCTGCCCTGCTTTTGCGGCCTCAATGGCTTTCAAAGAAGTGATATCGCTCATGAACACCCTCCTCGCGCGCCTGTCCCAACCCGAGAACAGGCACTTGAAATCTTGTTCTCTCTTCTATCACGAGAAACCTCGAAAAGTCTAGGACTTCGCAGAATTATTGAGGTTACTCTCTGTGGCCGTCTTTGGGCTGCTGGCCATGTCGGATTCGTCAAGAAGGAGCCGGCCTCCAGGCCTGCCCTTTCGGGATCAAGACTGCCGTTTTCAATCTCCCTCACTTTTCATCTCGGCGGGCTTCTTCCCCTTCTCCTGCGGATTGAGCCTCTTCTGTTCCCCATTCTCCGCTCGTGCTTCACGAAGGGCTTGGATATCGACTCTCCGCAGGGTCGACCTCCCCTGCCTCTCCCATCAGTGGGGAAGCGCACCCTGCGCGCCTCCATCTCGGCGCGACTCCTTCCAGCGCCTGGTCGCTCTAGGCCTAATTGGATGACCTGTTCTCTGAATTATTTTATACTGGCAGAACGTTTTTGCCCTCCTTATCAAAGATTCCATCCAGGTTCTTTGAGTCTATCTTATGTACACGGAAAACAGAGAGACTCCATCCCCTGGATGCTCGTTTTCTTCGGCCTGTTCTCGGTCGGTTTGGTGGAAGATCTCGAGGCTTGGCCCCCAGGCCGGAACAGGCGATTTGGTATGCCAGGACGGAGGCGACCTTCAACGACGAGCTCACGGCGCTACGCGGTAGTTAGCAGACAGGAGTATTTTTCTCAAACCTGCCTCAGGGCCCGAATCTTGAGAATCCCAGTCTCGTTGGCAGAGCACATCTGCGACCAGCCTGCCCCTTTTTCCTGATGGACCTGGCGCATGAGTATGGGCTGACCCGGCCGGGGAAAAAGTGGAGGGATATATTTGAAATTTGTTCTTGGAGGAATACCTATCTGCACCGTTAAATCAATACCAAAAGAGCAGAGCCCGGCTGGCCCGGGTTGCTCGATTCAGGGGATTGACTTCACGGGGGCAGGGGCAGGTGACGTCATGGGCAAGAATGAAGATGTCTTCCGCTATCGACTGCCTGGCAAGAAACTGCACCTGGAGGAAATGCGGCCGATTCTCCCCCCCAGGCTGCTCCAAACCTTGTGCCGACATGGCATCCAGACGGTCGGGGCCCTCTACGAGGCCTGCCGCACAGGTCAAGGCCTGGACTTCCTGAAACCCTGGCAGCTCAAGCAGATTCAGCTGGCCTTCAAGGTCTGGCCCCGCCATCACACCTACCTGTGTCAGGCCCAGGCCAAACTGGAACAGCAACTGGGCAAGCAGCGGTACGTGCCCGCATGGGATTGGCAGGACGAGGCCTGGGATGATTGCGACGAAGAAGATTGCTATCGGTATTGGAAGGCTGCGCGGGAGATCCTCATGGCCCAGCCCACCCATTCATTGAACCGAGCCACTACCCACGCATGGCGACAAAGCCACTGCCTTCCCTTGAAAATACGCAAAGCTGACTTTTAGAACCTCGAGCGGTTGGACTCAAAGAACTACAGCCTCAGGAAAGCCTCAAGACCTCATCATGGGGCCGGAGCGACGGAAGGGTCCAGGAAAAACTCGAGTAAGGGCACTTGAATCCGAGATCTGGCCTGAGAACCGAGGGCATAGGCGGGTCTGGGAACTAGGCTCTTGAGCTCCGGCTCCTGGGGGGCGCCTCGACAGCCCGGACCCAGAGCGAAAGGAAGAACAAGGCCAACCAGGCGACCCAAGCCAACAGGCTGAGACGGCTTCCCCAGCAGAAGGCCTGAGATTCAAACCAGAAACGCGCCACATGCCGGCCGGGAGGAACCCGGACGGCGCGGAAGGCCACGTCGGCGCGCAGGACGGGAGTAGAGACTCCGTCGATGGAGGCACGCCAGGCCGGGTACCAGTTGTCCAGCACCACCAGGAAACCACCTCTGTCCGAGTCGACTTCGATCTCCTGTACCCAGCCGTCGTCCTGGAGGAGTCGAGCTTGGCCTGAAGTGAAAAGACCCTCCACCCGATCTACCTCCAGCAAGGTGGAACCGCTGGGATCGAAGTTTGAGGAGGCCAGGCGATCCAGCCCTTCGACCCGATCCGGGCCGACCGGCAGGGCCTGCCCCACCAGGCGGATCCGGGGAACCGGAGCCCGGGTCCGATAAATGAAGATTGGCCCCGGCAGTCGTGCATCGGCCTGATGGGTGCCAAGCGGTTCCAGGGTGGGGCCGACCAGGGGGAAGAAGCTCAACAGGACCGACACGTTCTGGCGCTCCAACAGGCGGATGGCTTCTGGCTTCAGGGCTACGCTCTGGGAGAGGGGGAGCATCCCTTCCCGAAAGCGCCTTTGCATGGCAGCATATTCCAACAACTCGATCCCCCCCTCCTGGAGGATGCGGTCGGAATGGTGGGAGACACCCCAATGAGCCGAGGTGTCCGGGGCCAATACCGCCCGGTGGGCGAGCAGGAGGTCGCTCTGGCCCTTCCAGCCTCCGGCCAGAAGCCAGGTTCTCTGCCAGGTTTGATCAGCCGTCGGAGTCGATATCCGACCGGGGTGGTTTGTCACTTTCGCCACGGTCGCTGGAGGGTTGAACCATTCCGCAGGCAGGTATCCGGTATAGGCAGCATTCATGCGGAACAAATCGATGGCGGTGAGCAGCACCAAAGCCCCACCGACGAGGCGGGCCCGGGGCGGGGCCAGGCGTTTCAGAAGCCCCTCAGCAGCCAGACCGGCCAGCAGGGCCGCATAGGCCGAAAAGAGGATCAGGAAGCGGGCCGGAAATCGGAAAAGCGAGAAACCGGGCAGGAACTTCCACAATAGCCAGTACAGCCCGCCGAAGCGCCCCAAGGCCAGCGTCAGGCACAGCGCAGCGGCCCCCATCAACCAGAGCGTCTGCCGTCCCAGCCGCAGGAAGGGAGTAGCCAGGACCAGCAGCAAGGGGACCAGGCCCAGATAGGGGTTGCTTTCCCAGAAGACCCCGGTTTCGGCAATCCGGTCCAGGGGCAGCGTGGCGTTTGCCGGGTTTCCTCCCGCAAATGGATGAATCAGGCGCAGGAGATCCACAGGGCGGAAGGGGTAGGCGCTGGCTTCCTGCCAGGTGAAGGCCCTTCCGCGCAGCGATACCTGCAGCAGCTCTGCCGTGGGAAGCCATTGAAGCGCCGACATCAAAAGAGCGAGAAGCCCCGCGCCGATCAGCGTCCAGAGAACAGGCGCCGGCTTTTGTACCTGCCCGCTGGCCAGGCGGGTACCGGTATACAACAGGACTCCCAGGGCACAGAGGCCGGCTGCGTGGGGGTGCCCGGCCAGGACCTGGAGGGTCCAGATCATGGCTGCTGCCAGGGCCCAGGTCCTGCGCCTCGTGCTCATGAAGAGTTCCAGGCAGGCCAAGGATGCGGGAAGCCAGGAGATGACCTGGACCAGGTTCAGGTGTTTCAGACGCAGGACCATCACGGCACCCAGTCCATAGGCCAGTGCCGAAACGGCCGCAGCAGCAGGCCGGGCTCCGTGGACGCGGGCCAGGAAGTAGCTCCCCAGCAGAGCGATCGCCAGTGTTGACAGGAGCGTCAGGTTGGTGGCCAACGGCAGGGGCAGGGCCAGGAAGAAGGGCAAGGTCGTCGGGTAGAAGACGCCGGATTGACCTTCGGCCAACAAGGGATAACCGTTGCCCAGAAGTGGCGTCCAGTGAGGAAGATGCCCCTGGCGGACAGCCTCGGCAACCAGGTGCCGGCGGGGGACATTCATATCCAACAGGTCAGAGCCCGAGAAATCGGCGGTATAGAGGACCCGCTCTCCCGAGAGGGCCGGTGCGAAGAATATGGCCAGGAGCAGGAGGACCCCGCCCACGACCAGGGTGGCCTCGCCAAGCCACCAGAAGCCCTGGCGTTCAGTCGGCATCGTCTGACTGGGCTTCCTCTTCGGTGGAGGGAATCCTGGACGGCACTGAGACTTGGGAACGGAGGCGGTGGCGCAGACGTCGGAGCGCCTCGTGAGCCCTGTCCTGGTCTTCCGGGGAAGGATCTATTTCTCCGTAGCGGGCCTTCTCGAATCCCTCGAGGATCGGTTCCATCTCAGGCCAGTCCCGCTGTTCCTGCACGTAGGCGACGAACTCCCGGGTCGTCTTCTGGGCAGGTCGCTCCCACCCGGCCCGTTGCAGGAGCCTTTCCATCTGGTGGTAGATATTTCGGAGGTTTTCTCGAGGGCTCAGGGCCGGTTCCCCGAGAAGAGAGGTCAAGGACCGGGTGGCCCGTTCCAGGGAACGGGTAAGCGGATTCCATCTACCGGTTCTGCGGGCCCTCCAAAGCGCCACGAGAGCGATCCAGAAGGGAATCTGCAAGGGGATCAGCAGCAGGAAGGCTACGGCAACCGCAGTGGGGAGCCCGGCATTCTTCAGGACGGCGATCCACCCACCCCACCTGGAGCGGACCTGGGCCAGAGTGCGGGTGGCTGCGAACCTGCGAGTTTCGGGGACCAGCCCCTTCAGGTAGTCCAGCAGGGCACCCAGCATCCAGTGCTGATGGGGGCGGCTCTGGAGACCCGGGGTGGGCTCTCCATTTCCGGTCGGGGTCGGATCGAAGGCCATCCAGCCGAAACCAGGCAGGTAAATCTCGGCCCAGGCGTGGGCCTGAGAGCCTCGAACCTCGTAGAATCCCGTGAATGGGTTGAAATTTCCGGGAAGATACCCCGTGACGTAGCGGGCGGGCATCCCCAGCGACCGGGCCATGACCACCAGGGCGGTGGCGAACTGCTCGCAGTGCCCGGTCCGGGACTCAAAAAGGAAGTAATCGCTCACCTCCGCATCGGCAGGATAGGCGGGCGGGGGACTCTGGTAGGAATACCGATTCTGCAGGTGGAGGGTAAGCGCCAGGGCCTTCTCGTAGGGGCTCTTGTAGGGGGCCGTCAAACGGAAGGCCAGGTCACGCACTCTCTGGGGAACACGCTCGGTGAGATGGGTGCTGGCACTCCGAGCCAGCTGGGGGAAGTCCTCGAGAGGGGGAAGTTTCTTGAGCTCCTCGGCAGGCAGGGGTCGGGTCAGGCCGATGACGGAGTAGATCATGCCTTCTTCCAGGGGGAATGGGGCGCGAAGTCCCAGGGCCTGGTCGACATAGAGATCTTCCGAAGGGAAGAAGACCTGATAGGGCTCGAATGGAGCGAAGATGACGTTGGGCAGTTCCCGTTGGACGTAGAAGATCTGGACCAATCGTTCATCATTTGCAAAGTCGGTCCGTCTCAGGGGCAGGGTGATCGGAGGGGTCAGTGAGGTCACCTTCACGGGTTCCTCTTCGGACAGGCTCCAATAACGACCGTCGTAGTCGAGGAAGGCCAGGCCCCGGTAGTAGGACCATCGGCTGGTGCGGACCTGCATGATCAGCTCGTCGGACAAGACCCCGCGCAGATTCAAGTCGACGATGGGAGCGAATCCGGCGTAGTTATCCGGAGAAAAAGTCAGATGTGGAAGTCCGCGCGACATCTGTCCCGGGTAGGACGGGTTGACGATTTCGCCACGCGCGATCCGCGGCAGGGTCAGCCGCATGCTCCAGGAAACCGGCAGGTTGCGGAGCTTCATACTTTCATACCGGGGCATCAGGGCAAAGGCGACCAGGCCGGTCAGCATTATGACCCCGGCACTACGGAGCAGCATACCGGCGACGCCGATCGGGAATCCGGGCCTGACGGCTTCCCCGGGCGAGACAGGGATTGTCCGGGCTCCCTCCCGGGCTTCCGAGCGCCAGAAGAGATGCATCACCACCAGGCCTGCTGCCAGGAAGGCGGCCAGGTAGGCCCCATAGCCCAGGCTGCTGCTTAGAACAGCCCCGAAGGAAATCAAGATGATCCCCACCAGCATCGAGTATTTGAGGTCCTTCCGAGCGGGCAGGTCGAAGCTGTGCAGGGTCAGCAGCCAGAGCAGGAGTTCGGCCAGGGGGAAGCGCGGGTCATAGGGGGTTGCCGCCAGGCTGACCAGGAAGTTGAACAGGACCAGCAGCATCAGGATCGAGAGGACGACCTTCAAAAGCCAGTTGCTGTGGGTGCGGCGGTACCACGAGAACAAGGAACCCAACAGGGTCAGCCCCATCACGGCCCAACCGAAAAACGGCCACTCCATCTGGTGCAGGGCCGCCAGGATGGCGATCCCGACCGAGAAGCCCACGCCGACCCGCAGGGGGATCGAGTCCTCGGGTTGCTTGGGTCTCTTCAGCAACTCGAACCAGCCACCCAGACAACCTCTGGGCACTTCCGGGGGAGATTTCCCGTTTGGAGGGTTCCAGGATGGAGAAGGGCTCATCGGGAGGTGCCTCTCGAAGAGGGCGGGGTCAGGCCGATGCCGGGCAAGTGGATCCAGGAACGCACTCCGGAGGCTCTCAGAACTCGAAGGCTGTCTTGACAAGCTTTTTGGTCTTCGGGCTGGTCTGGTCCAGGGAAGAAGACTACACTCAAACCCCCTCGGCGTTCCAGGAGATGCGAAAGACCTTGCATGTCTCCCAGGGGGGCCAGCAAGAGCAGGAGGAGGTGAGCGTCTGCCGGAGCCCTGCCGGCAGCCGCCTCCAGGAATTCGAACCGGGAGAGTCGCCCGGGGGGCTGGATCCGAGCCAGGAAGTCCAGGGCGCCTTCACCTGAAGTCCTGGAGACGTGGATCTGGCCAGCCCATTCGCAGATCTGGAGGAAGGGCAACCCCTGACGGCGAGCCCTACCCGCCAGGGCAGCAGCCGCCGAGATCGCGACCTCCAGGTTGGAATCCTCGCCGCTTCCCGCCAGGGCCTCCTCCCAGGTCTCGATCAGCACCGCCATCCCCTGACCAGAATTACCCTGGAACTCCCGGACCATCACCTCTCCCATACGGGCCGTGGCGGGCCAGTGGATGAAGCGGGTATCCTCGCCTGCCGAATAAGGCCGGATACCCAGGAAGTCCTCGCTGGTGCCGACCCGATTGGAGGTGTGTCGCTGATGGGCTTGAGGAGCGATTCGGCTAGGAACCAACAGTTCAACCAGGTTCAAGGGGCGGGGGTAGACGACCAGGGGTTGCGGGTCGTCGGGCACGCTGCTCTGGGCGGGGAAGAGCCCCAGGGGAGTCGCACTCTTCAATCGGAGCGGAGGCAGACGGTGGTATCCCCGAAGGCTGGCTGGAACCGGGCAGTCCACTCGGACCGAGCTGCCGGCGGGCAGGCGCTCGAGTAGGAAGCGTCGGGTTCGAGGCTGGCCCGGCAGGGTGTCGGGGAGGTCCTGTTCGACCAGGACCAAGGCTCGGTCGGATGGCCCTGGATTGAAAACCTCCATTTCGACGTAGACCTGGTCTCCTTGCCTGGCAGGGGCGGGCATCCTGCGGCGGACCTGCAAGCCGTGCAAGGTGGTTCGGGGACCGATGAATCCGGCCACGAACACCCCTGCCAGGAGGGCTGAAACGATGTAGAGCCACCCGGTCTGGGTATTGGTGGCTACCAGGAAGAGGAAACCGGCCAAAGCCAGGAAGACGGCCTCCTCGGAGTGGGAAGCGAGCAATCGAAACCAGCTCTGCACCGGGCGGTGGCCTCGGTCGGTCAGGTCCTTGCTCAGCAGGTTCATCCTCTCTCCAATCGGTCTTGCCCGGAACACCAAAGCTGGGGATTCTCAATCTTCCCCGGTCATCCTGAATCCGCCGCCTGGCGTGAGAACCGAGGCCATCGAGGCGGGTCTGGATGCCAGGAAGGCGTGCGTTCTGAGGAGCGGAGCGTAGTTGGAAACCAAGTGAGCACCGCAGAGGTGCGCCTGACGACGCAGACGGGCCCCTCCCACCCACACCCTGGTGTGGGTGGGGTCTCAA
>JAAZKF010000365.1 GCA_012799975.1 Burkholderiales bacterium
AAGCGACAGACTCAAAACCGTCAGGAGCAACCAGGTACGAATCATCTTTTCTTCACTCTCCCAATTCCTTCAAAGCGTTCTGGATTTCCCGGTCTATTTCCTCGGGAGGCAGAGGCTTGGAAGCCCCTCCCCGAGCCACGCGTCGGGCCTGCAGCAATTCGACCTGCTCGGGAGTCAAGACTTCCAGGAAGACGCGGCGCGCCTCGGGAACGGCCCCTTTAACCACTTCCATCCCGGACACGAAGTCCAGCATCTGACGGGCCTGGGCGGGCGTCAGGGCCAGTTCCCCCCCCTTCTGTTCCAAGCAGTAGATCGCCAGCAAGGTCTTCCGATAGGCATCGAGCTTCTCGGGGTGTCCCGATTTTCCGGGATGGACCGGGGGGGGAAGCGGAACCCGCCTCGGATCGCGGTCGAAAGCCTTCATCCGGCGATGGCCGGAATCTCTTTTTGCAGAGGCGCGGGGCAGGCCAGCTCGTTCCGGCACGTCCAGGGGCGCATTCTCTCCGAAGGCCACGGGGATAGTGCCCAAAGCGAGTTCCCCTGACTGACCCGGGTCAAGCTCAACAGAATCCGACTGTGAAACGGGAGTGGGCAGTGGCGGAGGTTCGGTCAAAAGCCCATCCGAAGGTGCGGAATCCACTTCAAAACCAACCTGGACCCAGATGGTATCCTCGATGAGGGAACGGGCCAGGACGCGGTCCGGACCGCCGGAGAAAAGGAAAACCAACTGCCCGGTCACCAGTCCGGTCAGCAGCAGGAAGACAAACCACCCGGGTATGGACCTCTTCACCATTGACACGCCCGCGAATCATAGCAGATGGGACACTGCGCGGCCAAACACCCCGCGAAACCCTGACCTGAAACCAAAAATTGCGCCCTGTCCACAGGAGGCGTATAATCAACCGCCATGAACAGGGAAACTCCGGACCTCATCACGACATCCGCCGGACTCGAGCGACTGACGGCCATCCTGGAGGCGGCTCCCGTCGTGGCCGTGGACTCCGAGATGGACTCCTTCTACTGCTATCGGGAGAAGATCTGCCTGGTCCAGTTCTCGACCGAAAACGCCGACTACCTGGTGGATGCCCTGCGGCTGGACCTGAGTCCCCTGGGAAGGGTCTTCGATGATCCCGAGAGGGTAGCCGTCTTCCACGCCGGCGAGAACGACATCCCCTACTTCCGCCACCAGTACGGTTTCGGTTTCCGTCGCCTCTTCGACACCTACCTGGCGGCCAGGGTCCTGGGCTATCCCCAATGTGGCCTGGCGGGGTTGCTCGAGACTCATTTCCAGGTGAGTCTGGATAAAAAATTCCAGATGGCCGACTGGCGAATACGCCCCCTGCCCGCGGACATGGCGGAATATGCCCGGATGGACACGCGCTACCTGCTCCGACTTCGCGAGGTCCTCCTGAGCGAGCTCCGAGAGGCGGGTCGTCTGGCCGAAGCGGAATCCGAGTTCCGCCGCGCCGCCGCAGCCGTCTGGACCGAGAAGACCTTCGACCCCGACGGATGGATTCGCCTGAAGGGGGCACGCAAGGCGCCAGCTCGCGCCAAAGGCTGCCTGCGCTCCCTCTACGCCTGGCGCGAAGGCGAAGCCAGTCGGCGAGACCTCCCCGCCTTCCGGATCCTTCCTGACCACCTGCTCGTGACCCTGGCCACGTCCCCCCCAGAGGACCTCCAGGCCCTGCGAGAAATAGCCCGCCACCCGACCCTGGAGACCTGCGGACCGGCCATCCTGGAAGCCCTGCACGAAGGCCGAGCTTTGGGGAAGGTGCCGACTCCCCTCTCCCGAGGTCGTTCGGACGAGATGCTGACCCGCGAACAGGAGTCGGCCTTCCGAAGCCTGCGGACCTGGCGCAACCGGAGCTGCGCCGAGCGCGGAGTCGAGCCCGACCGGGTGATCCCCAATCGGATTCTCA
>JAAZKF010000366.1 GCA_012799975.1 Burkholderiales bacterium
AGAAGGAGTTCGGTAAGGCCCAGGGGTTGAAGGGTCGCACGATCGGACTGGTCGGGGTCGGACAGATCGGGCGGGAGATGATCCAGCGCCTGCGCGGATTCGACGTCAAGATCCTGGCCTGGTCCCGCTCCATGACTCCTGAAAAAGCCAAGACCCTGGGGGTGGAGCATTGCCCCGACCTTCTGGAACTGGCCAGGCGCAGCGACGCCATCTCGATTCACGTGGCCTTGACCGCGGATACGCGCGGACTGGTCGGAGCGGAGTTCCTGGCTGCGATGAAGCCTGGAGCGATCCTGATCAACACGGCGCGTGCCGATGTGGTCGACACCGAGGCCTTGATCCGGGCCATGGACGAGAAGGGGTTGCGGGCCGGACTGGACGTGTTCCCCTCCGAGCCGACCACCGGACAGGCGGAATATGAGCACCCCCTCATCAAAAACCCGAACTGCTATGGAACCCATCATATCGGGGCCTCGACCGACCAGGCCGAGTATGAGACCGGTCTGGAGGCCGTGCGTGTGGCCCGGGCCTTCCTGGCCAAGGAGCAGGTTCCCAACTGCGTGAACCCCGCCTAGGAGTTCAAACGGGAACCCATCGTCAGCCTCGCCACCCGATAGGAAGGGGCCGGCCTCCGGGTCGGCCCCTTCGCCATTGCTCCCGAATCGTTCCCGAAAACCCGGAAAGACACCATCCCAGGCCAATTAAGGGGCAGTGAGCCGGCTTGCCCCTCCGGGGGTTTGCTCTATAATGAAGATGTGATCGAACTCCCCGGGGCCCGGGCCCGCAACAACTTCTCGTGGGAAATTCTTCGTTTCATCCTGGATGGTCTTTCCCCCATCGACCTGCCGGCGCTGGCTGTGGTGGACCGGGAAGAAGCCCACCAGTTCCTCCTGCACTACGGCTACGATATGGAAGACGACGAGGACCGGGACGTCGCCTGGCGCATCCACATCGAGGCCGTGGCCTTCATCAAGCGCTACTTCTGCCTTGATGGGGAGGGAGAAGCCCTGGTCCTTCCGGACGACGTAGAACGCCCCCCGGATCTGCGCGATCTCCTGGTCTGGGCTTCCGAGCGCAACCGCACGGAGCGGCAGGCCTGGTCCTGCGCGCTGCTGCGGGTCATGCACACCATCAGCCACACCAACAATACCCTGCGTTCAGAGTTTTTCCCGGAGATCAAACGCCAGATCCTGGACCGCTTCAAACAGCATGTCCATCAGGACGCCGAGGGGAAACTGAGCCTGGGGCGCGGGCCTTTGTCGGTTCCGCTCCTGGACATCTTCTACAAAGAAGAGAAGAGCCGGGACAGCCTGATCCTCAAACTCCTGCACAAGCCCCACAACGTAGCTGAGATCATCCACGATCGCCTGGGCGTGAAGATGGTCACCCCCACCCGCCTGGACGCGCTGTTGGCCCTGCGCTATCTGCGTCAGAACCACCTGATCATGTTCGCCAACGTGACGCCGGGCCGAAGTCGGAACACCCTGGTCAACCTGGAACATTTCCGCAGCCTGTATGAGGAGTTGACCGACGGCTTCCGGGACCTCACCGAAGAGGGACGCGACCAGCGCTTCCTGCGCCAGCTCCAGGAGCACAGCATGGGTATGGCCGGTCTGGAATCCCGCCTCGAGAACCCCTTCACCAGCCCCGACTACCGGTCGATCCAGTTCACGGTCCAGCAACTGGTCAAAATCGAGAACCCTGGATATCTGCGTGCCCGCCGGATGCGGGTCCACCTCGAGAAATACCACCTGGGGCCCGATCTGGAAGGTCTGCTGCGCGAGCTGGAGGGGCCCCAGGAGGAACGCGAGCTGCGCATCTTCTTCCCGCTCGAGGTGCAGATCCTGGACGAAGAGAACCACCGGCGCAGCCAGGAGGGGGGAGCCTCCCACTCGGATTACAAGAAGCGCCAGTTGCGTGCAGCCCGACAGCGCGTATTGGGTCCCCTGCTCAAGAGGGAACGGGCCAGCGCCTCCACGCCGTCCTGACCCTCAGGGAAGGGCGCTGGTCGGAAGAGGCTCGGGAGTAGCTGCCGGAGGCAGGTCGCCATCCTGGATATCGAGCGGAGCCGGCGGCTCCGGATACGTGGGTCCGGTTTCGCTTCCATCCACCGGGGGCAGGTCCAGGATGGGTTCCTCGGTGGGAACCTCCAGGGGTACGGCGGTCGGTGCCTCGACAGGGAGCTCGGTCTGCGGCTCCACCTCGACCGGCACTTTGCTGGGTTCCTCCTTCTTGTCCGGCGACTTGGAAGCCTTCGGACTGGGGTTCGCCAAAGGCAGGGCCTGGCCGCGGCCGTGTAGCGGGCAGAAGGCGGTGGGCACCATGCCTGGCTTGAAATACTCCTTGTAGGTGGTGGGGCACTTGGCGTTGGCGCGCTTCTTGGACTCGCTGCACATCAAAACCGAGACCTGGCCACCTCGCAACTGCCCGAACTGCATGACCGGCAGTCCTTTGTGGGCAAACTGCATGATCTGTCGGAACAACGGCGCCGCCACGTCGCCCCCGAAAACGTGCCACATACGCGAGAAGTTGTCGTTGCCGACCCACACGGCGCTGGTGTATTGGGGCGTGAAGCCCACGAACCATCCGTCGCGGTGGTCGTCGGTGGTGCCCGTCTTGCCTGCGACGGGTCGATCGGAAAGCAAGGCCGCGGTTCCCGTCCCCCGCTCAACGGCATTCTGGAGCATCTCGCACATGGTGAAGGCGGTGGCTTCCGAGAGGACCTCTTCCTGTTTGGGGAAGGTGTGGTCCTCGACCACGTTGCCCTCTGCATCGTAGATGATCTTCACGCCCGTGGGCTGAATCCTCAGTCCTCCGTTGGGGAAGACCGAGAAGGCTGAGGCCATCTCCAGGGGGGTGACCACCGCGCTGCCCAAGGCCAGCGACAGATTGGGTTCAAGCCGCTCGCGGATGCCCATGCGATAGGCATACTCGATCACCCTCTCGGCACCCACCAGGGTCAGCAGGCGGACCGCCACGACGTTGCGCGAGTACTGCAGGGCCGTGCGCATGGGGATGTTCCCCATGAAACTACCGTCGGAGTTCCTGGGAGACCAGGTCTCTCCGCCACCCATCTGGTAGGCGACGGGGCTGTCCGGAACTACCGTGTCGGGGGTGTAGCCCGCTTCCACCGCGGTGGTGTAGACGAAGACCTTGAACGAGGATCCGGGTTGGCGCCGGGCCTGCCAGGCCCGGTTGAACTGATTCTTCTTGTTCCAGCCCACCCCGCCGACCATGGCCCGGATATAGCCTGTCTTGTTCTCGATCACCACGGCCGCAGCGTTGGTGGCGTTATAGGCACTGGCGTAGTTGGCCACTTCGCGGCGCACGATGGACTCTGCTTGTTCCTGCAACTTGAGGTCCACGGTGGTATAGATCCTCAAGCCGCCGCGGTACAGAAGGTCCTCGTCATAGCGGCTGTACAGATCCTTGATCACATAGGTGGTGAAATACGGAACCTTCAATACCTGGAATTCTTCGCGGTTCTTGTTGGCGTACTTCAAACCCGAACGCAACTGGTCCACGGCTTCGCGATACTGCTTCTGGTCGATCATGTCCAGCACGAGCATGCGCGAGAGGACCTCGATGGCCCGTATCCGGGCCGAACGTTCGTCGACCAGGGGCGAATAGGTGCTGGGCGAGGCCGGCAATCCGGCGATGATGGCTGACTGGACCACCGACAGGTCGCTGGCCTTGGTGTTGAAGTAGACGTTGGCCGCTGCCTGCACCCCATAGGCGCCCGCCCCGAAGTAGACCTGGTTGAGGTAGAGTTCGAGAATTTCATCCTTGGCGAAGGTCTTCTCGATCTGCATGGCCAGCAAGGCCTCGCGGAATTTTCGGTCAAAACTCTGGTCCGGACTGAGGAAGAGGTTTCGGGCCAACTGCATGGTGATGGTGCTGGCGCCCTGCCGGATCTGGCCATGCGATCGGATCAGGTCCACTCCCGCTCGGAGCACGCCCACCGGGTCGACGCCCTGGTGGTCGTAGAAACGCGAATCCTCGATGGCCAGGATGGCATTCCGCATGTTCGGCGAGATCTCTTCAAGGGGGGTCCAGGTGCGGTTTTCCTTGAAGAGGGTGGCGATCAACTGACCGTCCGCAGAGAAGATCCGAGTGGTCTCGGAGGGCTCGTAGTAGCGCAACCGTGAGACATCGGGTAGTTCCTTGGCGTAATTGTTCAGGATCACCAGGCCGGTCGTAGCGGCTGCCACCAACAGGCCCAGGAAGACCATGAAGGATATCAGGAGGAAACGCAGCAGGGTGCGCAGGATCTGGCGACTTGTGCCCTTGCCCTTCATTCGGACTTCACCTCGGCAAGCCGCAGAGCATCCAGGACTCCGTTGACGAAGCTTCCCGAGCCTTCATCCCCGTACTCCTTGGCCAGTTCCACGGCCTCATTCAGGACTACCGCGACCGGAACCCGGGACATCCGCAAAAGCTCGTAGGCACCCATCCGGAGGATGTTCCGGTCGACTCGCGCCATGCGGTCCAGGCTCCAATTCCTGGAGGTCTCTTGGATTCGTCGATCCAGGTCCGAAAGTTCTTCCCGGACTCCGGTCACCAGTTCCTCGACGAAGCCGCGGACCCCGGATTCTTCACCTTGGGCCAGGACGTCCTGGATGGCGTCCTGGGTCGACTGTCCTCCCACATCGATCTGAAAGAGCGCCTGCAAGGCCAGGATCCGGGCCCGCCGGCGGTGGTCACGGACATCTGAACGGAAGCGGTCCTCGGGGTCGGACATCTCAAGCCTCCAGCGCCGGGCCCGACATCCAGGCCTCGACGAAGGTCGTATGGATCTCCCCACGCCGGAATTCTCCGGTCTGCAGGAGGCGGCGGTGGAAGTCCACGGTGGTGTGGACTCCACGAACCTGCATCTCGTGCAGGGCCCGATCCATTCGGGCCAGCGCCTCGTCCCGGTCGCTGCCGTGGGCGATCACCTTGGCCAGTAGCGAGTCGTAGAAGGGCTGAACCACGTAGCCCCGTTCCAGATGGGTGTCGACCCGGATTCCGGGGCCTCCGGGCAGGTGCAGCTCCTCGATGGTTCCCAGCGAAGCGGCAAAGCCATTCTCGGAGTCCTCGGCGTTGATGCGGCACTCCAGGGCATGCCCGCGCAACTGGACATCCTGCTGGCTGAAGCCCAGTGGCAGGCCGGCCGCGACCCGGATCTGCTCCTTGACCAGGTCGATGCCGGTTACCATTTCGCTGACCGGGTGTTCGACCTGGATTCGCGTGTTCATCTCCAGGAAGTAGTAGGCGCCGGACTGCGGATCGAAGAGGAACTCGACCGTGCCTGCGCCCAGACAGCCCGAGGCTCGGGTGGCCCGGACGGCTACCTCCCCAATCTCGCGGCGCAGCTCGGGGGTCAGGAGCGTCGAAGGAGACTCTTCCACCAGCTTCTGGTGGCGTCGCTGGAGCGAACAGTCGCGTTCGCCGAGGTGGACCACATTCCCATGGGAGTCCGCCAGGACCTGGAACTCGATGTGTCGGGCCCGGGGCAGGAACTTCTCGAGATAGATCCGGCCGTCTCCAAAAGCGTTCTGGGCTTCGCCCTGGACCGTGAGGAAGTGGCGTTCCAGGTCCTCCGGCCCGTGGGCCACCCGCATTCCCTTGCCTCCCCCGCCAGCGGCCGCCTTCAGCATGATCGGATAGCCGTGACGGCGCGCAAACTCCCGGGCGTCTTCACGATCGTTGACCTCGTCGGTTCCCGGCAGGACCGGGACACCCTCCTGGATCACGGTCTGACGCGCCCTGGCCTTGTCACCCATCAGGCGCATCGCCGCCAGACCGGGGCCGATGAAGACCAGACCGTGCTTCTCGCAGACTTCGACCAGGCGGGGGCTCTCCGCCAGGAACCCGTATCCCGGATGGATGGCTTCCGCTCCGGCGATGGTGGCGGCCGCGACCAGGTGGGGGATATTAAGGTAGGACTGGGCCGCGGGGCCCGGGCCGATGCAGAAGGTCTCGTCGGCCAGACGGACATGCAGTGATTCGCGGTCCTCCTCGGAGTGCACCGCCACGGTCCGGACACCCAGCTCCCGACAGGCTCGCAGTATGCGCAGGGCGATCTCACCCCGATTGGCAATCAGGATCTTCTTGAACACGCTCAGTCTTCCCCTTGAAGCACCAGCAGGGCCTGGCCATACTCGACCGGATCACCCTCGGCGACCAGTATTTCCAAGATCCGCCCGGTCCGAGGGGCGCGGACTTCCTGGTGGACCCCCAAGGTCTGAATCCAGGCCAGGACCTGTCCTTCCTCGACGGTAGCCCCGACGGGAGCCGGCGTGGTTCCGGACCGAGGGTTGCTCAGGTGCACCACACCCACCCGGGTAGAGATGACCGCCAGCCCTTCCAGGGCCTCCAGGACCTGCTCTACCTCGTCTCCGTCAAGCCGGGGGGTGGGCAGGGGGTCTGGCTCCCGGCGCCTGCGGAGCCGGAAGCGCTGGTTTCCCATCTCGACCTCCATCTCCGCCAGGCCCTCCTCGCGGAGAATCCTGGCCAGGCTGCGGGCCTGGTCTTCCGGTCGATTGAAATCCGTGTCCATCAGCGTTCCTCCCAACGACCCAGGACAACCCGAGGCAATCCCGTCAGATCGCAGACCAGACCCGTGTCCCGAAAGCCGCGTTCCTGCATCATGGCTTCCACGCCCTCGCTCTGTCCGACCGCCACTTCCAGGACCAGGTTTCCTCCATCCACCAACCATTCCGGAGCCTCCGCCACCAGGCGGCGCACGACCTCCAGGCCGTCGGGCCCGGCGAAGAGGGCCATGGCCGGTTCGTGGCGGACCACGGCCTCTTCGGGGGCAGGCCCCCTTTCGGTGCCTACATAGGGCGGGTTGGCCAGGATCAGGTCAAAGCGCCGGGGAGTGATGAAGGCCCCAAACAGGTCACCGTGGCGAAGGGAAACCCGTTCCTGGACCCGGTGGGCCAGAACGTTCTCGCGAGCCAGTTCCAAGGCCTGCTCGGAGAGGTCGGTGGCCCAGACCTCGGCATGGGGAATCTCCAAGGCCATGGTGATCGCCACGGCGCCGCTCCCCGTGCACAATTCCAGGATATCCGGGCGGATTGGAGCCGAGCGTTCGAGAAGTTGCAGGCCGGACTCGACCAGGAATTCCGTCTCGGGTCGAGGGATCAGGGCCTGGGGAGAGACGGTGAAGCGACGGCCGTAGAACTCCTTCCAACCCACCAGGTGGGCTACCGGTTCACCGGCCTTGCGTCGCTCCAGCAATTCTTGGAAGGCTACCAGGAGGGATGGCTCCAAGGGGTCGGTTCCGCGCGCATACAACTGGGTTCGCGATAGTTCCAGCAGGTGAGCCAACAGGAGCTCGGCATCCAGACGCGGAGAGCGCCCCCTCGTCTCACGCAGGAAGCGAACTGCCGACTCCAGTGCCTCGGTGATGCTCCGCGCCCTGCCGGAAGCCGGGGGGGTCACGCCTGGCCCACCTGCTCCAGCAGCGTCTTCTGTTCTTCTGTAAGGAGCCCCTGGACCAGGGCCTCCATATCGCCTTCCATGATCGCGGAGATGTTGTGCAGGGTCAATCCGATGCGATGGTCGGTGACTCGGCTCTGGGGAAAGTTGTAGGTGCGGATTTTCTCTGAACGGTCCCCCGTGCCTATCTGGGAACGGCGTTGGGCGGAGATCTCGGCTTCCGCTCGATTCCTCTCGATCTCCAGCAACCTGGCACGCAGCACCCGCATGGCCTTGTCGCGGTTCTGCATCTGGGAGCGTTCGTCCTGACAGGCCACCACCAGGCCGGTCGGCAGGTGGGTGATGCGGATGGCCGACTCGGTCTTGTTCACGTGCTGCCCGCCCGCCCCGGAGGCGCGATAGGTATCGATCCGCAGATCCTTGGGGTCTATGGGGACGTCGTCTACATCGTCGGCCTCCGGCATGACCGCGACGGTAACCGTGGAGGTGTGGATCCGCCCGGAAGCCTCGGTGGCAGGCACGCGCTGCACCCGGTGGACTCCGCTTTCAAACTTCAGATGCTGATAAACCTCGTTTCCGGAGATGGAAACGCCCACCTCCTTGAGGCCTCCGAGTTCAGTGTCCTGGCGATACATGAACTCGGACTTCCAGCCCTTGGACTCGGCGAAGCGCAGGTACATGCGCAGCAGCTCAGCCGCGAACAGCCCGGCCTCTTCCCCCCCGGCGGCCGGCCGGATTTCGAGGATTACGTCTTTGTCGGCATGCGGGTCGCGAGGCAGGAGCAGTCGGGTCAATTCGTCCTCGACCTCCTGGACTCGAGCCTCCAGGCCGGCGATCTCGAGCTGATAGAGTTCGCGCATTTCGAAATCATTCTCGGCAGCGAAGGCCTGCTTCTCGACCCGAATCCGGTCCATCAATTCCTGCAGCTCGCGCGAGCGCAGGGCTACATCCTCAATGGACTTGCGCTCCTTCGAAAGTCGCTGAAAGGCCTTGGGGTCGGCCAGGACCTCGGGGTTGCACAGGCTGTGCTCGAGTTCCTCGAAGCGCCGCTCCATCTCTTGAAGCTTCTGGAGGTCAAGCATCGACGTCCTCCCGAACCCTGGGAAGGCTCAGCTCCCCAAAAGTGCATAGCGCCTCCTGGCGGGGGGCGCCGGGAAACGCCATCTTGCTGGCAGCCGCCGCGAAGGCCGGACTGAGGCTGCTAGTCCTTCAGGTTATAGCGCTGACGGAACTTCTCGACCTGACCCTCGCGGGCGACGGTGCGCTGCTTGCCGGTGTAGAAAGGGTGGCAGGCGCTGCAGATTTCCACGCGCAGATTCTGCTTGGTGGCCAGGGTCTCGAACGAATTTCCGCAGGCGCAGCTCACAGTGGTGGGATGCAGCTTCGGGTGCGTATTGCTCTTCACGGGGGTCTCCCTAGACCGGGGCACAAATGCCCTTGAAATCAACTCATCATCCCAGGATGAAGTCGGGATGGTGGCTTTAATCAAAGCACGAACCTCGAGCCGACAGGGCTCAAGGCCGGATGATTCTAGCACAAGCTGCCAGACTTGGGAAGGGCATGGTAGAAGCCGGCCTTGAAAAACCGCCTTCCGGGCCCTTCGCTCTACCAGGAGATCTCCAGCCAGGTCTTGCCCACCCTGAAGAGCTGGCCGTTGCGCAGTTCCACCTGCCCATGGACCCGCTCTTCGTTGATGAAGGTCCCATTGGTGGAGTTGAGGTCTTCCAGGACGACGCCGCCGTGGGGCTGGGGTTCCAGCCTGGCGTGGCGCCGGCTGATGAAGCGGTCGATGCCCAGGCCGACTTCGCCCTCCCGCCCGATCTGGACGGCTTTGTTGAACTGGAAAACGTGCCCGTCCAAGGGGCCTCCCAGTACTTCGAGCTGAATCCTCACGGTGCGCCTCCCAAGGTGTCTCCGACGTAACCCGGAACGACGCTCTCGAAGCGCAGGCCTTCCCCGGCCTGCAAGACCCGCACGTGCGTCCCGGGAGGCAACTGCGACCGGAGGATCTCCTCGGCGAAGGGTTTGGTAAGCCAGGTATTGATGGCTCGCTGCAGGGGACGAGCTCCGAACTCGGGATGGTAACCTTTGGTCAGCAGGAATTCGACGGCCTCCGGGGTCAGTTCCAAGTCGATCTGCCGGCTTTCCTGGATGCGGCGGATCTGCCGGTCCAGGTTGAGCTGGACGATTCCCCGGAGGTCTTCGCGCTGCAGGGTGCGGAAGACGACGATTTCGTCGATACGGTTGAGGAATTCGGGACGGAAATGTCCACGCAGGGCATTCTGATAGGCCACGGGCATGGAGTCGAGCTGGCCGACGAAGCCGACGTCCGTGGGCGGAGCCGACAGTCGCGGCGCCGGAGGGGTAGCCTCCCCGGCGGCGGCAACCGGTGAGGAGGGATTGAGGGCTTGTTGGGCGGCGGCCCTCGAGCCCAGGTTCGAGGTCATGATGATGATCGAGTTGGTGAAGTTGACCGTCCGCCCCTTGGCGTCGGTCAGACGACCGTCGTCGAAGACCTGCAGGAAGATGTCGAAGACATCCGGGTGGGCCTTCTCGACCTCGTCCAACAACAGGACGCAGAAGGGCCTGGTGCGGACCGCCCGGGTCAGCTGACCCTCCCCCTCGTATCCCACGTAGCCGGGGGGCGCACCCACCAGTCGGGCGATCGAGTGCTTGTCGTGGAACTCCGACATGTCCAGCCGGACCATCTCGCGCTCGCTGCCGAAGAGGAACTCGGCCAGCGCTTTGGCCAGCTCCGTCTTGCCCACCCCGCTGGGTCCCATGAACAGGAAGACCCCACCGGGTCGGTTGGGGGAGGCCAGGCCGACGCGGATGACCCGGATGGTTCGCGCCACCGCGCCCACCGCGTGGTCCTGCCCCACCACCCGGCCGCGCAACAGGTTCTCCATGTCCAGGAGTCGGGCTTCTTCTTCGCTGGTGATCCGGGAGACCGGGATTCCGGTCCAGTCGGCGACGACCTCGGCCACCACGTCCTCGGTGACCTCGAAGCAGGTGGAGGCGCCCGGAGCAAAGACCCCGGAACGGGTCTTGACCCGGGCGGCGGATTCGTCGATCAGGTCGATGGCCTTGTCCGGGAGATTCCGCTCGGGGAGGAAGCGGACCGAGAGTTTCACCGCCGCCAGCAGGACCTCGTCCGGGAAACTGACCCCATGGTGCTGCTCATAACGAGGGCGCAGGCCTTTGAGGATTTCCAGGGCATCCTCCTCGGAGGGCTCGCTGACCATCACCGGCTGGAAACGCCGTTCCAGGGCGGGGTCCTTCTCGATGTTGCTGCGGTATTCGTCCGTCGTGGTGGCGCCCATCACGGCGAAGTCCCCCCGAGCCAGGGCCGGCTTCATGATGTTTCCGGCATCCATGCCGCCACGCGAGTCGCCGGCTCCGACAATCTGGTGGATCTCGTCGATGAAGACGATCACCGAGGGGTCGGCTGTCAGCTCCTCCATCACTCCCTGGAGGCGCTCTTCGAACTCGCCGCGGTGCCGTGCCCCGGCCACCATCGAAGGGAGGTTGAGCTCGACCAGGCGGCGACCTTTGAGGGCATCGGGAACCGTTCCCTGGGCAATCCGCAAGGCCAGACCATAGGCCACGGCCGTCTTGCCTACCCCGGCTTCACCGATCAGCACGGGATTGGACTTGGTCTTGCGCGTCAGGATCTGCATGGTCCGGCGGATCTCGTCCTGACGTCCGACCACCGGATCGACCTTCCCCTGGCGGGCCAGGGCGACCAGGTCGCGCCCGAACTTGTCCAGGAACTTTTCCTTGCCCTCCTTCTTGGGGTCTTTGGGGGAGGCCTGGCCCGCGACCCGCGAACCAGGGGTGGTTCCCTGCCGAGATGCCGAGGCGACGGGGTTGGAACGACCCGTCAAGAGCTGGGTGCGCAGGGCCTCCAGGTCCACCCCGCGAGAGAGCAGGATGCGGCAGGGCACGCTGCGCCCTTCGCGCAAGGTTGCGGCCAGGAGGTGGACGGGTTCGATGCGCAGGGCTCGGACTGATTCCGCTTCTTCCGAAACCATGGCCTTCATCAGGCGGCGCAGGCGGGGGGTTTCGGGAATCCCATCCCACAGCGGGGTCTCGTCACCCAGGGGGACCAGCTCCAGGATGGCCTCCTCCATTTCGCTGACGGGGATTCCCACCCCGCTCAGGGCGGCACCGCAGGCCCCATCCAGTCGGCAGGCGGCAGTGAACAGATGTTCTATTCCCAGATAGTGGTGTCTCCAGGCTCGGCTCAGGTCGATGGCCTGGGCCCGGACGCGTTCGGTGTTCTCGCTCGGATTCAGGGGCATGCTACTTCCGGGTGACCCTAGCGACGCATTCCACGTGGAAGGTCTGAGGGAACATATCGATCGGTTGGACGTCCAGCGTCCGGTAGCCCTGGTAGGCCAGGGCTCCCAAATCCCGGGCCAGGGTGGAAGGATTGCAGGACACGTACAGCAGATGGGGGATACGCATCTTGACCAGGGTATCCAGGACCACGGGGTCGCACCCCTTGCGCGGAGGGTCCAGGACTGCGCTCTGGAAGCGCACGCCCTTCTGATACATGCCGGGGAGGATGCGTTCGAC
>JAAZKF010000367.1 GCA_012799975.1 Burkholderiales bacterium
CGCCGCCGCACTTTCGGCACGCAAGACCGGTGAGAACGTGGGGAGCCTGCCGGGCTTTGCCAGGGTCCTGGCCGACCTGAAATCGGATAACCGGGCCTTCCTGGTCAGTTTCCAGGATTTCGGAAGGGTTCAGGCAGAAGCCCTTGCTGAGATGAAGTCGTCCAATACTTTGAGTCCCGAGTTCCTCCAGGGCCTGGAAATGGTTTCGAAGTTGTACGGAACCTCCTGGTATGCCGCCGCCTTCCGGGCGGATGGGGTGCACGGGACCTCCACGGTCGAGGTGAAGCGCTAGGCTGGGAACCTCGACCGGGAATCGGCGAGGGTCCTTGCATGCCCCGCGCACCGCGCGGGGCATGCGTGTATTTCCCATCAGAGGTTCCCGAACCGATGCTGCGAAGGGAGGCCAACATGGATCTGCGCCAAAGGCTGGCCCGCCTGGACCAGGTCGGCTCTCTGAAAACTGCTCGCCCGCGTCGCGCTTTTCAATCCCTGGAAACCCTCCTGGGAGGAGAAGAGGTGGAGGGGGAGCGGGGGCATTTCCTGCTCTGCCGGCGTCATTTCCCGCGCGACCACTACCACGGGAAGGTCCGCCTGGACCAGGCCCTGGCCTTGTCGGCCCGCTGGCTATCTCGCCTGGGGCGAGACCTGGAAGAGATGGACCTCCCCCGGGTCGTCTTCCTGGATACCGAGACTACGGGCCTTTCCGGGGGAACCGGCACCTACGCCTTCCTGGTTGGGCTGGCCTGGTTTGAACCCGACGGCCTCTGTCTGGAACAGCTCTTCATGCGCGAATACGCCGAGGAATCGGCCTTGTTGGCGTATCTGGCCGACCGTCTGCGGGGCTGTGGTGGCCTGGTCACCTTCAACGGCAAGGGCTTCGATATCCCGCTTCTGGCAACCCGCTTCCTGATGAAGCGTCAGAGCTTCGATCTGGAAGCCCTGCCCCACCTGGACCTGCTGCATCCTGCGCGTCGGATCTGGTCGCTGGCCCTGCCCGATTGTCGCCTGGAGACCTTGGAAACCCGGGTCCTCGAGGCTCCCCGTGCTGGGGATATCCCGGGCCGCGAGATTCCGGAAGCCTACTTCCGCTACCTGAAAACCGGGGACGGGCGGGAGATGGCCCGGGTGGCCGAACACAATCAATGCGACCTTCTGGCCCTGATCGGCCTGGTCTCTCGCCTGGCCCGAACTCTTCAAGCCCCACTGGAAGCACGTCGGCCCGAGGAGGACCTGGGTCTGGGGCGGATGCTGGCCGGCCTGGGGGAGACCGAGGATGCCGGAAGGTTGTTGACCCGGGCCCTGGAGGCTCCCCTGCCCGTCGGCCCCCGCTTTCGGGCCCTGTTGCACCTGGCCGACATGTGCCGCCGGGCCGGAGATCGCCAGGGGGCGCAGGCCTTCCTCGAACAGATCCTGGATGAGGATCCTGCGCATGTCGTGGCCGCCGAGGAGATGGCCAAGCATCTGGAACATCGCGTGGGGGATCTCCCGCGTGCCCTGGCCCTGGTGGACGGTGTCCTGGAACGCCCGGATCTGACCCCTGCCCGGCGAGCCGCCCTGGAACATCGCCGCCAACGCCTCTTGCGCCGCCTGGAGGGCGGCCGGAAAGTCCACCCAGACTTCGGGAGAAGACCATGACCCCTGAACCTACCCCCCAGGAACTGCTCAGTGAACTCAGCGAGCTGATGCCGTTATTCTTCAAACCCCATCCCTGGCACGGCATCTCTCCCGGGCGCGAAGCTCCCGACCAGGTCCAGGCCTATATCGAACTGGTCCCCACCGATGCGGTGAAATACGAGATCGACAAGCAGAGCGGGCATCTCAAGGTCGACCGTCCCCAGCTCTACTCCAGCTTCTGCCCCTCGCTGTACGGGTTCATCCCGCGGACCTATTGCGGCCCCCTGGTGGGTCACCACACCTCCGAGACCCTCCAGCGTCAGGAGCTCGAGGGGGATGGGGACCCGATGGATATCTGCGTGCTTACCGAGAAACCGATAACCCACGGGGATGTGCTGGTGC
>JAAZKF010000046.1 GCA_012799975.1 Burkholderiales bacterium
ACGCCCGCTCCACTTACCCTGACGCCTCCGGCCACGCCCGCTCCACTTACCCTGACGCCTCCGGCCACGCCCGCTCCACTTACCCTGACGCCTCCGGCCACGCCCGCTCCACTTACCCTGACGCCTCCGCCCAGGTCGCCTGCTCAGCCCATCCCGGCGCCTCCGGCCACGCCCGCTCAGCTTACCCTGACGCCTCCACCAAGGTTGCCCGCTCAGCCCATCCCGGCGCCTCCGGCCACGCCCGCTCAGCCACATCAAAGGCTCCCTGCGCCGGTTTCCCCCCCTGCGCCCCAGCCTCCCGACTCTCCGGGTTCCACCATCCCCGAGCCCGGGCACCGACCCGAGATTCCGCAGACGAGGAAGCCCCCACCCCCACCGCCACCTCCACCGCCACGTCCGCGGATCTTGACTCTTCCTCCGGAAGGCCCTCTGACGGCACCCTCCCCGCCCCGGATCCCGGCCCCCTACAAGTCGCCGACCCCGGACGCGGCTCCCCCCCCGACGAACTCGCCCACCATCCAGGTGGCCCTGCGGGAAGAGGTTTCACCTCGCGGTGGGCTGCTGCGCTTCCTGCCCGCGTGCCTGCTGCTGCTGGCCCTGGCCTTTCTGACCCTGTCGATTCCAGGAGCGGGGAGCCTGCCAGTCTGGTACCTGGATGCCACCGGCTGTGCCCCGGCTCCGCTGGCGCGGATCCTCGCGGGCGCGGCTACGATTCACGGGGCGGAATTCGCCATTTTCGCACCGCGACGCAATTCCAGTGGCCTGGAAAGAGCTCGAGCCGCGTCCAACACCCTGGCCTTCCTTCTGCGCCCGGGCGCCCTGAAGGAAGTGCAAGGTCTGCGGCACGATGGGGAATGGACGCTCTCCAGCCAAGGAGGGACCGAGATCCTGCGCGTAGACCGGACGACGGCCGCCCACCTGGGGGCAGAACCCGAACTCGTCGGCAAGTGGTGGCAGGCCCTGTTGGAGGACCACCTGGCCCTGCGGGAAGGGCGCGAACCCCAAAAAGTCCTGGACTTCGAGCGCGCCCATCCCCTGCGCCTCACGGGAAGCCGGCCGGTGGGTCCGCTCTTCGAGCGGGTCTACCGCCGGGCCCGCCACCAGGTTCCGGAAGGCAAACTCCCCACCGAGGCCCTGCTCCAAGCCATCGAGTCCCTGGAACGCGACGAGCGCCAAGCCTTCCGCGAGGCGGCCCGGGAGATTCCCCGTGCGCTACCGCCGCAGGCCGATCGATGATCGTCCAGGTCCTGGGCCGGAACCCCGATTGTGACCTGGTCCTGGACTCACCCATGGTCTCCCGGCGCCACGCCGAATTGAGCCGAGAGGGCGAGACCTTCCTCCTGCGCGATCTGGCGAGCGCCAACGGCACCTTTCTGGACGGCGTCCGCATCCAGGAAGCCCGCCTGACTTCCGGTCAGGAAGTCTACGTGGGGCCCTGCCGACTGGTCTTCGACGGCCAACTCCTGCGCGAGACCGAGGAGGGCCGCCGGATCGGGGTGGAGGCGGTGGACGTGGTGTGGACCCCTCCCGGTTCGAAGCAGGCAATCCTGGACCGCGTCAGCCTGTCGGTCCGACCGGGGGAATTCGTAGCCCTGGTGGGCCCCAGTGGAGCGGGCAAGTCCACCCTGCTGAGCTGTCTTCTGGGCCTGCGCCGCCCCACGGCCGGACAGGTTCTGTATAACGGCCTGGACTCCACGCTGGCCACCGACCTCTTCCGCTCCCTTCTGGGATACGTCCCCCAGGACGACATCGTGCATCGCGACCTGGAAGTAGAGGAGGCCCTCCACTTCTCGGCCCGCATGCGCCTGCCGGCAGACACCGACCAGCGCGAAATCCAACGCCGGGTCGATTTCGTATTGGCTACGATGGGCCTGGGCCACCGCCGTCAGAATAGAATCGGGACCCTGAGCGGAGGCGAGCGCAAGCGGGTCAGCGTGGGCGTCGAACTTCTGACCGAACCCGGCGTGCTGTTCATGGATGAGCCGACCTCAGGCCTGGACCCGGGGATGGAGAAGAAGACCATGCAGCTCCTGGCCCGCCTGGCCAGGGGTGGTCGAACCGTGATCCTGATCACCCACGCCACCCAGAACATCCTGCTGTGCGACCAGGTGGCCTTCCTGGCCCCCGGCGGTCGCCTGGCCTTCTTCGGCCCTCCCCGCCAGGCGCTGGAGTTCTTCGGCGTAGAGGATTTCGCCGACATCTACCTGGCCCTGGAAACAGCCGAGGCGGGAGTGCAGTGGCGCGAGCGCTTCCAGGCCACGGTCCGTTCCCAGGCACCCGAGAGACCCACGGCCCACTCCCGCCCGATCGGGAATCCCGGCTCCGGCCCCGGCAGGAGGTTCCTGGCCTCCTGCAGACAACTGGGCGTCCTTCTCGAACGCTACGCCCGGCTGCTGAAGGCGGACCGACAGAACCTGGCCCTCCTACTGGGTCAGGCCCCCGTCATCGGGGCCATCCTGGCGCTGCTCTTCGAACCGGACCTCTTCGGCCTGCGTCAGGAATTCAGCGGCCGGGGCCTGTTCCCCATCCAGGATGGGCAGACCCTGCTCTTCCTGCTGATGATGAGTTGCCTGATGTTCGGAGTCATCAACTCCTGCCGCGAGGTGGTCAAGGAACTGCCCATCTTCCGCCGCGAGCGGCTGGTCAACCTGCAGATCGTGCCCTACCTGCTCTCCAAGGTCCTGCTGCTGGGATTCCTGGGGCTGCTGCAGAGCGCGATCCTGCTGGGCACCGTCCTCCTGCGGATCCCCCTGGCGCTGGACGACCTCGGACTTCTCCAGGCCTTCCTCTTCCTGTTCGCGGCCTGCCTGGGCGGCGTGCTGCTGGGGCTGATCCTGTCCAGCCTGACGGCCAGCGCCGAGCAATCCATGAGCCTGGTCTCGGTCGTGCTGATCCTGCAACTGGTCTTCTCGGGCGCCTTCATCCGGGCCGAAAACATGCCCGAGCCTCTCAACACCTTGTCCCTGCTGGCGGTAAGCCGCTGGTGCTTCGGCGGGCTGGCCAGCCTGGCCCGCCTCAACGAGCGCCTGCAGGAACTGGGACTGCCCTTCGCCGGCGTGGACTTCGCGATCTCCCCGGGGTCGATCTTCGGAATCCTGCTGCCGGTGCTGGCCCTCCACTTCGTCCTGGCGGCGGTGGCCCTGAGATGGCGCGAAGCTCGCAGTTGATCCGGGCCGCGCTGCTGGCCCTGGCCCTGGCGCTGACCTGGAGCTCCTCGGCCCTGGCAGCACCGGAGCGCCGCCTGGTGATCATCCAGGAGGGCAGCGCCTGGATCCTGCCGGAGCTGGACCACACCGTCTACCAGCCGCAGCGCTACGTGCTTCGCGGTGACATGGCGCACCTTCGCGGGTTGGAGGGGCTGCCGGTGCGCCTGGCCGGGCGCTGGGCCTCGGGTGAAGTCACCCTCCGGAGCCGACTGGACGAGGGACCTTCAGCCCTCCATGCCCCCGCAGGAGCCACTCGAGGACGCCTGCAGGGTGAAGTCCTCTCACGGGATCCGCCGCAGGTCCGTATGTATATGGGGGGCGGCCAGCACCGGGACTTCAACCTGCAGTGGGAGGGCCCACCCCCCGCACTCTGGGAGACGCTGGCGGTAGGCAGCCTGTGCACCGTGGAGGCCACCGTGGCGGGCTCAGAGGCCATGGACGTCCGCTTGGCGCCGCCTCTACAAGGCCATGCCCGACGAGGACCCGTCCGGGTCCTGGCCCAACTGGGGGAGAGCTTCCTGCAGGAGGCCCTGACCCGCTTCCGCGAAAGCCAGCCCCAGGCCTTCCAGTGGACGGATCCCGAAGGCCGGACCCGCCTGGTGGTCTCGGATCTGGGGCTGACGCTCCTGGGCTGCAATCCGGGCCAGATCCGCCTGTATGGCTCGCTGACGGGGACCACTAGCCTTCTGGGGCACCAACTCCCCCGAATCGAAGGGCACTGGGAGGTCCTGAGCCGCCCGACCCTGGTGGGGGCTGAACTGGAATTCGAGCTGGTGCCAGACAGCCTGCGCCTGCGCCTGACCCGGCCCCTGGCGCTGGCCCTGCCCGCAGAGATGAGCGCCAACCTGCAAGCCCTGCTGGCTGCCGGTCTGGCCCGGGAGTTCCGGGTCCCTGTCCCGGGGGCCTACTGGAAGGACCTGGTAGCCTCCGGCGCGGTGCGCGCCAGCGATCTGTCCCGGATGGAGGTGCTGACCCTGCCCACCGGGGATCGGCGCACGGGGTTGGTCGTGGTGGCGGGTCCAACGGCACCGGGTGTACGCGACTCGGGGCCCGACCTCTTCCGCGATCGCCTCTGCGAGCCCGGCGGATTTGCCGTGGCCTTGTCGGCAGAGGCCATGTCCGACGTCCTGAAACGCCAGGTCCCCCCCTTGCTGCCGCTGCGCCAGACTCTGCCCCCGCAGGCCCGGATCCGCCAGCCTGTCCTCATCATGCAGTTGGAGATCGACGCGGTGGAGATCACCGAACTCCAACTGGACTACCGGAAGGTTCAAGACCGAGGCGTCCTGGGAATCCAAAATCTGGTCGCCTACGTGCACTGGAAGTTGGGACCCTTCTCGGGCTGGGAACCGGGGGCCCGGCTGCGTGGAATGGCGGGGTTGGAGAGCCGTCCGGGACCGCCTCTGAGCCTGATTTTCCACCCGGAGTTGGAGAAAATCGAGTTCCTGTCCAAGCATCTGCGCAGCCGCGGAACCGAAGAGCAGGAGCACCTGCGTCGGCGGATCGCCGAGGGACTGCGCGCAGTCCCCCTGGACGTCCCGCTGCCCTCCCACATGCCCGTTACCGCCCTGGGCCCGGGGGCCGTCCTGGAACTGCTGGACTTCCAGGCCTGGTCCGAGGAACTGGTCCTGCAAGGGCGCTGGATGCCGACTTATCCTGAATCCGCCGCCTACCGTGGCATTCGGCCGTCGAGGCGTTGAGACCCCACCCACACCAGGGTGTGGGTGGGAGGGGCCCGTCTGCGTCGTCAGGCGCACCTCTGCGGTGCTCACGTAGTTTCC
>JAAZKF010000368.1 GCA_012799975.1 Burkholderiales bacterium
CGCCTCCTACCTGAACATCCGACGGCTCCGCCTGGTCCTCACGGCCCACCTGGGCCAGGACGTGGACCTGGTAGTGCAAGGCCACACCGACACCCGCGCGGACGAAAGTGAGCTGCGCGACTGCTACGTGCGGGTAGACCTCCCCCACGACCTCGAGCTCCTGGCCGGACAGTTCAAGGTGCGTTTCGGTCGGGAAGGCCTGGCCTCGAGCTCGGGGACCATGACCATCGAGCGCAGCGATATGACCCGGGCCCTCTACCAGGAACGCGACCTGGGCCTGAACCTGGGAGGCCGGACCGCCTCCGGACTGACCTGGGATTTCGGCATCTTCCAAGGCCAAGGCCTCAACGCCGGCGACAGGAACCCGAACAAGGACGCCAGCCTCCGCCTGGTCCTGCCGGCGGCGCGGGGACTGGAGGTGGGGGTGTCGGGCCAGTTGGGCACGGTCCAGCCAGACGGAAGCCCACTGGATATCCCGGTCCGCCGCTGGGGAATCGATCTGCGCTACCAGAAGGGCCGGTGGACCCTGGAGTCCGAAGCCATCTGGAGCCAGGGTTGGAACAAGGTCTCCCGGACCGATTCCAGGGCCTTCGGGGCCTATCTGGGCAATACCTGGACGATAGTTCGGGACTGGGACGCCGTACTCTTCTACGACTGGTTCGATCCGGACCTGGATCGAGTCGATACACGCGTCGCCAACAACGCCCTGAACGCCCGCAACCGGGTGGTCCTGGGGGTCAACTACTACCTGGACCGCAAAGCCCCCCAGCGGGTCATGCTCAACTACGAGATCCACCGCCCCAACGAAGGCCCCCGCGTGGAACCGGACGGTTGGCGCCTTCGCTACGAAGTCCGCTTCTGAGCCTGAGAAAGCGAACGGGGCTCTGCGGACCAGACGGCCGCAAAGCCCCATTTGGAAGAGGCCGCGGGCGGGTCAGCAAGCGGCGGGCTGAAGCCGAGCAGACAAGACCTCATGCCCGTTCCTGCCCACCTGCCACCGGATGACCAGGTCGAAGCCCTGGCCGACCTGCAACAAGCGTTCCTGAGCCTCGCGAGCTATCTGCTCGCTCCGGGCCTCGGGCACCTCCAGCAGGATCCGGTTGATGTGGGGGACCACCACCCCAGGACGGACCAGACCCTCCAGAGCCACGACCGCAGACTTCAGCAGGTCCGTGACCGAGCCTTCCAAGGCTGCCGAGCGTGCTGTGCGTTCGGCCATCTCGCGGATGTCGTGGTTGCGGCTTCGCACCTCGGGGAGCCTACGCGTGCGGCCGGCCAGCGTGGTCAAGGCGGTCATGTCGCGGGCTTCCTGGAAGCGGGCTTCGAACCAGTCTTCGGCCGCCGGAAAACGCTGGCAGAATTCCGAGCGAACCTCGTTCAGACGCTCCGCTGCCTGTTCTTCGGTCAGGTCCAGGCAACGCGCCAACCAGCGAGGGCCCATCCCGTACAGGACCGCCTGCATGGCCACCCGCCGCATCGTGGGCCATACCCCGCTCGACTCGATGCCGAAGAGCCGGGCCGTCAGGGCAGCCTCCAGATCCCCGTCATTCACGGCCTGCGCCAGCTTTTCGTCCCCGGCCAGCCGGGCCAGGACGCGCAGTTCCAATTGATCGAACTCCAGGGCCAACAAGGCACCACCAGGTACAGACGGGACCAGGGTCTTTTCCACCAGATCGGCCAGACGCCGTCTCAAGGGGACGCATTGGAGGTTCTCGATCACCGCCAGCATGCGGTGCCAGGTGGCCACGGGGCCTCCGCAGGCTACCGGCCCCAACCACTGAAGCCGCTCTTCAACGGTCATGGCGGGATTGAAAAGGCACCCTCCCACCTCCTCGACGCACTGCCCCCCGGCCAGGAACCCCTCCACGAAGATCTGGCGGAACTCGGCCAACTCCCGATAGTTTCGCACGGTCAGCGCGATGGGATGCTGGCCCACCAACGAGACCAGGATCTCGGCGCCGATCGCTCCCCCATTCTTGGGGCGCGTGGGCACCAAAAGGCCCAGCGAATCGAAGAGGAACTCTCCCAGTTCCTTGTCGCAATCCAGGTCGAAGGGACGGTCGGCCTCGGCGTGAATCTCCTTGCGCAACACCTCCAGCTCGTCGTCCACGACCTTCCTGACGGTCTCGATGGCGGTCTTGTCCAGGGCCAGACCGGCCCCATCCAATCCCCCCACCTGGCACGAGAAGGGCAGTTCAACTGAAGAGTAGATCCCCTCCAGGCCTTCATGGCAGAGGCGTTCCTGCAGCAGCGGCCCTAACTCGAGCAAGGTCCGAGCCCGGCGCAAGGTCCACTCGGCGATCTGGGAGGTCGAGATGTCTTCCAGGGCGCGCACCCCCACCCCCCACAGCTCGTCCTCGCTGGCCGTCGAGCGATCGTGGCGACGGGCCACGGCCTCCAGGGAGTGGTCCCGCTCTCCCAAATCCAGCAGGGCCGAGGCCACCGCCAGGTCCAGCACTCCCGCCGGGTGGTTCTGGCGCAACGTGGCCACATCGCGCATCCGGTGAAGGAACTTGGGCCGTTCCGCATTTTCCAGGATCGGAACCAGCAGCTTCCAGGCCTCCTCGGCAGGCAGTTCCTCCGGCCGGGAACCCAAGCCGACATAGAAGCTCTCGACCGGAGAGCCCCAGGCCAGGCCCAGGCCGCGCTCGACCCCATCGGAACGCAACCAGGCCAGGGCCAGAGGCGTCTTGTCCTCGAGCAGGGCCGAGAGGGCTTCCCGGGCCTCCGAGGCCGACAGGATGCGAGGTTCGGAGGCCGGTGAGAGGTCTTCGGAAGCCTCTCCCCCCAGGGCGTCCAAAAGCGGTTTGAACTCGTTGAAGGCGTCCAGACGCGAGAGGAACTCGGTCAGACTGGCTACCGAGAGCCCCTCGAAACGGCAACGCTCCCAATCCAGTTCGATCGGCAGGTCCGTCACGATCGTGGCTCGTACCCGGAACTCTTGAGCATCCTCCCGATTCTCCAGAAGCGGATTTCGCCACTTGGCGGGAAGCTGATCCAAGGAGGAGAAGAGGTCGTCCAGGCTGCGATACTGGGACAACAACTTGCGCGCCGTCACCTCACCGATTCCCGGAACCCCGCTGATGTTCTGGCTGGAATCCCCCGCCAGCGCCCGCAGGTCGGCCAGTTGGGATGGTTCAAGGTTGTATTTCTTGCGGACCCCTGCCTCGTCATAAACCACCAGGTCGCCGATCCCTCGCCGGGTGGTCTGCACCCGCACCGAAGGCCCCACCAACTGCAGAAGGTCCAGGTCTCCCGAGACGATCAGGACCTCGAAACCATCCTCCTGGGCCCGGCGCGCCAGCGTCCCGATGCAGTCATCGGCTTCGTGGCCAGGAACCCGGCAGGCCGCCAGACCACACTCACGGACCAGGTCTTCGATAACCGGCAATTGGAGGGCCAGTTCCTCGGGCATTTCTTCGCGCTGAACGTTGTAGGGCTGGAACTTCTGCAGCCTCTCGGTGGGAGCGTACTGGTCGAAAGCCACGGCCACATGCGTGGGTTTCTCCTTCTGCAGGACACTCAACAACAGATTCGTGAAACCCAGCACGGCCTGGGTCGGCAGTCCGGACGCGGTCTTCTGCGGCGGGACCGCGTAGAAGGACCGATAGGCCAGGCCGTTGCCATCGATAAGGATCAACTTCCTGGAGGATTGCTCGATCTTGCTGGTCACTGGGGCACGCTCCTTGTGCTCTCCTCCCGGGGACGTGACCCTGCCGAGGTCGAAGCCCTCGGTATAGGCCCTTTTCCAGACCGGTTGCGAACCGTCGAAGACGAACCCGATGGACCGCCAGGAACGGACTGCGGACGGGACGAAGCCCACGACGCAGGCCGAAGAATCCACCCAGTCCGGGTGTTTATCGCTGTCGGGGGTCGGGGACGCCGACGAGAGGGCTCGCGCGGCAGGAATCCCAGAAGTCGATATCTGAAAACTCCGGTACCACCGGAGAAGTATTCTTCAGGTTGAGCGCCTCGACCGGCGATGGACCTTCACGGGCCATGGCCTTCCGGCGCCGGCCTTCGTTTCGACACTGTCGAAAAAAAACCTGCCTGGGAGCCGGCCGCCAGCCTTCCTGCAGACCGGATTCGGGCCCCTACGTGAAGCCTGCGGCTATAGAAGAGTGCCCGTCAGCAGGATGCTGGCCACCGTGAAATAGAGGATGAGGCCCGACACGTCGACCAGGGTGGCCACGAAGGGGGCCGAGGCGCTGGCCGGGTCGAACTTCAGAAAGCGCAGGATGAAGGGGAGCATCGACCCCGCCACGCAGCCCAGGAGCACGACTCCCAGAAGCGACAAGGCAACGGTTCCCGCCAGCGCCAGGTAGTGTGGACCATAGACGTGGAAGAAGTACTCCCAGAAGACGATCCGGCCGAAACCGACGATTCCCAGGATACTGCCCAGGATCAGGCCCGACCCCAGCTCGCGTAAGAGCACATATGGCCAGTCGCGCAGGCGGACCTCGCCCATGGCCATCGCCCGGATGACCAGGGTGGAGGCCTGGGAGCCTGAGTTCCCACCGCTGGAGATGATGAGCGGAACAAAGATCGCCAGCACCAGGGCCCGGGACAGCTCGTCCTCGTAGCGGGCCATGGCCCAGGCGGTCAACATCTGGGCCATCAGCAGGAGCGTCAACCAGCCGACCCTCTTCTTGATCAGGTTCAGGATCCCGGTCCTCAGGTAGGGCTCGTCCAGAGCCTCCATGCCGCCATACTTCTGGGCATCCTCGGTGGCCTCTTCCTGCAGGACGTCCATCACGTCGTCGACCGTAATCAGGCCCTTCATGCGACCCTGGTCATCGACCACGGGCATGACCGTCAGGTCGTAGCGCGAGAAGAGGGCCCCCACCTCCTCCTGGTCCATATCCTCGGGGGCCGTCACGAGATCCGTGTCCATGAGATCCGCGACCTTCTCGTCAGGGCGAGCCGAGAAAAGGCGATTCAGACCCACCTCGCCCAACAGCTTCTGGTCGGAGTCCAGGACGTACAGGGACTCGAGGGGGATGCGGCGCTGGGACTGGGCCCGCAGGTAGCGGATCGCCTCGTCAGCCGTCATCTGGGCTCGCACCCGGGCGAAGCGTGGGCTCATCAGGCCACCGGCGTCGTCCTCGGCATAGGCCATCAGGGCCCGCACCTCGTTGCGGGTCCGCACATCCAGCAAATCCAGAAGGACCTGGCAATCCTCGCTGGGGACCTCCTGCATGACGTCCGCCAGGTCGTCCGGGTCCAGATAACGCAACCAGGCCCGCCGCTCGTGCTTGGACATGGTCAAGAGCAGGTCCGCCTGGTCGACGGCGTTCATGCAGTCCAGCAGTTCTTCGGCTCTTTCCAGCGGAAGCGAACGAAAGGCCGCCAGACGTTCTTCGGTGTCCAGCCGTGGCCAATCGTAGAAAGCTCTTTCGAACTGCATTTCTGGGGTCGTCATGGCATGCCCCCTGGCGCGATAGGGATTTTTTCTGCCACGGCCAGGGTGCTCATGCGCCCGACCTGGAGACGGGAAGCCTCAAGGCCCGCCAAACGGAGTTTGCAGGCCCTGAGGCTACGGCTCCAAGGGTGGCCCCACAGGGGAGGCCGATGCAGCGGGCGACGAGCCCTTCAAGCGCGCCAGATCGGCACGCATCTTCTCCAGGGGGTCCTTCTCCAGCACAAAAACCGGACCGGACGACTGATTGGCCGCCCAAACTCCTCCCTCGGCTCGAGGACTACCTATCAGCAGGGTTCCCAGGACCTCCCCCGTCTTGTCCAGGAAGCGCATGGTCGCACGCGGCGCTACCAGCGCGTCGGAAGTTCCGTCGGCGACCTGTGAGGTCCACTGCAGGTCCAAGGCATCGAAGAGCAGGTCGGAGACCGCAGAGTTGCGGGTGTTCTCGTCCTTGACCACGTCCGCAGGCTCACGGACTTCCCAGCCATCGCGGATCCTGCGGACAAGCAACTTCTCCTGCCCCAAGGTCGCCTCGATGCGGTCCACCTGATCCTCGGCGAAATCCAGAAGGTGGCGATCCACGAAGTCTTCCGCCGTATGTCCGAGGAGCTGCTCCTCGCGGTCGACAAGGTCGACGACCAGGACTTCCTGGGGATCGGAGCGGCGCACGTAGGCCAGGCCCGGCTTGACCTGGACACGAGGCCCGAGTTCCAGCTTCAAGGGAGCGGAGTCCCCGGGGTTCCAGGCCTTCAGGGTCATGACCGGTTTGGAGAAATCCGTCTTCTCAGAGGGCCCCAGGAAGCGGCCTGCGACCAGCGACTTCCAGGACCACAGGAACTCCGAGACCTTGCGAGGGTCGGCCTGGGCCTGGATGGGAGCTTCCAGGCGCCAGCGCTCGGAGGTTCCCAAGGCACTGGTCTCCCCCCCGGTCTCTTTGGATGGTTCCTTGACCAGGACGATCTCAGGGCCCTGCTCCGGCTGGATGACGAGACGCTCCACGGTGGAGGGTTCCAAGGGCAGGGGGCTCTTCTCCCGGAGGTCCTGGATCGGCTTCTCCAGGATGGTCATGAAGACCGAGTCCACCTCCAGAACCGGACCGGTCTGTGAAGAGCGGACGTAGTAACTCCGGTCGTCGGGGGTCCGGTCTCCCAAGAGAAGGGTGTGAGTGCCTTTGGAGGTCCCGAGTTCCAGGCGTCGGCGGGGCTTGTCCAGGCCGTATTGGGCCAGATCCTGCTCGGCCGGGGCTTCGGAGATCAGCGAAACCCGCCGCAGGTTGGCCAGTTGGTCGGTCAGGCTGGAGAGGTCGTCCTGGGAGGCCAGCAGGTCGCGCTCCCCCCGGATCAACCAGTGCCTGCCTACCTTCTCGATCAAAAGCGCAGGGCCATCCGGGTCCTTGGAATCAACCAGACGCAAGGATTGCAGATTTCCGGACTCGAGTCCAGGAAAGAGGCGCTCTTCCTTCTCCTTGGCTTCCTCGCGAACCTTGGCGCCCTGGACGTCATGGAAGTACCAGAAGGCTCCCAGGCCCGCCAGGAGCACCAACATGAAGAGAGTGCCGCGAGGGTTCATCCGCGCCTCCTGAAGGCCATCAAGAAGCCGGTCAACATGACGGCCAGCGGGATAGCCAGGATCAAGATCACCTTGATCTGACTGGTCTGGGTCTGCGAGAGGAGCAGGGGTTGGGTCCCTTCGTCCTTGGGACGGATGGTGATCCGGTTCTCGCTCTCGGCAAGCCAGTTGAGCATGTTCATCGCCAGGTCTTTGTTACCCAGGACACCGAAGAGCTCGTTGCTGAGGAAGTCGGTGTCCCCGACCACCACGATCCGGGCTTCGGGTCTGGAGGGTTTCGCAGCGTTCTCCGGGCTGGGGCTGGCCGCTGGGGTCGGCCCCGCCGGGAAGGTGCCGGCCACCGCCAGGGGGATCGACCCCTTGCGAACCACCCGGTCCGAACGGATCTCGACGCGTTCCTTGCCCAGCAGGTCAGCACTGGGCACGCTGAAGGCATAAGGCCCTGTGTGGGCCAGGGGTAGGAGCGAAGCCTCTTGGGGGATGGCTTCGGGGTTCATCTCCACCGGCCGAGCCAGGCGGAAGAGCGTGTTAAGTCTGAAGTTCCGGGTTATCGGATGATCCGCCGCATAGGCCAGGGCCACCGCGTAGACCGGCTCGGTGCCGAACATCTGCGCCTGCTCGTCGAGGATGGCCTCGGCGGGCGACTTGATCCCATAGTCCTTCAAGAGCCAGTCGAGATGGTCTCCGGTCTCCAACTCCAAGGTCGCCAGCAGGCGGCCTCCGTTCTGCAGCCAGGTCTTCAGGGCCTGCTGCTCGGCAGGCAGCATCTGACGGGTCGGGCCGGCCAGGACCACGACCGAGGCGTCGGCGGGCACCTGCTTGGTCTGCAGCAGATTCAGGTTTCCCCCCTTGAAACCCTCATCCGCCAATCCTCCCTGGAAGTGGGCCAGGGTCTCCGGGTCTTTCCCCTCGATGGCCCGCTCACCGTGCCCCGAGAGGAAGTAGAGCTTCTTCTCGGCCTGGTCGGAGAGCCGCAAGAGCGCGTTGGTCAACTCCTCCTCGGCCACGGCCGTGGAACGCTGGGTCTGGGAACCCGAGACCAGGACCACCTGACCAGGCATCCGAACTTCGTGCTTGCGCGCCAGCAGCGGACTCTTCCGGGGATCCACCAGTTGGAAGGTGAACTTCTCGGGTGCCGCCGCCTTGTAATTACCCAGCAATTCATCGGCGGCTTGGCGATTGGCGCCGTCGGCCTCAGCCAGGAAGACCAGGGCCTCGACCGGTTCCTTGAGGCCCCGGACCACGTCCAGGGATTGCTGGGAGAGGCTGAAGCGTTGGTTGCTGGTGAGGTCCCACTTGTGGTTGTTCTGGCGCGAGATCATCAAGACCACGAGGAAGATCCCGAAAGCCAGCAAGACCGACAGAATGGTGGAGATGGCAAACCTGGTCTTGGCAGTCATTGTCTCATCCCCTCCACTTGCGGCTTTCCAGGACCCGGGCCGTCAGGAACAAGAAGAGCGTGGCCAGGGCCAGGAAGTAGACGAGATCCTGGGTATCAAGGACCCCTTTGGTCAGGTTGGTCAGATGGGCCAGGGCGGACAGGTCGCCGAAGCGCTCCTTGAGGGCTCCGGAACGGTCGATCCCGGAGAGGATCCACAGTATCAGCAACCCCCCATAGGTCAGCACGGAGGCCACCAACTGACTGGAGGTCAGGCTGGAAGCCCACATCCCAAAGGCCAGGAAGGCGGCACTGAGCAGGAGCAGGCCCAGATAGCCGATGGCCAGCGCCGGCCAGTCCAAAGGCGTCAGGCGCCCCAGCATCACGAATCCACTGAGGGTGAAAGCCAGCATCATGCCGACGACCGTCAAAGAAGCCATGAACTTGCCGGCCAGGATCTGGGCCTCGGTAAGGGGGTAGGTCAAGAGGAGGTCCAGCGTCCCGGAGCGCCTCTCTTCGGCGAAGAGGCGCATCGTCAACAAGGGCAGGAAGAAGAGCAGCAAAAAGCCCATGGTGGTGAGCAGGGGGGGAACCAGTTGCTCCATGGCGTTGGCCGGACGCCCTCCCTGCATGGCCATCATGGAAATGTCGGCGAAATCCTCGATGCTGAAAGCCACGATGACTCCGACGATCAAGAGGTAGACGGAGACCAGGACCCAGGCCAGGACCGAGCTGAAATAAGCCTTGAGCTCCCGATTGAAGACGGCGATCAAGCGGCTTCACCTCCCTGGTTGGTTTCGACCTCGCGCTGAACGACGTTGAGGAAGATCTCCTCCAGGGAGAGCCCTTCGGAGTGCAGCTCCAAGAGGTCCCAGCCCTTCTGGACGATGAGACGGGAAAGATCTCCGCGCAAATCGAGGTCGCGCGGTACCTGGACCCGGAAGAGGACCCCCTCGGAACCCGGCTCCTCCAATCGGGTGACGTTATGGACGCCCTGCACCTGGCCCAGGGCCGCCTGGACCTCTTCCTGGGGCCCCCGGACCTGCAGGCGCACGGCATTGACGGTCTGCAATTTGGTCGTCAGGTTTTCGGGGGTGTCCACCTCCCGAATCTGACCTTTGTGCAGGATTATCACCCGGTTGCAGGTCAGGGAGACCTCGGGCAGGATATGGGTCGACAAGATGATCGTGGAGGTCTTGCCAAGCTCCTTGATCAGCTCGCGGATATCTCGAATCTGGGCCGGATCCAGACCCACCGTGGGCTCATCCAGGATCAGCACCGGGGGAGTGTTGATGATGGCCTGCCCCAGGCCGACCCGCTGACGGAAGCCGCGCGAGATGGTCCCGATCAACTGGGACTCGACCTCGCCCAGGTTGCAGCAGTCCAGGGCCCTGGTGACGGCCTGCCGGCGGTCGGCGTGGGGCACCGACTTGGCCGCGGCAGCGAACTCCAGGTATTCGCGAACCGTCATCTCCGGGTAGAGCGGGACGTTCTCGGGGAGGAACCCGATCTTCCTACGGACCTGGAGGCTATCCTCCACCACATCGAACCCGGCGATCCGCGCGGTCCCGTCGGAGGGCGGGAAGTAGCAGGTCAACATCTTCATGGTGGTGGTCTTGCCTGCGGCGTTGGGGCCCAAGAAGCCCAGAATCTCGCCCTTCTCGACTTCGAAGGTCAGGGAATCCACCACGGTGTGGTCCCCGAACCTCTTCGTCAATCTGTCAGCAGTGATCATGAAAGGCCTTCTCCGAGGAGGGATGATGCCCGTCCGATTTCCGGTCCTGCGGGCCGGGCATCGCGGTCGACGGGCAAGGTTGGCGGGTCCCGGGGTCCCACGAGGACCGACCTGACCGGATCGGCCCCAACCGGTTTCCCTCCCGCCAGAAGGACTCGACCGACGAGCGGCAAGCCGCTTTCTTCGAAGGGTTTCGAACTCCTGCCCGAGCAGGCAGGGCAGGGAAGTCCCCGGGCCGAGAAGAACGTTCCCCAGGCTGTTGCTCGCCGAAAGGGTCCGATCCTGCGGGGACTGGCCGGGTTTCCTGGCGCCCGGACGGTCTCATCCTGATTCCTGAAAGGAGCCATTGAGTGCCGCCTTTGCTTCCCCTGGGGAGCAGTCTCCGAGGCCGCTACCGGATCCACCGTACTCTGCACCAGTCCAGGCTCCGTAACCTCTACATCGCCGAGGACCAGCACCTGCGGGGCAAGTTCTGGGTGGTCAAGGAGATGCAACCGGTAGGCGTGGATCATGGCGATCGCGCCCGGCTGCTGGCAATGTTCCAGGCGGAAGCCCTGCAGGTCTCAGCCCTGGAGCACCCTCACCTGCCCAAGCTGGTGGACTTCTTCTCGCAGGAAGGGTGCCTTTACCTGATCCGCGAGTTCATCCCGGGAACCGACCTGGCCACGGTCCTGCAGACACGAGGCAGCCTGACCGAAACCGAGACGCTGCGCATCGGGACGCAGTTATGCGACCTGCTGGCCTATCTCTGGGCCCGCAAGCTCCCCTCCGGAATCCATCGGGACCTGCGCCTTTCCAACATGGTCCTGACCGAGGATGGTCAGATCAAGGTCCTGGATATCGGCTTCGGCCGACTTCTGGGTGGCCGGGGCAGCGAGTCGATGGGAGCCCCGGACTACGCGGCTCCCGAGCAATTCACCGGCGAGGCCGGCACCGACACCAGGACGCTGGTCTACAACGTCGGAGCCCTCATGTATCATATGTTGACGGGGATGAATCCGGGAAGTTCACCCTTCAACCTGACCCCGATAGAGGAACTCCGACCAGGGATGGCGACCGTAACACGCTCGATCCTTACCAAAGCGCTCAAGAATCATCCTGCTGAACGGCCCGGCAGCCTTCAGGAGCTACGCCGGGGGCTGGACAAAGCCCTGGCGGCCGCGACACGCCGCCCGGGGCACCCGCTGGAATCCAGCGAACGCTCCCAAGAGTTCCAGAACCGGAACGGCTCGGGTGGTGGAGCCTGGGCCTGGATCCTGGGAATGCTTCTGATGGCTTTGATGGGAGGAGCCCTGGTGGTCCTGTACCAGATGTTCCTGGATTCATGAGCCGGATGCTCGGAAAGGAGGGTTGTCCATGTTTCAACCCGGCACGCTGATCGACAACCGTTATCGGGTCGAGCGCCTCCTGGGGCGGGGCGGGATGAGCAATATCTACGTCTGCCAGGACACCCGCCTGGGGGGCACCCAACACGCCGTCAAAGAGATGACCGCTCGCTACTCCAACCCGGAAGAGCAGGCGGCAGCCCTGAACCACTTCCACCGTGAAGCCAACCTGCTGGCCAGGCTCAGTCATCCCAGCCTGCCCACGGTCTCCGACTACTTCCAGTTCCAGGGTCGTTACTACCTGGTCATGGAATACGTCAAAGGAGAGGACCTGGGTCGGATCCTGTCGCGGGTGGCAGGTCCCCTCCCCGAGCGACAGGTGGCCGAGTGGGGGGTCGAGATCGCCACGGTGCTGTATTACCTGCATTGCCAGAAGCCCGACGCTATCATCTTCCGGGACGTCAAGCCCAGCAACATCATGATCGACGGGGCCAAGGTCAAACTTATAGACTTCGGTATCGCCCGCCACTTCAATCCCAGCAAGAAGGGCGACACCATGCGGATCGGCTCGCCCGGCTACGCGCCTCCCGAGCAATATAGCGGGCAGACCGATCCCCGCTCGGACATCTACGCTCTGGGGGTCACCCTACACCAGGCCCTCACCGGGCGGGATCCCACCCAGACCCAGACCCCCTTCCAGTTGCCACCGGTCCGTTCACTGAATCCCCAGGTCTCTGAAGAGATGGCCTGGATAATCGGCCGCGCGACCCAGATGCTGCCCGAGAACCGCTACCAGGACATGCTGGAGATGAAGCGGGACCTCAAGGGAGTGGTGGACGCGCATCGGGGAGGCACCACCGTGGTCCACAGCCCCGGTCCCACCCCGGGGGCATCTCCCGGTCCGCAGCCGGCCGCTGGCTCGGCCGCCCCGGCCACCACCGGCCCGGTGGCCTCCCCGGGTTTGCCGAAGCTCCCCCCCCCAAACCCCACTCCCGCAGCCGGACCGCCCCCGACTCCGACTACTCCGCCCCAATCAGGACGCCCGGGGTGGTCCTGTTCCAGGATGGTCGCCCTGCTGCTGATCCTGGCCGGTTTCGGGTTTGGATTTCGGGTATTGGGCACTCCCGAGAACCTCGCCCGCCTGCGAAACCTGGCGTCGTTGTGGCCCGGAACGCCTCC
>JAAZKF010000047.1 GCA_012799975.1 Burkholderiales bacterium
CTGGCGCCCATCGACCTCCCCGAACTTCCTCCCACCCTGGCCGCCCGGACCATGCGGGCCCTGCGTCAGGTCGAGAACCTGCTTCTCTCGGCCATCGGCAAGGGGGATCCGATCCTGGATCTGCAACCCGAGCTGGAGGCCATCAACCGCCTCGGCCCGCAGATGGAGAACCTGTCGGATGCGGAACTCAAGGCCATGACGGGTCGGTTCCGAGCCCGCCTGGCTGCAGGCGAGAGCCTGGACGACCTGCGCGTCGAGGCCTTTGCGGTGGCTCGGGAGGCCGCCTTCCGAAGCACCGGCATGCGTCCCTACGACGTGCAGGTCCTGGGAGCCCTGGCTCTAGGCCGGAACCAGATCGCCGAGATGAAGGCGGGAGAGGGCAAGACCCTGACCGGTGTCCTGCCGGTCTACCTCAATGCTCTGGCCGCTCAAGGCGCCCATGTGGTGACCGTGAACGAGACCCTGGCCCAGCGGGACTGTGAGTGGATGGGCCCGGTCTTCCGGAGCCTGGGCCTGTCGGTCGGCCTGGTGGACGAGTCGATGTCACCTGAAGAGCGCCGGGCGGGTTACGAGGCGGATATCACCTATCTGAACAACTCAACCCTGGGCTTGGACCATCTGCGCGATCAGACCGTCCAGTCGCCCTCTGAGCGGGTCCAGCGCGCCCCCTTCTACGCCCTGTTGGATGAGGTCGACGAGATCCTCCTCGACGAGGCCCGATCCCCCTTGATCCTGTCCACCCGGGACCTGCCGCCTGAAGAGGAATACCGCCTCTTTGCCGAGATCGTAGCGGCGATGAGCCCTGGAGTCCACTATCAGGTCGACCGCCAGAAGAACCAGGCCTGGGTCACCGAGGAAGGCCTGAAGGTGGTCGAATCCCGCCTGGGCATCGGCAATCTCTTCGACGAAGAGAACCTGCCGCATGTGGCCCACCTGCAGAAGGCCATCGAGGCCCGGAGCCTCTTCGTCCGTGACCGCGACTATGTCGTGGCGGACGGCAAACTGATGATCCTCGACGAGTTCACCGGGCGGGTCATGGAGGACCGTCGCTACAACGACGGCCTGCACCAGGCCCTGGAGGCACGGGAGGGGCTGGAGATCCAGGCCGAGCAGCGCACCCTGGCCTCGATCAGCCATCCCAACCTCTTCCGCCGCTATCCGCGGCTGGCCGGCATGAGCGGCACCGCCCGGACTGAGGAGAAGGAATTCCAGGCCCTTTATGGTCTGAGCGTCGTGTCCATCCCCACCAACAAACCGGTGCTTCGGGTGGATCACCCCGACCTGGTCTTCCGGACCCGGCAGGACAAATTCGCGGCCATCCTGGACCAGGCCGAATCCCTCTTCTGCGAAGGGCAGCCCGTCCTGATCGGGACCCGCTCGAGCCAGGTCAACGACTACCTCTCGGAGCTACTCACCGCCCGGGGCATTCCGCATCAGGTCCTCAACTCCAAGAGCGTCAAGGACAACACCCAGGCCGAAAACGAGATCCTGGCCGGAGCCGGAAGCTCGGGGATGGTCACCCTGGCTACCGACGTGACCGGGTGCGGCGTGGACATCAAGCCGGACATGGTCAACTACAAAAAACTGGCGATCGAGGTCTCCGAGCGGACCTCCCGGGGGCAGGCCGTGGTGGTGGACCTGGCCAGGACCGAGGAGGCCGAGGCCCTGGCCAGATGGCTGGAAATGGGGCAGATCCCGACCATCATCGTGGACCACGAGGTCCCCGCTCCCGGGCCCGGAGAGGCCTTGCTGCGCCTCGGGGTGGCTTCCAGCGTGCCTGAACCCGCCGTCTTCCTGAAAGGCAGCGATTATCCGACCGGTGGTCTTTTCGTGGTGGGGACCGAGCGCCACGACTCGCGGCGCAGCGACGACCGGTTGCGCGGGCGAGCCGGCCATCAGGGCCAGATGGGATCCTCCCGCTTCTACGTCTCCCTGGAGGACGATCTGCTGCGCCACCACGTCGCCCCGAAGACCTCTGGCCTTCTGGATCGCCTGGGTGTCCCCCGGAACCAGGGTACCTCCGATCCCCTGGTCGGCAAGTTGACCAACGCCGCCCAGGAGGCCGTCGAAAAACACCACTTCGCGATTCGCCAGAAGACGACCCGATACGACCAGGTTCTCGACCAGCATCGCGAGCTCTTCTACGCCGACCGCGACCAGATCCTGGAAGGGGCGGACCTGCGCGAGGTGCTCCTGGACTGGGGGGGAGCGTGGCTGGCAGACGAGATCATGGGAGGCCGCGATCCTCGCAAACCGATTCCTCCCCAGGAACTAGCAGACCGGATGGAGCAACTGGAAGGCGATCTGGGAGTCCCGCTGCCTGCCCTGCAGATCGACAAGCCCCTCCGGATGGCTGAACTGACCGACCTGATGCGTGCTGAACTGGCGGCCCGCTATGAAGTGATCGAAGAGCGTTTCGGGTCCCAGGCCCTGCGAGAACAGGAGCGCTGGATGACCATCCAGGCCATGGACCGGAGCTGGACGGAGCATCTGGAGTCCCTGGTCGACCTGCAGCATGACATCGACCTGGTGGCCTGCGGCGAGCAGAGCCCCTGGAACGCCTACCAGGAGAAGGCCACTGAAATCTTCGCCGAGACCCGGGGCGTGGTCGCCCGCGACGTGGCGCAGGATCTCTTCGGTGAGATCCTGCGCGAGGTTCCCCACAACCCCTCCGACGCTGCCTGAATCCATCCTCGGGGCGGTCTCGGGGAAGAGCGGAGTCCAGGAGCACGAAACCGGGTATCATAAGCGCCATGAATCGCCTCGATGTCTTCAACCGGTTTCGACAGAGGACCCGACCAACCCGACGGGAAGGGGACCCGATGTCCCTCTTTGCGCGCTTCGCCCTGGTCTTCACCCTGCTCCTGGGCCTCCTCCTGACAGGGGACGCCGGGGCGGCGGGCCCGGTGCGGGACGGTCCGGTCCAGGCCGAGCTGGTCAGTGAGCTGGAGGCCTGGAAACCCGGCGCCACCCAGTGGGTGGGCCTGCGCCTTCAGATGGACCCGACCTGGCACACCTACTGGCAGAACCCCGGGGACAGCGGCCTGCCCACCGGGATCACCTGGAATTCCCCCGAGGGTTTCCAGGTAGGAGGGCTGAACTGGCCCTACCCGCTGCGCATCGAAACGGCGGGTCTGGTCAGCCTGGGCTATGAGGGCACGGTCCTCCTGCCCGTCCAGGTGCAGGTCCCGGCCGACCTGCCGGAGGGAAGACCGCTCACGCTTTCCGCCGAGGCGACCTGGCTGGCCTGTGCGGAGGCCTGCGTCCCGGGTAAGGCCAGCCTGGAGTTGACCCTTCCGGTAGCCACTGCCGCCCGGCCCGGCCCGCGCGCAGCAGAGTTCGAGGCCGCCCGGGCGGCCCTTCCTCAAGTCGATGCGGACCTGCAGGCTCAAGCCTGGCTGGAGGGCGACCACCTGGTGCTGGCTTTGCGGCTGCCTACGGCTCTGGCCGATGCCCCGGTCGTAGAGTTCTATCCCACCCAGGGCATGGACCTGGATCTGACGGCTCCCCAGAGACTCGTCCGGACCGAAGAGGGCCTGCGCCTGGAGCTGAAGCGCTCGACGCTGAATCCACAGCCCCCCGGGACGCTGAAGGGGGTCCTGGTCCATCCGGGGACCGACGCTTGGGCCCTGGCCCTGGAAGCCGCGGTGACGGAAGCGCCGAAGGTCCTCCCGGTTCAATCCTCCCTGGGGGAGGTCAGCAGCCTGGGAGTCGCCCTGCTCTTCGCTTTCTTCGGAGGTGCGATCCTCAACCTGATGCCCTGCGTCTTTCCCGTGATCTCCTTGAAGGTCATGGGGTTCATGGAACACGGGGCCCAAGGGCGCGCCCAGGGCATGAAACAGGCACTGCTCTTCGCCCTGGGGGTGCTGGTCTCGTTCTGGCTGGTGGCCGGCGCCCTCCTGCTGTTGCGGGCGGGAGGCCAGCAACTGGGTTGGGGTTTCCAGCTTCAGTCCCCGCTCTTCGTGGTCCTGATGGCCTACCTCTTCTTCCTTCTGGGTTTGAACCTGCTGGGGGTCTTCGAGGTGGGTCTGGGTCTGACCCGACTGGCCGAGGTGGGCGCCACTTCCAGTGGCTCGTGGGGCTCTTTCCTCAGCGGGGTCCTGGCAACCCTGGTAGCCACCCCCTGCACGGCGCCCTTTATGGGCTCGGCCATCGGGTTCTCGTTGACCCAGCCGGTGTGGGCCGCTCTTCTGGTCTTTACCGTGTTGGCGGTGGGAATGGCGACCCCCTACGTGCTGTTGGCGGCCTGGCCGGGCCTGTTGCGCCGGCTTCCCCGGCCGGGGGCCTGGATGGAGACCTTCAAACAGGCCATCTCCTTCCCGCTCTTCTTGACCGTGGTCTTCTTCGTATGGGTCCTGGACCGGCAGGCCGGACCGGAGGCCGCGGCTGCCCTCTTGACAGGCCTGGTCCTGCTGGGGATGGCTGGCTGGCTATATGGGCGTTTCTGGTTTTCCGGTCGGCTGCTGCCTCGGGTCCTGGCCGGCTTCTTCCTTCTGGCAGGCCTGGCGGTGGGAGCCTTGGGGGCTGAAGGCCTGGCCTCGGCACCGGATCCCGGTCAGGATCAGACCTCCTGGCGCCCCTGGTCCCCCCAGACGGTCGAGAGCCTCCTGGCCGAGGGACGACCGGTCTTCCTCGACTTCACGGCCTCCTGGTGCCTGACGTGTCAGGCCAACAAACAGGTGGCCTTGAACCGGCCCGAGGTCCAGGAAGCCTTCCGGGAACTTCAGGTGGTCACCCTGCGGGCGGATTGGACCCATCGGGACCCGCAGATCACCCGGGCGCTGGCCTCCTTCGGCCGCAGTGGAGTGCCGTTATACGTCCTGTACTCGGGGAATCCGGAGGATCCCCCCCGAATCCTGCCGGAGGTCCTGACCCCCGGCCTGGTGCTTCAGGCCCTGCAGGACTTGCCTGCATCCGACGGTTCCAGAAAAGGGGCTATTCGATGAAGAAGGGTGTTCTTGTCGCGTCGCTGCTCCTCGTGGCAGGCCTGGTCGGGTTCCTGGTCCTGCCGCGCTATATGGCTTCGGCCCCTCCTGTGGAAGCGCAGGCCTCGCTGGGCAAGCCGGCTCCAGGCTTCCAGGTGGTGGATGTGACCGGAGAGTCGGTGGCCCTGAGCGCCCTGTCAGGGAAGTACGTGGTCCTGGAGTGGTGGAATCATGGATGCCCGTTCGTCCAGGCGCTGTATAAAGATGGAAAGATGCAGGAGCAACAGAAGAAATGGACCGGGCGGGACGTGCAGTGGTTGGTCGTGTGCTCCTCAGCCCCCGGCAAGCAGGGGCACGTGACCCCCGAGGAGGCCATCCGGATCCAGGCCGAGGCGGGTGGGTCTCCCACGCGAATCCTGCTGGATCCCCAAGGGATGCTGGGAGGGTTGTATGGGGCCCGGACCACGCCCCAGATGTTCGTGATTGACCCGCAAGGGGTGCTTATCTACGCTGGCGCCATCGATGATCGGGGCTCGAAGAACTACGTCGAGCAGGCCTTGAACGAAGCCTTTGAAGGCCGGCCGATTTCTGAACCATTGACGGTTCCCTATGGTTGTTCGGTGAAGTATGGCGCGAAAACCTGACACGAGGAGGTAGAAATGAAGGTAGAGACCCACGGAGCCCTCAACCCGGAGCTGTGTGGCCGGCCGCTGGAGTTGGCGCCAGGTCGAGCAGTGGTGGAGATGCGGGCCTCGGTGGCCATGACAGCCGACGAGCGCGGTATGGTGCACGGCGGATTCCTCTTCGGCCTGGCCGATCACGCGGCCATGCTGGCGGTGAATCACCCCAACGTGGTCCTGGCCTCTGCCGATGTGCGCTTCATCAAACCGGTCCTGGTCGGGGACGCCTTGCGGGCAGAGGCCTTCCTGAAAGGCGAAGAAGGCCCGCGTCGGACCGTCGAGGTGGTCATCCACCGGGGGCAGGAAGCGGTCTTCTCCGGGACCTTCTCCTGCCGGGTTCCCGAAAAACACGTCCTGGAACCCTGACCCCCGGACCTGAATCCGCCGCCTACCGTGGCATTCGGCCATCGAGGCGGGCCCGTCTGCGTCGTCAGGCGCACCTCTGCGGTGCTCACGTAGTTTCCAACTACGCTCCGCTCCTCGATGCACGCCTTCCTGGCA
>JAAZKF010000369.1 GCA_012799975.1 Burkholderiales bacterium
ATCTGCAGTTTGAATCTGGCGTTATAGGTTCGGCGGCCAGGGCGTGGTTCAACCTCGGGGTCTGGAGCCGGCGTAGCACCTGTTTGGTTCGCGGGGAGTTCCTGTGTTTCCATGTATGCTTCCCCTCCTCGCCCTCGATCATCATCCATGCCCCACCTCCAGTGCTAGCGTAAATTCGACGGGGCTATCTGTCTCACCTCATCTTGGCACAGAGGGTGACCTTTCAGGTTCTCGACGGTATTCCCGTCCGCATGTGTCAGGTCGCAAGCCAGGTTTCCGGTCGGAGGAGAAGTCAACGTTTACAGGAAAGGAAGTTCATCCCGAGAGTCGGAGGTCGCGCCCGGTGGTTCGATGTTCCCCCGTACGCCCCTGGGAAATCGGATTGTTGGTCGTCGCACTCTATGCTCTTGGCTGGGTTGGGCTCAATCGGGTCAACGCTGACTGGATGAACCATCTGGAGGTTCCCTTGGACTGGACCTCACGCGGGGTCTCCATTTGGCAACAACTTCGGGCTGGCAAAGGGTTGGCACCTAGTGAATACCCCAATGGCCAATACCTGGTCAGCGCTGCATTTTACTCAGTTTTCGGGTTTTCCAGGTCCGTAGCGATTTGTTCCCAGAGTATTTTCCTGGTACCCTACATTGTGGGCTGCTGGTGGATCGGGCGGGAGCTCGGGGGTAGGGGAGGGGGGTGCCTGACCCTGCTGGCCGCCGCCGGGAACCCTTGGATGGCTTTCCACCTCAGCGAGATGGTCCCGGAGGTCGGCGTCTCAGGCCTGGTAGCTTTGGCTTTGGCCCTGCTTCTGGCCTCGAAGGCAGGCCGGGTTCCCGGGCCAAGCCTGGCCCTGGGTGTCGTTCTCGGCCTGGGAATGTTGACGAAGTGGTCCTTCGGTTTCTTCATGGCGATGCCGGTGCTCTGGCCCGTGTGGTTGGCTTGGCGGGAGGAGGGCTCCTCGCGGAAGCTCGCGGTCATCAGCCTGGCCTGCCTGCCCCTCACCCTTGGCGTTTTGAAGGCCGCCATCCCCGAGGCGCGAACTGCATTCCCCTGGATTCCCTACCTGTTTAGCATGTCCGTGTGGCTCCTGTTGGCAGTGGCCGCATGGCAGTGTTGGCGGACAGAGGGGTGGAACGCGGGGGTCGCGACGGCTCTGGCCTGGTCGATCGGATTCACGGTCTGCAGTTGGTGCTACTTCATGTCGATTAGCTTAATGCAGGCGAAGGCTTTCGACGACCTGACCCATAACCCCATCCTGAACCCTTCCCAAATCTGCCTTTATGGTCCACTGTCCACCTGTTGCGCCGGGCCGATGACGATGGTCTGGCTGGGGCTGGGGGTTCTGGTCGGGCTCAGTTCTAGGGATCTGCGAGGCTTCACCCTGTCGGCCCTGGGAGGAATCCTCCTGCCTTTGGGTTTCTATATCTATACTCGGGTTCCCTCGTCCACCTTCTACATGCTGCCGGCGACCGTCTTCGTCCTGGCTCTCTCATTCGGATGGTGGGGAAGGGTCCGGTTTGCCCCCGTCGCCCTGGCACCCATGCTGCTCTTTCTGGGTGTGGTGGGGTTGGGGTCCTGGACCTTGGCCACCCCCGGGAGACAGCCACCGATTTTGTGGGACGAGGTGATCGTCAGGGCGTGGTTCGGACCGCGCTTGGTGTTCGTCCCACCTCCGGATCTTGGGACCACTCCGGCCAGGGCCACGGCTGTGAGGGCCCTGACCGAATTGGGACACCTGGGTGAGGAGCGCCTCATGGTGGTTCTGCCTGATGGTTGGCATCCGCTACCCAATGCCCTCTTTCTCGAGGCGGCTACGCTGGGGCGGCTCTTGCAAGTTCAGGAAATCTATGCCGATCTTTGGCAAGAACCTCTCCCCGAGATCTACTCCTCACTGGTCGTGGTGATCGAGGGCTCAGAATCCATGACCTGGCCGGAGCAGTGGCAGTCGCGATTCGAGTTTTTGGAACGCTGGGATGGCGATAAACACGGGTGCTGGTCCCTCCACCGGAGGTTCAGGGAATGAACAGAGCTTCTGGAATCAAAGTGATTAAGAAGTCTCATCGATTCGGCCGAAGTACTGGGATGAATGGGGGCCCGCGACCAGGGCTTCCTAAAGCGCGGGCTCGTATTGAGCCTCGACTCCGCGCCAACTCCGATTTGAACGCCAGGAACCCCGGCTTCCCGGATTTGCTTGGAAAGGTCTCTGTAATCTGCCAGGGCTGGGGCGAAGCAGGACGAAATGCGCAACCCGGAGACGGTCCCTGGAGGGCTGGTCAACCAGTAGGTACATCCAGGAGGAAAATCGATGCACGCTCCCTCGGGGCATCAGGTATGGAATCCCACCTCAAGGGGCCTGTCGGCCCGGCTGGAGAACGGCCTGCTGGCGCTGACCTTCCTGGCCCCCGGGATGGTCCGCGTCCGCTTCACTGTGGAGGCGGATTTCGCGGCACCTCGTCCCTGGGACCCCGCCTGCCCGGACGAGGACTTCGAACCACCGCCCCTGGCCTTCACCCGACAGGACCAGACCCTGGAGATCCAGGCAGATCCCCTGCGGGTGGAACTGGACCTGTCGCAGGGGGGCTTGTCCTTCTCGGACCTGGAGGGAAGTAGGTTCGCAGACGACCTGGGGGGATGCCGGGTATTGGAGGTCGAGCCGGGAATCGGGGACCTGCCTCTCGAGCAGGTCCAGGGACTTCCCCCTGGCCGGGCGCGTCGGCTGGTGCTCTTGGACAAGGCCATGCATCCGGAGGAGGGCTACCACGGTTTCGGCCAGCGCTCGCAGGGCCTGGAGCGCCGAGGCAATCGCTTCTCCAACTGGAACCAGGATGCTGCCTGGGGGCATAACCGAAGCGACGACAACCTATACCAGAGTCACCCCGTCTTCATGGCCATTCGCCCCGGATTGACCTGGGGGCTTTGGTTGCGCTCTACCTGGTGGAGTCGTTTCGACGTGGGCAGGACCCGCCCCGGAGTCCTGGAGCTGGCCACGTTGGGAGGCGAGCTGGACTATGTCCTCTTCTACGGACCGGATCCCGCCGGGGTGGTCGAGAAGCTGACCCGTCTGACCGGGCGTCCCATGCTCCCCCCCCTCTGGAGTCTGGGCTACCACCAGTCCCGTTGGGGTTACGAAACGGCGCGGGAAGTCGAGGACCTGGTGGACCGCTTCCGGACCGGGGGCATCCCCCTGGACGCGGTGCATCTGGATATCGATTATATGCGGGGTTATCGCTGTTTCACCTGGGACCCCGAACGCTTCCCGGACCCCGCCGGCACGCTGGAACGACTTCGGGCCCAGGGGGTCCGGGGCGTAGCCATCGTGGATCCGGGGGTCAAGTACGAGCCGGCGGCGGGCTATTCCGTGGCCGACGAGATGCTCTCCCGGGGGTATTTCTGCCGCGCTGGTCATGGCCAGCCCTTCCAGGGATTCTGTTGGCCCGGCGCCGCCCTCTTTCCGGACTTCGCCCGGGAGGAGGTGCGTCACTGGTGGGGCGAGCAGCATCGTCCCCTTCTTGAAGCCGGAGTCTCCGGGATCTGGCAGGACATGAACGAACCCTCTGTCTTCGCCCGCCCTTTCAGCGAGGGCGATGCCGGCCAGATGCAGCTTCCCTTGGACCTGATGCACGGCGAGGTCGAGGCTCCCGCACCCCATGCCGAGGTCCACAACATCTATGGGCTCCTGATGTGCCAGGCCACCCGCCAGGGCCTGGAGCACCTGCGGCCCGAAGAACGCCCCTGGACCCTGACACGCAGTGCCGCGACCGGAGTCCAGTCTCTTTCCTGCACCTGGATGGGGGACAATAACTCCTGGTGGGAGCACCTGGAGATGAGCCTTCCCCAATTGGCCAGCATGGGCCTTAGCGGTGTGCCCCACGCGGGGGTGGATATAGGTGGTTTCGCCGGGAACTGTACAGCTGAGCTCCTGGTCCGCTGGACGCAGGTCGGGGCCTTCTATCCGTTCATGCGCAATCATGCGGGCTTGGGCACCCTGCCCCAGGAGCCATGGGCCTTCGGGCCGGAGACTGAGGCCCTGGTGCGCGAGGCCATCCGTATGCGCTATCGTTTCTTGCCCTACCTCCTGACTCTCGCCCACCGGGCCCACCGCACGGGCGAGCCGATCCTTCGGCCCATGCTCTACGACTTCCCGGACCAGGAGGAGTTGCGCTACCTGGACGACCAGTTCATGTTCGGGCCTTCTCTGCTGGTCGCACCCGTGGTCCGCCAGGGGCACCGACATCGGCTGGTCCACCTTCCGCCGGGGGAGTGGCACGACTTCTGGGATGGGACCCGTCATCAGGGGCCCCTGGCCCTGGCCGTGGCGGCTCCCCTGGAGAGGATCCCCCTCTTCGTCCGGGGGGGCGGGGTCCTGACCCTGGGCAACGAGCGCCTCAACACCGCTGAACCCCTGACCGAGCTGACTTTGGAGATTTTCCCCGGGAACCTCGCCAGTGAGTGGACCTGGATCGAGGAGGGTGGCCTTTCTCCGGTTCACGGCCCGGAGGACCTGGCCGAGACCCGGGTCTCTATCCAACCCGGAAACTTCCTGGAGGTGAAGGTCCACTCGCGCTCGGGGGGGTGGCAGCCCCACCCGCGCATGCTACAGGTTCGCCTCCATTGCCCGGAACGCCCCGCGAGGGTTCTGCTGGATCGGCAAGGCTGCGAATGGACCTGGAATGGTCGCTACGTCGAGGTCAGTTGGCCCGACAAGGGGCATGCCCGGGTGCTTCGTTATTGCTGAGAGCGAGCGGTTTCCAGGCCGTGCTGCTGGCTGCCTTCGGAGGGCCGGAATCCCCCGAGGAGGTCATGCCGTTCCTGGAGAGGGTGGTTGTCGGTCGGAAAATCCTCCCTTCCCGCCTGGAGGAGGTCGCCACCCACTACCATCACTGCGGCGGTCGTAGCCCCGTCAATGACCATAACCGGGCCCTGGAGGTCGAGCTGGCCGGGGTCGGTCTGGATTGGCCGGTCTACCTGGGCAACCGCAACTGGCATCCCTATTTCGAAGAGACCCTGGTCCGTATGAGGGAAGATGGCATCGGGCGAGCCTTGGCGCTCTTCACCACGCCCTATGGGTCTTATCCGGGGTGTCGGCAATACCTCGAGGACCTGGAGCGGGCCCGGGCGACAGTCGGGGAGGGGGCTCCGGAGCTGGTCCGGGTCCGCTCCTACTTCGACCACCCGGGATTCATCCAGGCCTCCATCGAGAGGACCCGCCAGGCGCTCGAGTCTCTTCCCGAAGTCGAGCGCCCTGGGGCCCGGCTGGTCTTCACGGCCCACAACCTCCCGCTGGCCATGGCCCGGACCTCACCCTACGTGGGCCAATTGCGTCTGGCCTGTTCCCTGGTGGCTGAAGCCCTGGGACGCCCGGATTGGAACCTGGTCTTCCAGAGCCGCAGCGGTCCTTCCGGCCAGCCCTGGCTGGAACCAGACTTGTTGGATTTCCTCCAGGGGTTGCCCGGGACCGAGGCGGTCCTGCTCAGTCCGATCGGTTTCCTTTCCGACCACGTCGAGGTGCTGTGGGACCTGGACGTCGAGGCCGCTGAGCTCTGCCGGGGCCGGGGACTTTCTTTTCGAAGAGCCGCCACCGTAGGGGTCCATTCCTCCTTCGTCCGGGGGCTTCGCCAACTGCTGGAGGAATCGGCTCGCCCCGGCTCACCCGTACTGAAATTGCAGCCCGAGGCCTTCGAACACCGGACCTGCGGTGCGGAGTGCTGTCGGATGCCCTCCCGGGCGTACTGAATCTGGATCATATACAGCCTCGGGCGGGCCTGCTAACCTTGGGTTGGATACTCGGAGGTCTTGCCTTGAGCGATCCGCGGATTCGCGAGCTCTGCCATCTGGCAGGACGTTTTCACGAAGGGTGCTTCGAGGCCGACCTCTGCGTCGCCGGCAACGACGAGGTGGCTCGACTGGCTGCTTCCCTGCTTGAGTTGGGGCGGACCCTGCACGAGTGGTTCGAGAAGTTTCGCCTGTTGGCCCGGATCACCGAGGAGATCAACTCCGGCCTGCTCCTTGACGAAGTCCTCGATTACATCTTTGATGGGTTCCGCCCCCTGATTCCCTATGACCGGATCGGTTTGAGCCTCCTGGAGGGAGAGACGGTCCGAGTCCGCTGGGAACGTTCCGAGTTGGCAGGTCCTCCCTTCCCGGATGGCTACAACCTCGCTCTGAGCGAAACCAGCCTGGGTTCCCTCCTGGAGAAGAATCGCCCCCGCATCCTGAACGACCTTGGCGCCTACCTCCAGGAGAGGCCTGAATCGGAGGCCACGCGCTACCTGGTGGAAGCCGGGATCAAGGCCAGTCTGACCTGCCCCCTTCGAGCCATGGGTCACCCCGTGGGCTTCCTTTTCTTCTCGAGTTGTCAGGCGGACGTCTATCGCGAGGCGCACGTAGACC
>JAAZKF010000370.1 GCA_012799975.1 Burkholderiales bacterium
ACCCGCCTCGATGGCCTCGGTTCTCACGCCAGACGGCAGATTCAGGGCTGCTGACTCTCCTTGACAAAGCGCTTCAAGAACCTAAACTTGAATTTTGAAGTTCGGGCCCGCGGCCAGGATGGAGGTCACGCCTTGTCGATTCGACAGCTCGCGCAGGTGCTCTGGCGTCTCTTGAGCTACATCCGGCCCTACTGGAAGATCGTCCTGGGGGCCCTGCTGCTGACGGTTGTCGTGACCGCCGCGCGATTGTCCCAGGCCAAGTTCGTCGGCCTGATCATGGGCATGATGTCCCAGGAGTCGTTCAGCTACTCGGACGGCCAGGACCCCTTCATGCGCCTGAACCTGATCTGCCTGGCCTTCCTGGCCGTGATGGCGGTGATGGGGGCCTCGACCTACTTCCAGCGCTACACCATCGATCTGGGCGGCCAGCAGGCGGTCCGGGACTTCCGGGACCAGGTCTTCGCCCACCTGCAGCGCCTGCCGATGGCCTTCTTCGACCGGATGCGCCTGGGCGAGATCCACTCGCGGGCTTCCAACGACATCCTGCTTTCCACCAGCGTCTACATGGCCCTCTCGGACTTCATCAAGAACCTGCTGGTGGTGGTGGCCTGCCTGAGTTGGATGTTCTACCGCGACTGGCAGATGACCCTGGTGGTCCTGCTGATCAGCCCCCTGGTGGGCACCGCCGTGGCCAACTTCGGCAAGCGCATGGGCCAGCGTTCCGAGAAGCTCCAGGCCCGCCTGGCGGATCTCTCGGCCCTGCTGTACGAGAACATCTCCACCATCAAGGTGGTGAAGGCCTATACCCGCGAGGATTTCGAGGTCCGGCGCTTCGCCTGCCGCAACGAGGACAACTTCGCCGCCCAGATGAAACTGGTGCAGGTCTCGGCCATCCAGTCCCCGGTGGTCGAACTGCTGGGGGCCTTCGGCATCGTGGCCATCGTGTGGTTCGGGGCCACCCGGGTCATGCAGGGCCAGGTGACCTTCGCCCAGATGACCGAGTACTGGACCCTGATGGTGATGACCTCCCACCCCATCAGCGCCCTGTCCGGCTTCTACGGAACCGCCAACAGTGCCGCGGCCGCCGGGCGCCGGGTCTTCGAACTGATGGACATGACGCCCGAGGTGGCCGAACCCGAAGGAGCCCTGGAGCTGCCCCGCCTGCAGGGAGCCATCGACTTCGAGTCCGTGCACTTCCACTACGACCCCGAAAAGCCGGTCCTGAGAGGGATCAACCTGTCGATCCGGCCGGGCGAGGTGGTGGCCGTGGTCGGGGCCAACGGCGCGGGCAAGACCACGCTGGTCAACATGGTCCCGCGCTTCTACGACCCGGTCTCCGGCTCGGTCAAGGTGGACGGGCACGACCTGAAAGACGTCAAGCTGCGCTCGCTGCGCACCCAGATCGGGACCGTGATCCAGGAATCGGTCCTCTTCGGGGGCACCATCGACGACAACATCCGCTGCGGCAACCCCACGGCCACCGACGAGGAGGTGCTGCGCGCGTCGAAGCTGGCCAACGCCCACGAGTTCATCGAGCGGATGCCGGACGGCTACCAGACCGAGGTCGGCGAAAGGGGTCTGCGCCTCTCGGGCGGTCAGCGCCAGCGCATCGCCATCGCCCGGGCCCTCTTGCGTGACCCCCGGATCCTGATCCTCGACGAGTACACCTCGGGGATCGACGCCGAATCCGAGAACCTGATCGCTGACGCCATCGCCCGGGCCATGGAGGGGCGGACCTGTCTGGTGATCGCCCACCGGCTGAACACCATCCGCCACGCCGACCGGATCCTGGTCCTGGACGCCGGGCAGATCGTCGAGGAGGGTCGGCACGACCAGTTGATGGCCCGGAACGGCATCTACAGCCGGCTCTATGAAGCCCAGTTGCGCGAACCCCTGCGCACATCGACGGAAACCGAGGTTCCGGAATGAGACGCCTGACGCTGGTGGTCGGAGCCCGACCCCAGTTCGTAAAGCTGGCCCCGTTGGCCCGCCTCCTGCCGCGCTTCTGCCGGCCCTGCGTGATCCACACCGGCCAGCACTACGACCAGGAGATGTCGGAGGTCTTCTTCCAGGAGTTGCAGTTGCCGACGCCGGACCACCACCTGGGCGTGGGCAGCGCCAGCCACGGGGCCATGACCGGCCGGATGCTGGAGAAGATCGAAGAGGTCCTGATGGCCGAGCCCCCCGAGATGGTCGTGGTCTTCGGGGACACCAACTCCACCCTGGCCGCCGCCCTGGCTGCCGCCAAGCTGCACCTCCCCGTGGCCCACGTCGAGGCCGGATTGCGCAGTTTCGCGCCGATGCCCGAGGAGATCAACCGGGTCCTGACCGACCGCCTCTCGACGCTGCTCTTCGCCCCCAGCCAGGTGGCCATCGAGCACCTGGCCTGCGAGGGGATCACCCGAGGCGTCCATGAGGTCGGGGACCTGATGCTGGACGCCACCCGGGCCGCCCTGGAGCGAGGCAGCTCCCTCCCCAGGCCCCAGGAGCCCTACCTGGTGATGACCTTGCATCGGGAGGAGAGCACCCGCTCGTGGGATCGCCTGGAACCGCTCCTGCGGGCCCTGCAGGCCCACCAGGAGCCGATCCTCTTCCCCTGCCATCCTCGGACCCGAAAGATGCTCCGGCAGCAGGGGTGGGAAGACCGTCTGACAAATGGTGCGCTCCGTCTGATGGATCCGGTGGGGCACCAGGACATGCTCGGCCTAGCCCGGCATGCCCGGATGGTCCTGACCGACAGCGGAGGGCTGCAGAAGGAGGCCTACTTCCTGGGCACTCCCTGCCTGACCCTGCGCGAAGAGACCGAGTGGGTGGAGACGGTGCAGGTCGGCTGGAATGGCCTGGTCGGCCTGGACCCGCAACGGGTCCTGGAGGGGCTTCACAGCTTCGAGCCTCCGCAGGACCGGCCGCCCCTGTACGGGGATGGGCACGCTGCGGAGCGAATTGCCGAAGTGCTAGAGGGGTATCGACATGATTGACCTGGAGCAGAACCTGGCGGGGGCCCTGCGACGCAAGATCCAGGAGGCGACCGCCCGGGTGGCCGTGATCGGCCTGGGATACGTGGGGCTTCCCCTGGCGATGGGCTTCGCCCGCCGGGGATTCACAGTGGAGGGGCTGGAGGACAACGCCGAAAAGGTCCGCCTGCTGTCGGAGGGCTTCGACTACATCGACGGCCACCATGACGAGCTCAAGCCCCTGGTGGCCGAGCGCCTGCACGCCGGTCGGGACTTCTCGGTCCTGGAGACCTGCGACGCGATCATCATCTGCGTGCCCACGCCCCTGACCCGGAACCGCGAGCCGGACATCAGCTACGTCCAGGACGTCAGCCAGCGCATCGGTCAGCATATCCGCCCGGGCACCCTGGTGGTCCTGGAGAGCACCACCTACCCGGGAACCACCGAGGAGGTGGTCCGCCCCGCCCTGGAGGCCGCAGGACGCGTCCGGCAGGCCGGCGAGGACTACTTCCTGGCCTTCTCGCCCGAGCGGGTGGACCCCGGAAACCCGAACTACAACACCTACAACACCATCAAGGTGGTGGGCGGGCTGACCCCCACCTGCGGGGATCTGACGGCTCTGCTCTACTCGCACATGCTGGACCGTCCCGACCTGGTCAAGCGGGCCACATCCACCCGGGCCGCCGAGATGGAGAAGCTCTTCGAGAACATCTTCCGCAGCGTGAACATCGCCCTGGTCAACGAGCTGGCCATCCTGTGCCGCGAGATGGGCCTGGATGTCTGGGAGATCATCGAGCTGGCCTCCACCAAGCCCTACGGCTTCATGCCCTTCCATCCCGGCCCCGGGATCGGCGGGCACTGCATCCCCCTGGACCCCTTCTACCTGACCTGGAAGGCCCGCGAGTTCGACCATCAGACCCGTTTCATCGAGCTGGCCGGAGAGATCAACACCCGCATGCCCTACCATGTGGTCAGCCTGGCGGCCGAGGCCCTGGGCGAGAAGGGTCTGAAGGGGGCCCGAGTGCTGGTGCTGGGGGTGGCCTACAAGAAGGACGTGGCCGATCCCCGCGAATCTCCCTCCTTGCGGGTATTGGAGATCCTCCGGAACCGGGGTGCCCTGGTGGCCTACCATGACCCCTTGATCCCGAGCTTTCGCTGCACTTCGGGCACCGAGATGCACTCGATAGACCTCGCGAACCTGGAGGATTACGACTGCGTGGTCCTGGCCACCGACCACTCGAGCTACGATCTTGCAGAGATCGCTGCTCGCAGCCAACGCCTGGTGGATACCCGCGGTGTGACCCGAGGCCTGAAGCATCGTAAGGGGATCACCCGATTGGGGGTTCCGAATCAGGAGGAAGAGGAGGGTCGATGAGGGAACCCGGTGCGGGAGTCCTGGTCCTGGGCGCCGGAGACTGGGGCCGCAACCTGATCCGCAACTTCCACGACCTCGAGGCCCTGAGCGGGATCTGCGAGATCAATCCACAGTTGTTGGAGGAGGCTCGGACTACCTATCCCGAGGTGCCCGTCTGGGAGTCCCTGGACCAGGCCCTGGGCGAGCGAAACTTCGAGGCTCTGGCCATCGCCACTCCGGCGGTGACCCACTATGCTTTGGCCCGCCAGGCCCTAGAAGCCGGGTTCCCGGTCTTCCTGGAAAAGCCCATGGCCCTGTCCAGCGAAGAATCCCGTCACCTGGTCGAGATTTCCCGTCGGCACAGGCGAACGCTGATGGTGGGGCACCTGCCTTTGTTCATGCCAGCCATCGAAGAACTCAAGGACGTCCTGGAGGCCCGAACCCTGGGTGAGATCTTCTACCTGCAGGCCCGTCGGGTGAATCTGGGGAGGGTGCGCAAGCATGAGAACGTGCTATGGAGCCTGGCGCCGCACGACGTAGCCGTGTTCCTCTACCTGTTGGGCGAGATGCCCACCGAGGTGAATTGTTTCGGACAGGCATGGCTGCAGCCGGGCATCGAGGACCTGGTTTTCCTCGAGTTGCGTTTTCCCGGAAACCTTATCGCCGCGGCGCAGTTTTCATGGTTGGCACCCGAACTCGAGCGGCGTTTGACGGTGGTCGGTCGCAAAGGCATGGCGGTGGTGGACGAATTGAATCCCCATAACCGCCTGCGCATCACCGACCGGCGCTTCGACCCTGTGAAGGGCCTGACGATCTCGGGAACCGACCGCTTTCCACAATTGGCTTCCGAGCAACCCCTGGCTCGGGAATGCCGCCACTTCCTGCACTGCGTGCGCACGGGCAAACGCCCCCGCAGCGGAGGCATCCTGGGCCATCAGGTGGTGCAGGTCCTGGAGGCCGCGACGAATTCGCTGCACGATGGGGGGACCTGGAAGGCCCTGGAGGAGAATAATTTTGATCGACCCCTCAGCACAACTGCCTGCGGACCTTGAGCTTCCCGCCTTCACCGTGGTGGATGCCGAGGTCCGGATCGAGCTGGGCTGCCGCCTGGGCCCTTTCTGTCATCTTCATCGCGGAGCCCGGTTGGGTGCAGGCGTCGAGCTCGGCTCCCATGTGGTGATTGGGGAAGGGGCCATCCTGGAAGATGGGGTCCGACTGGGTTCGCATACGGTGGTCCATCCTCGCACCAGGGTAGGCTCCGGAAGCCTGGTAGGAGACCACGCGATCCTGGGTAAACTCCCCACCACGGCATCCACCAGCACCCTGAAGCCCACAGGGGAACTGCCTCCTTTGAAGATGGGACCCGGCTGTACCGTAGGAGCCCTGGCCGTGATCTACGCCGGGACCATCCTGGCTGAAGAGGTCTTCGTCGCCGACCTGGCCTCGATCCGCGAGCGCTGCCGACTGGAGCGAAGGGTGATCGTGGGCCGGGGGGCCACCGTCGAGAACGACGTGACCATCGGCGAATCCACCAAACTTCAGGCCGAAGTCTACATCACGGCTCTGTCCACTTTGGAGGCTCATATCTTCGTAGCTCCGGCGGTGGTCACCACCAACGACAACTACCTGGCCCGCACCGAAGAGCGTTTCCAGCATCGCAAGGGCTGTGTGCTGCGTTCGGGATGCCGGATCGGGGGGGGCGCAGTCCTGCTCCCCGGCGTCGAAATCGGCGAGGAGGCTGTCGTGGGAGCCGGGTCGGTGGTGACCCGGGCCGTCCCAACCATGAAGGTGGCCTATGGGACACCCGCTCGGGTGGTGCGTCCCACTCCGCCTGAACAACTGCTCAGTGCCCAGAAGAAATCTTGAAACCGGAGGGGCCGAGAAGCACAGCTCAAGCCACTTTTCGGAGTCCAGATAGATAGAAGGTAGCCAAGACGATGATTCCCATCCTGGAACTGTCCACCCAATACGCCCAGATCAAGACCGAGGTCGAGGAAGCCGTCCTGCGCGCCCTGCGCTCGACCCACTACATCCTGGGGCCCGAAGTCGAGGCCTTCGAGGCCGAATTCGCAGCCTGGAACGGGGCGCAGTTCGGTATCGGCGTCGGCAATGGGACCGACGCCCTGCATCTGGCCTTAAGAGCCCTGGGGGTGGGAGCGGGCGACGAAGTCATCTGCCCCTCCTTCACCTTTGTGGCTACGGCCGGTGCGGCGGCCCTGACGGGAGCAACTCCGGTCTTTGCCGACATCGATCTCCGGGCCTACGCTCTGGACCCGGCCAGTGTCGAGGCGGCCATAACTCCTCGCACCCGAGCCATCGTGGCGGTCCACCTGTACGGACACCCTGCTCCGATGGAGGAGTTGCAGGCGATCGCCCGGCGCCACGGATTGGGTCTGGTCGAAGACTGTGCCCAGTCCACCGGAGCTACCCTCCAAGGCCGCCGCACGGGCACTTTGGGAGACCTGGGGTGCTTCTCGTTCTTCCCCAGCAAGAACCTGGGCGGGATCGGTGACGGCGGGATGGTCCTGACCAGCAATCCCGAGCTGGCCGAGAGGGTGCGGATGCTGCGTGGACATGGCTCGAAGGTCCGCTACTACCACGAAATGGTGGGGACCAATAGCCGACTGGACGAGATCCAGGCTGCCGCCTTGCGGGTCAAGTTGCGCCACCTGGAGGCCTGGAACCTCCGACGCCGAGAGATTGCCGCAACCTACACTGCTGGTCTGCAGGGAACCTATGCCAAGCCGCCAATCGAGGGACCGGGCTGCGAGCATGTCTACCACCAATACACCCTGCGGACCCCGGACCGGGACGCTCTGCAGAAACACATGCAGGCCTCGGGTGTCGGTGCGGTTGTCTACTACCCGGTCTGCCTGCATATGCAGAAGGCCTTCTCCCATTACGGGCCGTCGACCGTCTCTCTGTCAGTAAGCGAGAAGGCCCAGGCAGAGGTCCTCTCGCTGCCCATGTTCCCCGAACTCACCGGGCAGCAGATCGAGACGGTCCTGAGGGCCATCAAGTCGTTCTCACCTGCGCCTGCTCCGGTCGGATAGCATGTTCGGGTGGCTGCGCCGGTGCCTGGGCAGGCGTCCCAATCCTCTCGACCTCGAGCAGCGGTTGGCCCGCTGTCTGGAGGGGCGGACCTCCCTCCGGCTGGAGGGTGAGGACCTCTATGCCCAGTTTGCCGGCACCCCGGGCACCGATGAGGCTCGGGAACAAGCCCGCAAGGGTCGACTGGATCTGGCCTCGGAAGCATTCCTGGAGCATTTCCACGACCGGATCCGGCCGATCTTCTTCCTGCATTACTCCGAGCCCCACCTGCTCCGCCCCCGACTCGAGCAATATCCTACCGACTGCCGGGCCATCCTGCAGGGAGTCGCCGACCTGCTGGCCCACCGCCATTCTCCCCTGGGGGTGAAGCCGCAGTCCTTCGGCGGCACCATCGACTGGTTCTCGGACTTCCAGGATCACAGTTGGGGGCGTGCCCACCTGCTGGACCTGCGCGAGC
>JAAZKF010000371.1 GCA_012799975.1 Burkholderiales bacterium
GCGCCCGCCGAGGGCCTTGCCAGCGGGCTTCACCGGGTGCGGCTGCAGGTCGTGGATGCTGCGGGAAATCAGACTCAGGTCTCGTGGCGCTTCCGGGTGGAGGAAGTCGGGGACGAGGAATCCTCGAACAGCTTCAGGATGCTTCGCGGATGGCGGACTCCGTATATCAGCGAGAGGTGGCGCCCCTTCAGGCGGCTGGACTCGACCTCGAGATGCTCGGCTCCGACGGCCCGGTCGACGACCTCCTTGAGCAGCCACCCGGAAGGGGTATTCTCGGTGACCACCTGGTAGGTGACGGGATAGAAGCCCTTTACGAAGACCCGAGCCGGTTGACGTCTTTCGCCTTGACAGAGCATCAGCTCCAGCCCGCCGGTGGGTGACTCCCTGGGGTAGACCTGGATCCGCAGGGGACCGGTCACGGCTTTTTCCAGAAGCTCCAGGAAGTGGCGTTCCTTGGTATCGAAGTTGAAGAGACTCCGGCGCAGGCAGGACTCGTCGGAGCTCGGATCAGCGCCCGGCAGGCGGGTCGACAGGATGTAGGCATAACAGACGTAGCGGCGTGAGGCCGCGTAGCGCCGGGCATCGAAGTGCTCGCTGCCCAGGATGCGGTCCAGCCACCCCTTGAGGGAGTCGGCGAAGGCGTTGCGACGGGTCAGGATCGAGCAGGTTCGGGGCGTGCCCCGGTTGACCTCGATTTCGACGCGTTGAGTGACCTGATCCAATCGGACCGACAGGATCACGAAGCTCGTCGGGTCTGGTCGGGGGAGGATATCGAAATCCAGCCCCCCCTCTCGCAGCATCTCGAGGAATTCCTCTTCCGACTCGGAGAGGTTGAAGATCTGTTCCTGGGCCAGCCGGAAGAGGGGAATCTCGCGATCCAACTTCTTCCACGGGTCGGTGTCTGCAGGATTTCCCTGGCCATCTTGCTTGGGCATCGCTCCATTCTAGCATCTGTAGCACCCCTTCCCCAACCGGGGAGGGGGTGCTACATTCCAGGCAGGCCTCCCGGATTGTCTGCGACTCGACCGGGCGCCGCCTGTCGGGCTTCGGGCGGCGCTTCCTTCCAAAGCCGCCTGCTCTTCTGGTTCGCGCTGGGCTGCGTGAGCCTGGTGCTGAGTGTTGCGGCTCAGGGCTCCGGGAGGGTCCTGTACGTCACGGGCCGACCCGCCTCGGCCGGGCACCTATCGGAAGTGGCTGGCACCCCGGTTGGCCAGGACCTGAATCCCGGAGGGCAACTGCACTGCGCGGGGGGAACGATCCGGAACCTGGACCTACCGCAGATTCCAACTCGTGTCCTGGCCTTCTCGGACCATCCCGAGAGGGTGCGCGGCCGAGGACTCCTCTTCCAGGCCGGACTGCTCCGCTTCGCACCGGTACGCTTTCAGTACTACCACGAAGGGGGGTGCGCCGACGGCCCTCTCTTCCTGTCGGTCCGGCTGCGCAATCGGGGAAGCGGCCCGGCCCACGTCCACCTGATCCAGGGGGCGGCAGGCCCCGATCCCGACTATTTCGCGGCCGGGCATCGCAACAACCAGATTTTCCTCCGCCGCCTGGTGGCCTTCGAGGGGCGCGTGGAGGTCCTGGCACCCGGCGATTCCGTGCAGGTGGCCCTGCACCGCCTCCCCTACGAGCAGGTGGTCAGCGGGACCTTGCAGATGACGCTTCTGGAAGGCCGGGACCTGGAGTACGCGCTCTTCGCCATGCGGGATCCGGCCGAGCCGATCGGCTTTGATCTCCTTTCCAATCCCCAGGATGTCCATGCTCGAGGGATCTATCCCGCCGCCGACCAGGTTTTGGAACGTTCCTGGGAGGTTGGCCCGACCCCGGGCCTGCTGGCTTTCGGAGCGCTCCGCCAGCCCAATATCCTGGCCGGGCCGGAGCTGAAGGGGGACTACGGGGTCGTCATCCGGGCTGAATTACGGCTGATCAATCCATCAGACCAGGCGCAGAAGGTAGAGTTCTGCTTCAATCCGCGCGGAGGACCGGCGACGGGAACCTTTCTGGCCCGGGTTGATGGAAACCCGGTCTTGGACTGGTCGGTTCCTCACCCCGTGTCGGCTTTTGTCGAGTTTCCCCTGGCTGTCCTGGAGGTCCCCGCACGGGGCCAGACCTTGCTGATCCTGTGGACGATTCCGGAAGGGGCCTCGAATTACCCCGTACGGGTATTGTGGCGCCTGCAACCCACCCGGATGGACCTGCAAGAGGAATGCCGCAGGGGTGCTGGAAGTTGCACGATCGATCATGTCCCGGGCTGAGGATGAAGAGGACCCCATGAGCGGCTTGTCGGAGAACCAAGGGCGGCCCCTGGTGGCCATCCTGGGGCTCCTCAGCGCTGCACTTATGGGAGTGGCCGCCCTGGAGGTCGGACCTCTGGGAGACCCGCTCCCATTCCTGGCACTGCTGGTGGCGGCCAGCCTCATGGAGATCTTCTCGGCCCTGATCCCGGGATTCGGGTACGTCAGCCTGAGTTTCTTCGTCTGCCTGGCTGCCGTGCTTCGCACCACACCCTTGTTCGGGGACGCCTTGCCGTCCTATGAGAACTTCGGCCTTCCCGTCCTCAGCCAGGCCGTCTTGATCGCCTTCTTTGCCCTGGCCCTGGGGGGGGTCTTCCGGTTCCTGGTGTGGCGCGATTCCTACTCGTCCTGGCGGCGCCTGGGCGAGTTCTTCGTCCATCTGCTGCGGGTCGGCTTCTTGGGGCTGGTGCTGCTCAACATCCCTGGAATGCTGGCCTTGTCCTTGGAATGGCAGACTTCGATCCGGCTGGTGTCGTGGTCGGCCCTGGGCGGACTGCTGGCAGTCACCTTGCTGCATTGGCTGATCGACCGATTGCTGCTGGGTCGCCTGGTCCGGGCCCTGGGCGAAGATGGTGAATACGAGATCTGGCTGACCCACCACAAGCGGATCGGTTGGGTCCACTCGGCGATTCTGGTGCTGGCCGCCTGGGTGACCGTCATCGCGGCCCAAGGGATCTTCCCCCTGGCTCGCGGTATGGGAGCTCTCTTCCCCCTGGTGCTGGGCCTGCTCGCCAGCGCCATTCCGGTGCTGCTGATCAACCGGTTGGCAGTACCTTCAACTCCGGAGGAGGACGAGAACGAGACCGAGATCCTGCAGGCTGCCCTGCGCGGAGCCCGCTACCAGTTGGAGGCTGTCAAGGCCAGGGAAGAGGCGGTGACCTGGGAACTCCAGAAGAAGGTCGACGATTTGCAGTTGCTCTATGAGATGGCCCGGGATCTGGGAACTGCCACCAGTCTTTCCGATACACTGGACATCGTATTGGGCATGTTCCGGGTTATAGGTCTGCCCTTCCAGTCCTGCGTCGTCTTCGTCCTGCAGGAGGGCCAACCGCTTCCCGCCCGCAGCGTGACGCCGTTCCAGGATGTGCTGGAGATGGCCCATCTGCTGCAGCTTCAAGAGCCGGCGGTCCGCGAGGCCTTGAAGACGGGTCGACCACAGTTGAACGAGGCCTTCGGCTCGCCCTCCGAGCAGCGGATCTTCAAGGATGAAGCGTCCTTCATGTGCGCGCCCTTGATCGTCAACAAGGAGCCGATCGGTGCGATCTACGTCGGAGCCCTGAATCCGGGAACCTACACCGAGGACCATCTCAATTCCCTGACCATGCTGGCGGCTCATGCGGCGCCCTCGATCCACGCGGTCCGCCTCTTCGAGAGCAAACAGAAGGACCTGGAGGAGGAACGCCGGATCCGCACCCAGGTGGAGGCCCAGAAGAATCAGCTCGAGGGTCTGCAGAACATGGTTCAGTCCATCGGCCGGGAGCTCCGTCAGGAGCACTCGTTGGGGGTGATCCTGGGGGCCGTCACCGAGCTGGTCTCCGAGGCCCAGAGCGCGATCATCCTGCTGGAGGAGAAGGTCGACGAGCATGAGTTCATACCGGAGTTCGAGAGGGTTTTCGTCCCCGTCGAGTTCCGCTCGCCCTACAAGGATTTAATCAAGGACATGGTCGTTCGCCCCGGGGAGGGCTTCCTGGGGCAGGTCCTGCAACACCGGAGCCGTCTGGTGGTGGAAGACTTCCAGGAATACAGCCATGCCAACCTGCTGGCCAACGAGAGGTCGGCCATCGCTGCCCCCCTGGTGGCCGAGGACGATCTGTTGGGTTGCCTGTACGTGGGCTCTCCCCAGAAGCACGCCTTCAGCGAGGCCGACGGAAACCTCATCCAGACCATCGCCTCGCAGGCCGCCCTGGCTTTAAAGAACGCGCGCCTGATGGACCAGACCCGCCAACAGGCCCTCACCGATGGTTTGACGGGGCTGTACACCCACCGCTTCTTCAAGGAACAGCTCAAGCTTCAGGTGGACGACGCCCGTCAGTCGGGTAAACCGGCTTGCCTGATCCTGTTGGATACCGATAAATTCAAACAATACAACGACACCATGGGGCATCCGGCGGGAGACGCCCTGCTCAAGGAGATCGCTTCGATCCTGCGCGAGTCGGTTCGCCCCAGCGACATCGTGTGCCGTCAGGGAGGCGATGAGTTCGCCATCGTGATGCGCGAAAGCACCAAAGAGCGTGCCGTAGAGGTGGCTCAAAATATCCGTGAGACCTTCGAATTGCGCTTTGCCGAGCGCGAAGTGCGGGTCACGGCTTCCCTGGGGGTGTCTTGCTTCCCCACCGATGCCCTGAGCTTCAGCGACCTGGTGCAATACGCCGACGAGGCCCTGTATCGAGCCAAGAACACGGGTCGCAACCGGGTCTGTGTGGCTCCCTCCCTGGCCGAGCTGGCCGAGTCCCAGCGCTCTTACTGAAGCTGTCCGCGCTGATGAAGTCGAGGTTCATCCTCCTCCTGGCAGCCTTGCTGCTGGTCGCTCACTTCTGAGCCGGGGCCTCATGCAGTCCATTCGGGAGCCGGAAGTCTACGATCCCGATGGCGGCCCCCTGGCGGTTGACGGTGTCTCGGTCGGGATGACCCATGACGAGGTGGTTCAGGCCACGGGCCACAGGCCTCAAACATCGGGTTTCGGATATCGCTTGCCGGGTTACGCTGTGGATACGTGGGTCACGTTTGCCATCCCCCCGAAGCCAGAAGGTTCCCCCGAGGACGCGACCGTCTTCAGTATCGCGGGAAATGTGCTGACCCAGGACGGACGGATCCTCCTGGACTATCATTCGGTGAGCTGGTGGACCCCGCCCCCCTCCGCTCAATCCACCCATCCCGACCCGGAAGGGAAATGGAGCGCACCATCCTGCTGTTGGAACTATGAGGAGGCCCTCGGGCTGCTGATGGTTCAGGGCTCAAGGTCCCCTGGGACCAGGCCGGCACCGCAGTGGGGGCAATCCCCGCTTGCGCCGACCGCTCCCAGGCAGGCCGGGCAGAAGGCCTCCGTTCCCTGGGGGAGGATCTCCCCACAGGCGGTGCACCAGGTCGCGTCCCGCCGGACCAGCGCCCGACAAGCCGGGCACTCGCGCACGGCCCGCCGGGGAATCCGGCGCAGCGGAGAGAGCCGGGCAGCCTGCCGGGTGCGGGCCAGGAAGAGTTTCCAGATAAGGGCCAACAGCAGGACCGCAGCCAGCGACCAGCCCTGGTAGAGGAGCCAGTCGAAGAGACCGTGGACCGCTGCCGAGAGGGAAAGACCCCGCAGCACGAGGGCGGGACGCCTTTCTTCCAGGGGACCGGCCCGGGTCACCCCCAGCGCATAACCCCAGAACATGGCCATCAACACGTGTCCGAAAGTGGAGAGGATCCACCGCTGCAGCAGGATCGAGGGATCCTCCAGACGCAGGATGTAGACGGCGTTCTCGGCAGTGGCGAAGCCCAGGGCCGCCACGCCGGCGAACAGCAACCCCTGGGAGGGCTCCTGGAAGCGCCGATAGACGCTCAAGCGCACGGCCAGGAGCTTGAAGGTCTCTTCCACCAGCCCCACCCACACGACGAAGTAGAAGAGCCGGTCCAGCGGGGAGGGGCCGGGGTGGGTGGCACCGGGGAAGAACTGGCCTGCGGCGCGCGTGGTGAAGAGGACGGCCTGGGTCGACAAAACACCCAGGAGGAAGACCAGGCCGATCCGAGCCCAGCTCTCGGGTCGGCCAGGGTTCAGTCGGCGCAGGTAGTCCAGCCAGACCAGGCCGGGACCCAGGCTCATCAGGACGGCCGCCAGGGTGGAGGGCCAGGGGGCGGTCAAGGTCGGGTTCCTGCCAGGGGCTTTTTCCGGTCGGGCTGCAACGACCAGGTCCGAGTCCGCGTCCAGGCCTCTGCAATCGTCGCTCCATCGGCTCGGAACAAGGCGAGCAGCGGGCCCAGGAAGGCCCAGGAACAGGCCGCAGCCAGCATGCGGATCAGCGAGGCCTTCAGGTCCAGCTCCCGTCTATCCTCGGTAAGCACCACCTGCCCCATGACGTGCTGCCCCAGCGTCTGCCCCGCCCGGATCGGCAGCAGACCCCAGCAGGCCACTGCCAGCAGCACCACGGCCGGAAGGCCACCGCTCCAGCCCAGCGAGAGCCAGACCTCGTAGGCCACCAGCAGGGCCAGGCCGTCCAGCAGGGTGGCGGTGACCCGGGCCGGCACCGAAGCCGCCTTCAGGGGCGCTGCCAGACGTACGGGAGCCGCCTCCAGGTCCGAGCCGCAGACGGCACAGAAGCGCTCTTTGGGAAAGACTTCGGCCTGACAGCGCGGGCAACAGGACAGGACGAAGAAGTTCCGGTCCAGCGGACATCGCGAGTCCGCTGCGGAGGCCTCCTGTTGGCATTCGGGGCAGTGCGGCACGTGGCTCTCAGCTCATCTCGTCGAAGAGTTCTTCCAGAAGTTGCGGCCCCCGTCTTGAGGCCGCCCCCCCTGCCGGAGGGCCCGGCCTGGGGGCTCAGGGAACCAGCAGCTTCTGCGCCAATGCGCGCATGGCCCGCCCCCGATGGCTGATCTGGTGTTTGCGCCCTTCGGGGAGCTCGGCCATGGTGGCTCCTTCGGAGGGCACCCAGAAGATCGGGTCGTAGCCGAAACCATGAGCGCCTGCGGGGGCGAGTGCGATGCGGCCCGGACAGACACCTTCGCCGACCAGGGGCTCCGGGCCCACGCCCACGGCCACGGCCACGCAGCGGAAACGGGCCGTCCTGCGCTCTTCGGGCACCTGGGTCAGGGCCTCCAGGACCAGCCTTATCTTCTCCTCATGCGGGGTCTCCTCGCCGCCGAAACGGCTGGAGTGCAGCCCCGGAGCCCCGTCCAGGGCATCGATCTCCAAACCGGAGTCATCCGCCAGACAGGGCCTGCCGGTCAACTGATGATAGTGCCGGGCCTTCTGCAAGGCGTTTTCCAGATAGGTCGCTCCGGTCTCCGGGGACTTCGGCAGGCCGGGAAAAGAAGCGATGGTATCCAGGAGGAGGCCGGAACCCTGCAGGATTTCGCGGATCTCCTGGACCTTGTGGGCATTTCCGGTCGCCAGCAGCAGGGGCTCAGTCCACGTGGAGATGGTTGACCTCCGTCCAGCGCTCGTCGATCTGCCACTGCAGTGTCTTGATGTCCTGGCAGGCAGCCAGGAATTCGGGGTCCTGCAAGGTGCCCTGGATATAGCGCTCGTACACCTTGTGGGCCAGATCCCGCATCTTCTGGTCCTTCTGCTCGCGCAGGTCGCGGATGTCCATCTTGAGGCGTTCGATCCGCAGGCGCATCTCGGACTTGCGGACCACGCCCTTGCTCGCCTCGCGAACCGATTCGCCCAGTTTGTCGAAGAAACCTGACATCGACGATCTCCTTGGGGCTCGAGCCCCAGCCCATGTTGGGACCCGGTCAGATTCCTGCTTTTGTCCCCGGAGTCCTCTCCAGGGCCACCGGGACTGCTTCTGCAGCGGCCTGGATCACCTGGTCCACCTCCTCGGCGGTGTGTACGGTGGCCAGGCAGGCGGCGTCAAAGGTGGAGGGGGGCAGGTACACCCCCCGGGCCAGCATCTCGTGGAAGAAGAGCGCGAAGGTGCGGGTCTGCAGTCTCGCGGCGTCGCGGTGGTCCTCCAGGCGCTCGGGGCCGAAGCCCAGCGAGAACATAGAACCCACGTTCTGGACCAGGAGTCCGGGGATCTCTGAGAGCCCTGCGACCAGGCGCGAGGCCAAAGCCTCCAGGTCTTCGTAGACCCCGGGGGCAGCAGCCAGTTCCATCGCGGCCACCGCGGCCCGCACGCTGACGGGGTTTCCGCAGTAGGTTCCGGCCTGGTAGACCGGCCCGGTGGGAGCTACCTGACGCATCAGGTCGGCCCGGCCTCCGTAGCCGCCCATGGGCAGGCCTCCCGAAAGGGCCTTGCCCAGACAAGTCAGGTCGGCGCGCACGCCGTAGCGCTCCTGGGCACCTCCTCGGGCCACCCGGAATCCGGTCAGGACCTCATCGAAGATCAACAGGACCCCTTCCCGGTCGCAGAGTTCGCGAAGCCCCTCCAGGAAGCCCGGTTTGGGGGGAATCACGCCCATGCTCCCGGTTACCGGCTCGACCAGCACGGCGGCTACCTCGCCCGGATGGGAGGCCAGCAGGTGGGCCACCGACTCCAGGTCGTTGAAGCGGGCCACCAGGGTCTCGGCGGCGGCTCCCGGAGAGGCTCCCAGGGCCAACGGGCCTCCGGCCTGTTCGGCCTCCAAGCCGGCAGCGTCCAGGCACTCCACGTGCCCGTGATAGCAGCCTTCGAACTTCAGGATTCGAGGGCGGCCCATGGCTGAGCGGGCCACCCGCAGGGCAGACTGGACGGCTTCGGCCCCGGAATTCACGAATCGCACCATCTCGATGGAGGGGAAGGCTTCCGTGACCAGGCGGGCCAGGTCCAGTTCCCAGGTGGTGGAGGAGCCGAAGAGGGTCCCCTCGGCTGCGGCCTGTTGCACGGCCTGGACGATCCGGGGGTGGCAGTGTCCCATCAGCAGTGGCCCCCACCCGCAGACCAGGTCCAGATACTCCCGACCCTCCAGATCCCAGACCCGGCTGCCCTGGCCCCGGACCAGGAGCGGGGGGTCTCCTCCCACCTGGCCAAAGGCGCGGAAGGGGCTGTTGACACCGCCGGGGATCAGCTCGGTCAGGGCGCGAAAGAGCGAAACGGAATCCATGGGTCTTCCTCCAGGCCGCCCCCTTTCGCGCCTCCGGCCTGCCCGCCTCCCACCGGCGTTCCCCGGCCTTTTTCGCAATTCTCGTCCAGCAGGCGGACCTTCCAGGGGGGAAAGGCTTTTGCGTCGAAGAAGAGGGGCCGGGATGCGAGGTCCCTTCTGGATCGTGGCGAGGAGTCTCGGGTGGTCTTTCGAGGACCCTGGAGGGGAACCGGTTCAAGCTGGGGAGGCTGGCTCCTGAATGCCGACTTTTACTTATGAGGCCCTGGATTCTCGGGGCCGGGTCGTGTCGGGGTCTGTCGAGGCACCCGATGCCCAGTCCGTGGTCCGGGACCTCCGGAACAGTCGTTATACCGTAACCAGTATCCGGGAGAAGAAGGATTCCCTCAAGACGCTGAGGATGTTGGTCCGGCGCTTTGAGGGGGTCTCGCTGTACGCCCTGGCCATCTTTACCCGCCAGTTTGCGGTGCTCTTCAACTCCGGCATCTCAACGGTTCGAGGCCTGGAAGGCCTGGCCCGTCAGTCCCTCAATGCTCGCCTGACCCAGGCCATCCAGGCGGTCTACGACGACATCCGCGGGGGCTACTCGCTGGCCAAGGCCATGACTCGCCACCCGGATGTCTTCAGCCCCGTCTATATCAGCATGGTCAAGGCGGGTGAGATGTCGGGTGCGATGGGTGAGATCCTCGACCGCCTGGCCACCTTCCTCGAGCGGGAACTGACCCTTCAGAAGAAGGTGGCTGCCGCCACGACCTATCCGACCGTCGTTTTCATAGCCTGTGTCACCGTGACCTTCATCCTGGTGACCTACGTCTTCCCGACCTTCATCGACCTCTTCGAAGGGCTTGACGTCCGGCTTCCCTGGATCACCCGCAGCCTGATCTGGATCACCAACACGATCCGCAACCCCTTGGTCATGCTGCCCTTCCTGGCTGCCACCGGGGCGGCCATCTATTCGGTACTCCAGTACTTCAAGACCCCTTGGGGCCGTCGCCAGAAGGACCGGATCGTTTTGGACATGCCGGTGCTGGGGATCCTGATGAAGAAGGTATCTCTGTCGCGCTTCTGTCGCACCCTGGGGACACTTCTGGGCAGCGGCGTGCCGATGGTCCACGCCTTGGAGATCGTGGCCAAGGCCGCTGGCAACGTGGTCATCTCCGACGTGATCGAAGAGGTCCAGATGGGCCTGAAGGCCGGCATGCGCTTGTCGCAGCCGCTCAAGGAATATCGACTCTTCCCTCCGATGCTGGCCCAGATGGTCTCCATCGGTGAAGAGACCGGGAACCTGCCCCTGATGCTGAACAAGCTGGCCGACTTCTACGACCTGGAGGTCGAGCACGCCTTGGAGTCCCTGACCTCCATGCTCGAGCCGATCATGATCCTCTTCATGGGCATCGCGGTCGGCTACGTGTTGCTGGCGGTTTTCATCCCGGTCTACGACCTGGTCGGCCAGTTCTAGGGGCCCGGTCGGGCTTGCGGCCCTCCGCTAGTGCACCGCTGGGCTTGGCTTCGCCGCCCCGTCGGCTCCTGGGAGGCCTCGCAGACCCCTCGCACCGGACCGGCTTGCGGCCTCGCTCGGGGCTGAGGAGGCCGTGCTGGCGCAGGCGTTCCGCATCGCTGCGAGCCACGTGGATCGGATTCCCCTCGGGGTCTAGCCCTGTGAAGTACATGGCGGTGGCCACCGTGCCCGGGGTGGGGATGAAGCACTGAACCTGGCGGGGCGTCCAACCTCGGGCTCGCAGCCAGTCGGCCAGCTCGCGCATGTCCTGCTCCGTGCAGCCCGGAAAGGCGCTGATCAGGTAGGGGATGACGTATTGCTCCTTGCCTGCCGCTTCGGAGTGACGCCGGAATTCCTCCAGGAACCTCTCGAAGACCTCCAGGGAGGGCTTGCGCATCCCTCTCAGGACATTCTCGGAGATGTGCTCGGGGGCCACCTTCAACTGTCCGCCCGTGAATTCCATGATGAGGGCCTTCAGGGCACGGGGAGCCTGCAGGGCCAGGTCATGGCGCAGGCCGCTGGCCACCCGCACATGGCGGACTCCATCCTGGCGGGCCACCTCACGCAGGAGCTCCAACCCGGCCGACTGGTCCACCTGGAAGCCCGGACACACGGCGGGGAAGAGGCAACTGGTGCGGGTGCAACGGGCAGGATCCAGGGTGCAGCGTGCTCCCCACATGTTGGCCGAGGGCCCGCCCACATCTGAGATCGAGCCCGTCCAACCCGTCATCCGGGTCAGGCTCTGCACCTCGCGCAGGATCGAGATCCGGCTACGCGAGGCCACCCGCCTGCCTTGGTGCAGGGCCAGCGAGCAGAAGGAGCATCCCCCTCCGCAACCCCGATGGGTGTTGATGCTCCAGCGCATCATCTCCTCGGCCGGGATGGCCTCGGTGTAGCCGGGATGGGCCCGACGCGAGAAGGGCAGGGCGAAGACCTCGTCCAGTTGCCGGCTGTTCGGAGGAGGCGGTGGGGGCGCCAGAACCAGGGTGCGCCCACCCACAGCCTGCACCGCCCAGGCGTCGCCGCGTTGGACATGGTGCTCGGAGGCCAGGGTGGCCTGCATCAGTAGCCGGGGATTCTCCAGCAGGCTCTCGTGCGAAGGGAGCTCGATCAGCGCCCGGCCCTCGGGGACCTGCTCGGGCCGGCCCATCCAGGCCGTTCCCGGGATCCCCGTCAAATCAGGAGTCAGGCCGGTGCTCTCGGCTTGGAGCAGGGCCCGGGCCACCGAGACCAGGGGGATCTCGCCCATCCCCCAGACCAGCAGATCCGCCTTGGCGTCCAACAGGATCGACCGGCGCAGCGAGTCGCTCCAGAAGTCGTAGTGGGTGATCCGGCGCAACGAGGCCTCGATACCTCCCAGCACCACCAGCAGCCCCGGGAAGGCCTGGCGGACCAGATTGGAGTACACGATCACGGCCCGATTGGGGCGGGCCCCGGCGCGACCGCCCGGGGTGTAGGCATCGTCATGGCGCTTCTTGCGGAAGGCCGTGTAGTGGGCCAACATCGAGTCCAGGGCTCCAGCGGTAACTCCTGCGAAGAGCCGGGGCCGGCCCATGCGGGAGACGTCCTCGGGCGTGGTCCAACGGGGCTGGGCCACGATTCCGGTCCGCAGACCCCGGGCCACCAGCAACCTACCCAGCAGGGCTGCTCCAAAACTGGGATGGTCGACGTAGGCGTCGCCAGTGACGAGCAGGATGTCCAAGGCCTCCCATCCCAGGGCTCGCATCTCCTGGCGGTTGGTGGGCAGGAAGGCCGGTTGTTTGAGTTTCATACCCTGGATCCTAGGACCTCAGGGCCCTGCTCGAAATGAGGTGGATCAAGGCCCAGACGATTGCCTGAATCCGCCGCCTGGAGCCCGCAGGCTCGGACAAGAAACAGGGGCGGTGACTTGGGAATTGGAGCGGCAGGAAGCCCTCCCGGAGGAATACAAGAAGCCTGGAGGCGTCTGAAATCCTGGACGATAAAATTCAGCCTGAATCCGCGGCCGAATACCACGCCAGGTGGCGGATTCAGGATCTGCGAGGCTGACGTGACGAGACGAACCTGGTACCTGATTGTTCTGGTAATACTCCTGGCAGCCGCCTTCCTGCCTTCGGACCTGCAGGCCCGCAGGCCAGGCGATGCGCCATCTCCACCGCCTTCAGGTGGGAAACCCCCTGTAGACGTCACTCCTCCTGCCCCGGGTCAGGGCGCCGGGTCGTTGGTGATCCTGGGCCCTGGTGGAAAGCCGACCGGGGAGTGCCCCCTGAAGCACACCTCCGTCCAGGCCCATGTCTCGGGGATGGTGGCCTCGGTCACGGTGACCCAGAACTTCCACAACCCGGGCAAGGACAAGATCGAGGCCCTCTACACCTTCCCGCTGCCCCAGGATGCGGCGGTCTACGACATGGAGATGAAGGTGGGGAAGCGGACCATCCGTGGCCTGATCAAGCCCCGCGACGAGGCCCGGCGCATCTACGAGCAAGCCCGCGAGCAGGGGCACGTGGCCTCGCTTCTGGACCAGGAGCGCCCCAACATTTTCACCCAGTCGGTGGCCAACATCGAACCCGGGGCCGTCGTGGACATCACCATCCGCTATTCCGAGGTCCTGCCCTGGAAGGATGGCTTCTACTCATTCGTCTTCCCGATGGTGGTGGGACCCCGCTACATTCCCGGTGATCCGCAGGGCCGGAAGGGCACGGGCTGGGCGCCTGATACCGAGCAGGTTCCGGATGGCTCGCGCATCACCCCGCCGGTTGCCACCAAAGGCACGCGGGCCGGACACGACATCTCGCTGGAGCTGACCCTGGATGCCGGCAGCACCATCCTGGACCTGCGCTCGGAACTGCACGAGGTGCAGATCGAGAGGCAAGGTTCGACGGCGAAACTCCGCCTGGCGGGCAAGGCCACGATTCCCAACCGCGACTTCATCGTGCGCTATTCGGTGGCCGGCAAGGGCGTACAGGACTCCTTCCTGGCTCACTCCAAGGATGGCCGGGGCCACTTCGTCCTGGTCCTCGAGCCCCCGTTGCGCCCCCAAGCGACCGATATCTCGCCCAAGGAACTGGTCTTCGTGGTGGATACCTCGGGCTCGATGTCCGGGGCTCCGATGGAGAAGTGCAAGGAGACCATGGAGTTGTGCCTGGCGGGGGTCAATCCCAAGGACACCTTCAACGTGATCACCTTCTCGGGTGATACCCGTCTGCTCTTCGAGAAGCCCGTTCCCGCGACGCCCGAGAATATCGCCCGGGCCCGGGCCTTCCTGTCGGGGACCCGCGCGGGGGGTGGAACCGAGATGATGAAGGCCATCGAGGTGGCCCTGGCTCCCTCGAAGTCGGCCTCCAACTCGGTCCGGATCGTGACCTTCATGACCGATGGCTACGTCGGCAACGACATGGCCATCATCTCCGCCATCCAGAAACACTCGGGAGCCCGGGTCTTCCCCTTCGGGATCGGGCAGTCGGTAAACCGCTTCCTGTTGGACGGGATGGCGGCTGCCGGGCGCGGCGAGGTGGAGTACGTGACCCTGAACGAGCGCGGCGAAGGCGCCGCCCGACGCTTCTTCGAACGGGTGCGCAACCCCGTCTTGCTGGATGTCTCGGTGGACTGGAGCAACCTGCCGGTAGAGGAGGTCCTGCCTCGCCGGATTCCGGACCTCTTCAGCTCCAAGCCGGTGGTTCTCACCGGTCGCTTCTCGCGCTCCGCTGAGGGCACGGTGGTGCTGCGAGGCTACCTGGGCGGCAAGCCCTGGGAACGCTCGCTCCAGGTCCGCCTGCCCCGTGACCAGGAGGACCACGAGGTGCTGGGCCAGCTCTGGGCCCGGGCCAAGGTGGCCGACCTGATGAACCAGGATTGGCTGGGGATGCAGCGGGGTAAACCCCGGGGCAACCTCAAGGAGGAGATCACCCGCCTGGGTCTGGAGTACCGGATCATGACCCAGTTCACCTCTTTCGTGGCCGTCGAGGAGATGGTGGTCACCGAGGGCGGGAGGCCGCGCACGGTGGCGGTGCCGGTCGAGATGCCCGAAGGCGTAAGCCACGAAGGGGTCTTCGGAGAGTCGGGGCTCCCCAAGGGCCCCACCATGTCCGTGTCCGGGCCTGCTCCGGGCGGATTCTCCCGAGCCATGCCTTCGGTTCCCGCCGTCCAGGCCGTCGAAGGCTGGTCTGCTGATCGCCAGGTTCGGTTCGCACAGGAGGCCCCGCAGCAGCAGGCCACGACCAGGGTGCATCCGAAACTGCTGGCCGCCCGCACCGAGGCTTCAAATCGCGGCTGGACCAGCACCTTCCTCCACGAGGGGATCCAGGTCGATAAGGGGCGGGTCCAGGCCTGGATCTGGCTGAAGGTCGGGCTGGACGCCAACCTGCGCCAGAAGCTCGAGGCCCTGGGCGTCCAATTCCAGGGCGAGGCGAGTTCGGGCCGTATGCTGGTGGTCAGCCTGCCCCTGGAGAAGCTCGAAGAGATCGCCCTGCTCGAAGGTGTGCGCTACGTAGACCCGGCCCGCTAGTCAGGCCTCTGGGGCTGGCCCCCTGCGCCCCCGGTCGTGCCTGCCAGCAGGTGCGGCCGGGGGTGTCTTTTCGGGGGCGGTTCGGGCGGCCATTGCAGAGCCGGGGGTTGGTCCTGCCCGGAGCCGGGGCGTGGGAGCGATTGCGGGCAGGGTCGGGGCGTCCAGAGGGCAGCGGGCACCTATTCCGCCGGCATCGGTGCGGGCGAGGTCGCAGCAGGGGGAGCGGATTTGCCGGTCCACGGTCTCTTGAAGATCAGCGTGACCCTACAGGAGCGGACTTTCGGCTGCAGTCTTGTCATATCTTCCGAACTCCCCAGATTCAGGTGGGAAGTCTCCACCTCGGGAATGGTGCCCACCAACTCCCATCCTTCCATCCCCAGGTTGTTGAGGAGGTATTCCGGGATGTCGAATTGCTTCGATATCAGGTTTTCGACCACTTCCGGCAGGTCTGGCATCGAGCTTTTTGCCGGAATTTGCAGGACGCGGTATTCCCATCGGGTCGGCCCGCCGGAACAGCCGGAAATCGTCAGTAAGGTCAGGGCCATCAGCAGCAGGGTGACAATTCTCATGGTGGACCTCATCATCAGGATGTGGTCCCATTATAGGAGGTGACCTGCCATATCTTGTTACCGCTCCCGACCAGACCTGGTCACCGGTTGGAAAGCGCGTTCCCTGAATAACCTGGGGTAGGCAGGATGTTTTTGCCCCTGACGGGGACAAAAAACCGGCAGGCTCGGTCGAGGTTTCCGACCGGACTCCTAGCGCTCCAAGAACTCGTCGAAGTCGGACAGCTCCGGCCTTCGCATCCGCAGGCCGGGCTCTCTGCCCAGGAGGCCTGCCGCCCTTCAAGGCGAACCCGCAGCCCGCATGGAGATTCGCTTTATTACTGGTCAAAGGGTCCTGAACGAGGCCGAGCCGGATCTGGGTCTGGGCCTGGTCGAGGAGGTGCCGGACTCCCGCACCGTGTTGGTCCGCTTCCCTGCCACCGCCCAGGTCCGCCGCTATCGCCTGCAATCCGCCCCGCTTCGCCGGGTTCTGCTGCGGGCGGGGCAGGAGGCCGTGGCGCGAGACGGCCGGCGCTTTCGTATCGAATCGGTCGAGATCCAGGATGGTTTGGTGACCTATCTGGGGGGTGGGGAGGTACTCCCGGAGAGCGACCTGGAGGATAAGATCCCCCTGGCGGATGCTTTGGACCGCTTGCGGGCGGGCCATCTGGGTTTCCCCGGAGACCTGGACCTGCGCCGGGAAGGATGGGAGATCCGCTCGGCCATGCTGGCTACCCGGACGCGCGGGTTGGGCAGCGCCCGCGTGCGCCTTCTGGACCACCAGTTGGATCTGGCCCATCGGGTCTCGCGGATGGAGGGGCCGAGGGTCCTCCTGGCCGACGAGGTGGGGCTGGGCAAGACCATCGAGGCCGGGCTGATCTTCAGCGCCCTGCGGGCCCTGGGCCGGGCCGGGAGGGTGCTGATCGTGGTGCCCGAAAGCCTGGTCCACCAGTGGTTGGCCGAGATGGTCCGGCGCTTCCATGAGCTCTTCAACGTGGTGGGGATGAGCGCCCTGGGCGAGGAGCGGGTCTTCAGTTCGGCCCGCCGGGTCATGGTTCCGCTGGGCGTGCTGCAGGCGGGTCTGCTGGATGAGGCCTGCCGCCACCGCTGGGACCTGCTGATCGTGGACGAGGCCCATCATCTGCGCCTGGGGCAGCCTTCCTACGCCGCCATCGAGAAGCTGGCCGCGCGCTCTCGGGGCCTGTTGCTCCTGACCGGAACCCCCGCCCGGGGCGGCCTGGAGAACGAGTTCGGCCTGCTGCACCTGGTAGACCCCAGCCGTTTCCCGGACCTGGACTCCTATCTCCGCGAGCGTCCTCACTGGAAGGCCGCGGCCCAGGCCGCGCGCGACCTCCAGACCCTGCAGGAGACCACCGACCCCGAGCAGCGGGAATCGGTCCTGAAGGCCCTGGAACAACTCTACCCCGGGGACCGTTCCTTCCTGGAGGCCCTGGAGGATTTCCGCAGCGGAAGGGAACCTGGTATCCAGACCCTCCTGGAGGCCCTCATCGACCGTCACGGGCCGGGTCGGGTCCTCTTCCGCAACCGCCGCGAGCGCCTGGTGGGCCTCTTCCCGGGGCGGCACCTGCACCCGGTGCCCCTGCCCCGGACCGGCCCCGGCGGGGAGGATCCCCGCCTGAGCTGGCTCTGCTCCTTCCTGGATGGGCATCCCGAAGAGAAGGTCCTGCTGATCGCCCGGCGGGGGATCACGGTGCTGGAACTTCAGGAGGACCTGAGGCTGCGTCGGGGCTCCCGAGCCGCCGTCTTCCATGAGGGCCTTCCCCTGGTGGAGAGGGATCGCCAGGCCGCCTGGTTCGCCGATCCGGAGGGGGCCCAGATCCTGCTGGCCAGCGAGATCGGCAGCGAGGGGCGCAACTTCCAGTTCGCCAACCACCTGGTCATGTGGGACATCCCCCTGCACCCGGATCTCATCGAGCAGCGGATCGGTCGTTTGGATCGGATCGGGCAGGAAAAACCGGTCGAGATCCACGCTCTTTTTCGCGAAGGCCTGCCCGAGGAGAGGCTCTTCCGCTGGCACCACGAGGCTGTGGGTTCCTTCGTCGGCCCCGTGGACGGCTCTGACGAGATCCTGCACGCCGTCGATCCGCGCCAGAACCTGATGGGATCGGACTTCCCCGACTTCCTCGAGCGCACCCGTCAACTGGTGCAGGAATATCGCGTCCTGGCCAGCCAGAACGTGGACCTGCTGGTGGACCTCAATTCCTTCCGCGAAACCGAAGGGCGTGCCCTGCGCGAGGAAATCGAGGCCACCGAGGCGGACTCCCGCTTGGAGGAGTACCTGGGGATGGCCCTGGAGCGCTTCGGAGTCCAGGACGAGGAGACCGCCACCCCGGGTCTGTATCGGATCCGCCCCGGACAGATGATGTTCGTCGATTCCCTGCCCGGCCTGCGGGAGGACGGGATGCTGGCCACCTTCAACCGGAACCATGCCCTGGACCGGGAGGACCTGGAATACCTGACGCCGGACCACCCCCTGGTGGACGGCGTGTTGTCGATGCTTCTGGACGGGGCCGAGGGCAGCGCCTCGGCCGTGCGCTGGCGGGGTGCCCCGGCCGCAGGGCTGGTGCTACAGGGGCTCTTCCTCATGGAGGCCATCGGCCCGCCGCGCCTGGAACTTCAACGCTATCTTCCCCCCACTCCCCTGTTGGTCAGCGTCGATCTGGCGGGGCGGGCCTGGTCCGGTGCCCTCCCGGGCGCCCACGCCCTGGAGAGGCTGCAGGCCCCGACGGTGGGGGCCCTTTCCGCCCGTCTGGGCCCCCGCTTGGAGACCCTGGTCGAGAAGGCCGGCGCGCTGGCCGTCGAGCGCTTGGGAGCATGGCGGCAGGCAGCCCTGGAGAAGGCCCGGCGGGCCCTGGGGCAGGAGCAGGCCCGCCTGGAAGAGCTGCATCGGGTCAATCCGGCCGTCCCGGTCGGGGAGGTCCAAGCCCATCGGGCCCGCGTCGGTGCGGTCCTGAAGGCCTTGAACCAGGCGGCTCCGCGGCTGGACAGCCTGCGCCTGGTGCTGTTGGAGCCGGCAACCTCTTGAGGGGCGCTCAGCGCTCCAAGGCTGTCCGCAGCCAGCTTTTGAGTTCCCAGGCCGGGTATTCTTCCCGGGCGGGGTAGACGAAATTGGCGATCCGCCACTGGTTGCCTGTCCGGCGCAGATAGACCTTGACCGCCGGGACCTCTTGGCCCGGAATCCGATAGGAGATGGCCACCGGCACCCAGGCCAGGTCGCCCTGGATGGTGGCCTGACCGATCGTCATGCTGACGGCGTTCATCTGCGCATTGATGAAGGGGTCGAATTCCAACCAGGCTTTGTCCTCATGCGGCCGGTTGCCCGCGATCTCCACCAACATCCCGCCCAGATCGGCCTCGAAGCGGTTTGCGTTCTGGTAGATGTGCTCGCTTATGTTCACCATGCCATCCGCCGAGTAGGGCTTATAGAACTCCACCACCAGGTCTCGGGGACCTTGGGCGTGGGCGGCGGTCGAGAGGCAGGCCAGCACGAAGCCCAGCAGGGCCAGGAATGAAAAAGCACGATTCTGTCTCATCCGGAGAAATTCCGGGGTCTGCGGGCGGGGTCCTGCTTGGGCCCTGGGCGGCTCCCTACGACCAGATGAATCAGTATGATTTTTGGCGGGAATATGGGGCGAAGCCGGGCCTCAGGTGCCGGTGGTGGCAGGTTACTGGCTGACTTCGGGGGTGGCCAGAGCGGGAGGAGGCCAGGGGTCGGTGGCCAGCGCCGACATCCGGATGACGTCGCGATAGGAACCATCGACGTAGAATTCATCGCGCAGCAGGCCCTCCTCGCGGAACCCGGACTTCTCGAAGGTCCGCCGGGCGCGGGGGTTGGAGGCCAGCACATAGACGTAGACCTTGTGTAGGTTCAGCCGCCGGAAGGCGAAGTCCAGCAGCACCCGGCAGGCATCGGTTCCGTAGCCGCGTCCGCGGGCCTCGGGGTCGCCCAGGAAGATGCGCAGCTCGGCACTGCGATGGATGGGGTGCACCTTCCAGAGCCAGACGTTTCCTATATAGCGCGAGTCCTCTTCGGGGTAGACCGAGAAGACCACCGCGTCGTGGCGATCGACCAGACCTTCGTACCAGGCCTGGTGCTCCAGGGGTGTAACCGGCAGGGCCCGGCCCAGTTGGGAAGAGGACTCGGCTGTGTTGAGCCATTCCAGGTAACGCGCGGACTCTGCCTCGGTGAAGGGGCGCAGGGTGACCAGCTTGCCTCGGTACATCGGGACCTCCTAGTCGGGATTCTGGGTGACTTTCCCCTCGGGCCGGTCGCCCGGCTGGCGGATCGTCGTCATCGGACGGCGCAGCACGACCCACTTCCACCACAGGCGCAAGATGTCCCGGAAGGTGCGCACCACGTGCTTCAGGCCGCCGCCCTTGGCCTTGCCCTTGGTGCGGGGATGGAAGACCACCTGGACCTCACCGATGGTGCGGCCGGTGGCATGGGCCTTGATCAGCAGTTCTGGCGAGACGAAAGAGCTGCGCGCCTCGATCTCGATGTCGTCGAAGAGACTGCGACGGTGGAATTGTACCGTCTGGTAGGCCTTCAGTTTGAGAGGGAATAGGAGCCGGATCAGGGTCAGGTTCCCCAAGGTGAGGATCTTGCCATAAAGGCTGTTGGCCGAGAGGTCCGAGCGGTAACCGCTTACCGAGTCGAAGCGGTCCAGATACGGTAGGATGCGGGGCAGGTCCTCGGTATTGAAGAAGGCGTCGACCGTGTTGTTGAAGACGATCTCCTTGGTGGAGTGTCGGAAGCCCACCATCACGTTGGCGCCGTTGCCCAGGTTGCGGCCCAGCTCGACGACCTTGAGCTGCGGGATATCCCTGGCCAGTTCGTGGGCGATCTCCAGGGTGCGGTCCGTCGAGCCGTCGTCGACCAGGATGATCTCGAAGTCGTCGCTGACCGCGGACATGTCCCGGACCGATTTGTGGATGAACTCCTCCAGGAGTTCCTCCTCGTTGAAGGCAGGGACCACCATGGACAGGGAATACATATTGCCGAACCTTCCTTCCTGAAGCCCGCGGATCTGAGCAGGAACCGAGGGCTTTACGCGGGTGGGATCTGGGAATCCTGCAAGGCGCTGGAGGTGCTGCCCGTGCTGCCGAGATGCCCTGGCCTTCAGGTCTGGCAGGGAACCGAGGCCTTCGTGGGCAAGGACGCCGGGTCATGCACAAACCCCTCTCGTTGGATGGACTCTCTTTCGCCGAAAATCCCGCTCTCTTTGGTGGTGACCGGGCCCCGGGCCTGGTAGCCGCAGATGAGCGGAAGAAGGGGGGGCTGACCACCTGGTGGAGGGAGGGCGAAAGGACCTCGGTCCGCGAAGAGCCCTTCCAACCCTTCCTGTGGCTTGCCGATCCGGTCCTTTTGGGGGGCTATCCCGGGGAAGTCGAGGTCATCCCCTTGGAGGGGGAGGGGGAATACCGTCATCTGGTCCGGGTCCCCAGCATGTCGGACCTGCGTGCCCTCAGCCGGCACATCGCCTCCAGCGGAGGCCTCAGCCCTGCTCACCCCGACTCACCGCAGATCTTCCTCGCAGATGCGGTTCATCAGTACCTGCTCGGCACGGGGCGGACATTCTTCGGAGGCATGGCTTTCGGTGAGCTCCGCCGGATGCAGATCCACCTCGCGACCGAGGTTCCGGAAGGATTGGAATACAGCCAGCTCGATCGGGACCCGATCCTGGCCCTGGCCCTGGCCGATTCAGCCGGGAATCTGGAGCTCCTCTCGGCCGGTGAGCTGGGCGAGAAGGGGATGCTGGAGGCTCTTCTGCAGAGGATTGAAGCCTTCGACCCGGATGTCCTGGAGGGCCATAACCTTTTCAAAGTCGTCCTGCCCTTCCTGGCCAGCCGGGCCCGGCACCACAAGCTGCGGCTGACGCTGGGTCGGGGGAGGGCCATCCCCCGTTCGCGCCAGTCCCGGATGCAGATCGCCGAGCGGACGCTGGACTATCCGCGTTGGGATCTGTCGGGTCGGGAGCTGCTGGACATCTGGATTCTGGCCCAGATGCACGACGTCTCCAACCGGGAACTGGAGTCCACCGAACTGGCGGAGGTGGCCCGACTCCTCGGGGTCGGGGGGAAGGACGAGCCCCTGAGCGACTGGGAACGCTCACGGCTCTTCCGGCAGGATCGGTCGGCGGCCGAGCAGCGTCTTCTGGACGAGGTGGCCGAGCTGCGCCGGGTCGCCGACGTGCTGGCCTATCCCTATTTCCTGCAGTCCCAGATTTTCCCCTATTCCTACCAGAACGTGGTCTTACGCGGGAACGCGACGCGGATCAACAGCCTCTTCCTGCGCGAGTACCTGCGTCAGGGGCGGGCTCTCCCGCCGCGTCCGGTGGTCAAGCCTTTTGCCGGGGGACTGACCGCCCAGGAACATGAGGGGCTGGCCCACGAGGTGCTGCACTGCGACGTGCAGTCCCTGTACCCGTCCCTGATGCTGACCTGGAAGGTGCGTCCACAGGGAGATACACTGGGGATCTTCCTGGGCATGCTGGAGCAGCTTCGCGAGTTTCGCCTGCAGGCCCGCAGCCTGGAGCGCCAGACACAGGTTCCCGAAGAGAGGCGATTCTACGGGGCTCTGCAGAATACGTTCAAGATTCTCATCAACTCCTTCTACGGCTATCTGGGCTTCGCCCAGGGCAATTTCGCCGACTTTGAGGCCGCTGCCGAGGTGACCGCCCGGGGGCGCGAGCTGTTGACGCACATGATCGATTGGCTCAAGGAGCACGGCGCGCGCATCCTGGAGGTCGATACCGACGGGATCTACTTCGTCGCGCCGGAGGGGGAGGGAGCCCGCAGCGGGGAGGAGCTCGTGGAGGCCCTGAACTCTGAGCTTCCCGAGGGGATTCAGGTGGATCTGGACGGGCGCTATCGCGCGATGTACGTCCATCGGATGAAGAATTATGCCCTGCTGGACCTGGAGGGACAGGTGACCCTGCGCGGATCGGGACTGCGCTCGCGAAGTCTCGAACCCTTCCTGCGTCAGACCCTGGAGGAGATGCTGACCTTGGCCTTGCAGGACCGCTCGGCCGAGATCCCTGCCCTCTTCGACCGGGTGGCCAGGGATCTCCGGGACCGCAGGGTTCCGGTAAAGAACCTGGCCCGAACCGAGACCCTTTCGGAATCGCCCGAGAACTATGCCCGGAAGATCGAGGCGGGCTCGCGCAACCGCTCAGCCGCCTACGAGTTGGCCCTGGCTTCGGGGCGCGACCTGCGCGCCGGCGACACCGTGTCCTACTACATCACCGGGGACAAGGCCAGCGTCACCGCCTATGACAACTGCCGACGATTGACCGACCACGATCCGGAGAATCCCGATGAGAACCCGGCCTACTATCTGCGCAAGCTTCGCGACCTCTACAAGAAGTTCGCCCCCGGGCTGGGTTTGCCGGAGTGGAAGCCGCCTTCCTAGGAGCCTGGGGTCCGGACCCCGAGGGTGGGCTCAGCCGCTGTCGCGCAGCTTGTAGCGCTGCAGCCGGCCGGTAACCGTCCGGGGCAGTTCGGGAACGAATTCCAGCCAGCGGATCTGACGGCAGATGGGTTGCTCGGCGTTGACCCGGGCTCGGAGGGCCTCGGAGAGGTCCCGGGAGGGCTCCAGGTGGGAGGGGATCACCACGAAGGCCCGCAGGCGGGTCAGGCCCTGCTCATCTGCGCTTCCGATCACGGCGGCCTCCAGGATTTCGGGCAGGGCCAGCAGGTTCTGCTCGATCTCCACGGGTGAGACCAGCATCCCGGCTACCCGGATCATGTCGTCCGAACGTCCGGTATAGAAGAGGAAGCCCTCGCCGTCCCGGGTGCACTTGTCGCCGGTGACCAGCCATGAACCCAGCATGGTGCGGGCCGTCTTGCGATGCTGGTTCCAGAAGCAGGGCGAGGTGGAGTCTCCGCGGACCAGCAGGTTGCCCAGTTCACCTGGGGGCACCTCCAGCCCCTGATCGTCCTCCAGGCGGATGCTGTAGCCCGGAACCGGTTGACCGAAGGAGCCGGGCCGGACCTGGCCGGGCCGATTGCTGACGAAGACGTGCAGGGACTCCGACGAACTCAGGCCGTCCAGGATCTGCAGACCGAACCTCTCCTGGAAGCTGGTCAGGAGCCCCGGAGGCAGGGGCTCCCCAGCCGAGAGGCACAAGCGCAGGGAGGATAGGTCGGCCGCTGCTCCTCCCTCGACGGCCTGAAGGAGGTCCCGGTAGATGGGAGGGGTAGCGAAGAGCAGTGTGGGCCGATGTGCGCGGCAGGCCTCGAGGATTAGCGGGGCTTCCGGGATCCGGGGCAGGAGGATGCTGCGGGCCCCCGACCACAGAGGGAAGAAGAGGCTGTTGCCGAGGCCGTAGCCCATGAACATCCGGGGCAGGGAAAGGATTACGTCCTGCTCGGTCAACTGCAGAATCGAGCGGGCAAAGGCTTCACAGCAGTAGAGCGGGTCGTGGTGCAGGTGGACGGCCGCCTTGGGAAAGCCGGTGGCCCCCGAGGAGTAGATCCAGAAGGCGACATCGTCCAGAGTGGTGGGCGCCGTCTGCAACTCGGGGGAGGCGTCCATCAACCCGTCTTCCAGTGAGGGATGGCGGCTTTCCGGGCAGGGGCCATAAACCAGGACGTGCTTCAGCCAGGGACTCTCCGACAGGATGCCTCCCAATTCCGCCAGCAGATCGGCATCGACGATCATCATTCGGACCCGGGAATCCCGAAGCAGGTAGCGGAACTCGTAGGGGCGGAGCGTCCCATGGAAGGGTACGGGGACGGCCCCGATCCGGATGGCGCCCAGGAAAAGGGCGGCGAAGTTCGGCGAGTCGGCCATATACAGGCCAACCCTCTGCTCGATCTGCAGGCCCAGACCGGCCAGGAGGTTTCCTGCCCGATTCACCAGGTCGTCCAGCTCGCCGAAGGTGACGACCCGATCCTTGCACACGAAGACCACACGGTCAGCCCACCCGGCTTCCAGAGCCTTCTTCAAAAGGTGATCCGTCAGGTTGAAGTCTCGCGGAAGACCCAGGTCGATCTCCGGGGAGTCGCCGGAATCTCGGCAGCCGTTCGAGGGGGAGGGGGAGGAACTCACCGGGGCGCGCCGGGGCCTGGTGCCTCCTGCCCCTGGGCCAGGGAGGGAACGTGGAGCAGGGCCATGTTGACCAGGACTTCATATTCCAAGAGGATACGGGTTATTTCTTCGTGCAGCCCGTCCGAGAGCTTGGGCTCCAACTCCCGCAGCATACCGGTGATTTTTGCCTCCTGCTCGAGGATCTCGTGGGCGAGGACCACACCGTCCGCCAGGTACTGTTGCCAGTCCGGGTTCTCGTCGAGGAAGTCGTCGCGGTGTAGTGCCAGGGTCTGGCCGTCAAACCAGTCCTCTCTGGGCATCGGTCTTTTCCCTCTCTCAGGGGAGGTCGGCCTTTCCAGCCGCCTCTGCGCCTTTTCTCCGATCTCTCTGCAGTTCCTTTGCCCCCTGTCGTTCCGCGCGGATCCGGTCGGCAGCCGGTGTCAGCGAGGGGTCCAGTTCCAGGGCTCGGTCCAGGGCTCTTTTCGCTTGCCGGTCGTGCTTCAGGAGAAGGAGGCTCTCGGCTTTCCCGAGCAGGAGTCGAGGCAGGTCGGGACGGATGGCCAGGGCGGTCTGCCAGTTCGCCAGAGCCTCCCGGGGACGTCCCAGGTCCAGTAGTATTCTCGCTTTCAGATCCAGGTAATTGGGGTTGCGGGGGTCCAGCGCCAGGGCCTGGTCCACCATCACCAGTGCCTGGTGCCGGGAGGCGGGGTCCAGGGCCAGGAAGCGTGCCAGGGAGACCCAGGCCGTGGGTGAGCGCGGTTCCTCCTCCAGCGCTGCCAGATAGGCTTGATGCGCCAGGGCCCGGAGGGGTTCGGCCTGCTGGTCGCTCAGAATGCGGTAGACCTCTTCATACAGTTTTCCGACGCGAAGTTTGGAGTGGCCCTTCTCCCAGGGCGGAGCGTTCTGGTCAGCCGCCAGGTAGTGGTCCAGGGCACTCTGGTAGAAGGGCAGGATCTGCTGGCCGATTGCCCGTTGGGACTCCACCAGGGTCCGGGCCTGGAAGCGGGCGTGGTCTCCCAGCCACACCTGGCGCTGGTACCAGATGATGAGTCCCGAAAGCCAGACCAGACCAGCCAGCAGCAGCAGGCCCGCCAGGCCGACTCCAAAGCGCAAGGGTATAGCGGCCGGACGGGAAGGGCGGGACGGTGCCTCTCGGGAAGCGGCCAAGGCCACCAGGTAGACCCATAGGACCTCGGAAGTCAAGGTCGAGCTGATGAAGAGCTGGTCGGCCCAGTGGGCCGCTCCGGCACCCAGCAGCCCTGCGGCTTCCAGGCCGCCGCCGCCACCCCCGCGGAGGAAGAAGAGGACCAGGACCCCTCCCAACAACAATAATCCGGGGAACCCGGCCTCGGCGGCGACGGTCAGATACTGGTTGTGAGGGTTCTCCGGGGTGCGTGGGGGGTAGCGGGTTTCGACAGGCTCCAGGTCGCGGTGTTGAAGCGCGGCGGTGGGAAAACCGCCGGGCCCCGTCCCCGTCAGGGGATTCTCGGAAAGCGTGATCAGGGCGGACTTCCAGAAGAAGATCCGGGTTCGGAAGCTGAGGTCCTGGAAGTCCCGGAAGCTCTGCAGGCGGGCGACCACCGTGAAGGGGCCGCTCTTTTCCGCCTGCAGGGCGACCACCGCGCCCAGCAGCAGGATCAGCAGGGCTCCGGCGCCGATCAGGAACTTCAGGACCCGGGTCCGTTCGGGGCGCGGCAGGGCCCCCAGCGCCCAGGCCACCCAGACAGCGCCACCCGCTGCGGCGCCCACCCAGGCGGCTCGGGTCAAGGTCAGGATCATCGCGACGGCTACCAGGATCCAGGCCGTCAGGGCGGCCCATCGCGCTACCGGACGCCGGATCATCAGAAGCCACGACAGGGCCAGGGGCAAGACCACCACCAGCCACGCTGCCAGGTAGTCGGGGTTGCCGAGGGTGGCGATGGTGCGCTCCTGGGAGAGGTGCGGGTGGTTCCAGGCCACCGGGTCGGCGATCGGCACGCCCAGGACGCGCAGGCCCAGGGGAGTCAGTCGCTGCAGATGCGAGTAGAATCCCACCAGCATGGCGCTGGCGCAGATCCAGCCGGTCCAGCGCCGGGCCAGGGTTCCTTCCAGGACACTGGCCCAGGCCAGGACCAGTCCGGCCAGCAGAGCGGCGTCCAGGCTGCCCGGCATCGCCTGCGGTGGGAGTCCGGCCAGCAGGCCCGTGCCCGCCCACCAGGCGTAGAAGAGGAAGGCGGCTCGGGCAATCGGGCTTCCGGGCCACCAGGCCCAGGCCCCGGCCGCGGCGCCCAAGGCCCACCCGGTCAGGGTCAGGGCGCAGCCCGACAGGAAGACCGCGTGCTTGGGAGCCGGCACGGCATCCGCCAGGCCGGTGCTGAAAGCCAGAGGCAGGACCCCCAGCAGGAGGAATGTTCCCAACCCGACGATGGCAGAAGGCCACGGCATGGTGGCAGGGTTCTTCCGCCGTCAGGACGGGACCTCTTCTCCAGGCTGCTAGGATTGGAGGACGTCGGCGAGTGGGCGCCGGGGAGTGGGGCGGGCAGACCCGGTCGGGTAACCGATCCGGACCAGGACCTGGGGCCAGATTTCGATGTCCAGCAAGGTCTTCAGGCGATTGCGCAGTTCGGGGAGTTGGACCGGCGGGTTCAGGAACGAGCCTTGAAGCCCCTGGGCCACTGCGCCCAGCAGGACCCGTTGGGCCGCCTGGCCGCAGGCCACCCAGTTCTCGGGTTCATCGCCCTCGGTGGACAAGGCGAAGACCAGGGGGGCCGTGCAGGCCAGCGAGCGGTCCCGGCTGGCGCGGGTGTCGCCATAGTTGAAGACCCGGTGGGTGACCGGGGCCAGCATGGCCTCCATGGGGCTCATCCCCATCGCCCGACCGGGGACGCCATCCTCGGCGTGGTCGGTGGCCCGAACCCAGCCCGCGGATTCGCGACGGACCGCTTCGTTGGAGCCGAGTAGCCAGTCCGCTTCGGCCACCAGGCCGGCCAGGGCGTTCTGCAGGCTGGGGCTGGTGACGGGGGTCAACCGGGCTCCCTCCAGACGGGCCTCTTCTTCCAGTGTCTTGAGCAGGTCTGCGGGGACCGGCTTCTCGGCAAAGGGTTGTCTCCAGCTTCGCCGCTGCAGGATGGCCTCGAAGAGTTGGCGTTCCGGAGCCGGTTCGCAGGGGCCCTCCCGGTGCAATCGGGCCAGGACTTCAGAGTCCGCGTCCGGGGGGGTGGATCTGGAAGCTGGCCTCGCGGCCAAAGTGGCGACAAGCCAGTCTCAGGTTGAAAAGGGCCGATCCGCAGGAGATGGCGCGCTCGCGGCCGGCCGGGTCGCGGGCTTCCAAGATTCGGAAGGGATCGGGGACGATGTCGACGGTTTCGTCCTTCAATCGGAAGATCCAGGGCTGGGAGTTCTGGGGGGAAGGGGCCAGGATGGCATAGCCCACCAGGAATCGGAGCTGGTCCTCGGAGTTCTCGGGGTAGTCGCGCTCAGAGACACTCCAGGCGCGGGGAAGTCGAGTATCCATCTATGCCGCCTTTCGATACGGATCAAGCGCTTGTCTGCACGAAGTTGCGATGATCTCGATCACCTGGGAGGGGGACCTCTCAGGCCAGGATGTTTTTGCGGGTCAGGACGGCTCCGCAGTTGGAGCAGGGGTGGTCGGGTTCCATGTCTTCGAAGGAACCCCCGCAGTATTCGCAGCAGGCTACCTCCCTTCGGGCCATGAAGGCTTCAAAGAGGTAGACCTTGCCTCCCTCTTCTTCGGTGGTGACCCGGCAAACGCCTCGCGAAGCCAGACCATCCAAGGTCCGCTCGGCCCGGTCCTGAGGCAGGTCCAGCCCCGCCATCACATCCGCTACCGTGATTCGACCCGACCTGGCCTTGGCCAGCCGGGAGATGTCGGCTTCCTGGCGACGCGGATCGTTCTTGCGCATCTCCTCCTGGACCGATCTGGCCAGGGTTCCCACCCCGGAGACCAGGTGGCGTTCGCCGGCCTGAACTACCTGGTCCACGGTGCGATCCAGGA
>JAAZKF010000372.1 GCA_012799975.1 Burkholderiales bacterium
ACGCCGGTTCCTTGGTCAGTCTATTCATGGACCATCTTCAGCGCCTCCTGCCAGGCTCCATACTGGTCCTCTGGCTGAACGAGTGTGGTGAACTCCAACTGGCAGAGACCCAGGGATTGCCCCTGGAGGGCCGTTCCTCTTTGGAGTCTCCGGCCCTGTCCGAATGGGCGGTAGAGCTGGAGAACCCGGCCCTGTTGATGGTTTCCGAGGCCGCTCGGCATCCGCTGGTCGGGCCTCGATTCTCCGGGCGGGCCTACTCGGGCTACTGCCTGGTGCCCTTGAAGGTGCGCGGTTCCTTGTTGGGGTGTCTGGAGGTCCTGGCCGGCCCCGAGGAAATCCTGGAACCCACTCTGGTCGATCTCATCGCCACATTGGCCCGAGAGGTGGGTCTGGCCCTGGAGAATAGCCAGCTCTATGCCCTCTCCATGGCCGAGAAACACTTCAATCAGGCGGTCCTGGAGGAGATGGGGGAGGGAGTGCTGACCCTGGACGGCCAGGGGCGGCTGGCGACCTTCAACCGATCCGCCGAGAGGATTACCGGCTGGGACCGATGCGAAGTGATCGGTCGGCCCTGTGAGGAGGTCTTCCGGCTGGCCGAAGCCCGGCATCCTTTACGGGAACTGCTCCGCCCCGGGGTGCATCCGGCACCTTTCGAGAGCGAGGTCATGGTCCGGGGTGGGACCCGCAAGGTCCTGCTCTTCAACCCCACGATTCCCGCGCCCCTGGCTGGAACCCAGGAGTCTCCCGCAGTCATCGTGGTCTTCCGGGACGTATCCAGAATCCGTGAGATCGAGGACCTCCGGCGGGAAGTCTCGGCCAACCTCTCGCACGAGTTGCGGACTCCTTTGACGGCTATCAAAGGCTATCTGGCCACCCTGCTTCATCCCCGGGCCGTCTTCGCAGAAGAACCCGTGCGTGCTCATCTGCGCCGGATCGACCAACAGGTGGATTTTCTGAACCGGCTGATCGGAGACCTTCTGGAGGCGGCCCGTCTGCGTAACGCCGCCCTGGAAGTGCACCCCCGCCGGGTCGACCTGCTGGGGATTCTGAAAGACCGCGTCCGGAAGGCGGGGGAGAGAAGCGACCACCCCATCCGTCTGGAGGTGGCTGGCCCCCTGTGGACCTGGTGTGATCCCGAACACCTGGCCTATGTGGTGGACCCTCTTCTCTCCAACGCTTTGAAGTTCTCTCCGCCGGGAGGGGAGGTGGTGGTCCGGGCTGAGCGGGAGCAGGGGCGGGTCCGGATCGCCATCCAGGACTTCGGGAGCGGCATCCCTCCCCATCAGATGGAGCGTATCTTCGAGATGTTCCACCAGATGGAGAAGGGGAATACGAGGGTCCATTCTGGTCTCGGCGTCGGCCTTTTCATCGCCCGGCGCGTCGTCGAGGCCCATGGGGGAACCCTGACCGTCCAGAGTACCCCGGGCGCCGGCTCGACCTTCCTGGTCTGCCTCCCTGCGGCGGAGGGCGGCCCGGACCAGGCCGAATGAGTCGGAATCTCAGATGGTGCACAGGTCCTGTGAGGATTCGGCTCGGCGTGGCAGTCTAATCCCCAGGGCCCGGGGCAGCACCCGGATGCGGATGGGCAATCGTCCACCGATGACCCCGTCGACCCGCACCGGCGCTTCTCGTCGAGCCGAGATCTCGATCTCCCGCCCCTGGTGATAGACCACATCCGGGATGCGGTCGAGGTGCCTTCCGCTGAAGAAGAGCGGGAGTGAGGCCAGCAGTTGCATTTTGCTCATCAAAGGGATCAGGCACACGTCCAATAACCCGTCCTGCAGCCGGGCATGTGGGGCCATCTGGATTCCCGCTCCGAAGAATCGAGCGTTGGCTACGGTGACCTGCATCAACTGGGATACGATGGGTTGACCGTCGACGGTGATCCGGATCTGTTGGGGGTTGAAGGTCGACAGGGTGGTCAGGCCCAGGCGGATGCCGGTCAGCCAGCGCCAGATCCCCA
>JAAZKF010000446.1 GCA_012799975.1 Burkholderiales bacterium
ATACTATTCTCAATCTACGCTCTATACAAAACAGGGATGAAGTGGTATAATAGAATGGGTGATGAGAGATGAGCCGATTCGAGATCAATGAAGCGGAATACGAAGCGATCAGGCGAGCGGAAAAAGAGACAAAGGATAAGAATATCAGTCGCCGGTTGAAGGTACTGATGATGCGATATGAAGGATATAAAGTACGGGAGATAGCCGACCGAACGGGGATGCGAATCAACAGCATCAGCCAGTTGTGCCGTCGGTATCGGGAACAGGGGCTGGAAGAATTCAAGCGGAACAAAGCGACGTCCCATCGGTATGCGCTACCGATAGAGAAAGAACTGGAGATCCTGTCAAGATTCGAGAAAGCGGCGGAAGCGGGACAGGCGGTCACAGCGAAGGATATCAAAGCGGCCTTTGACGAGGAGCGCGGGAAGGACACAGGGCGGGGATACATCTACATGCTGTTGAAGCGACACGGGTGGCGGAAGGTGATGCCGAGACCAAGGCATCCCAAGGCGGCAAGTGAAGAGGCGTGCGAAGCCTCAAAAAAATTAAAACCAATGTGCTGGAAACCCGAAAAAACATGCCCCCAAAGTCGGTCGGCAGAGTGCGGCTGATGTTTCAGGATGAGGCAGGATTTGGACGGATCAACAAGCCAAAGCGGTGCTGGTGCAGTAAAAAGACGCGGCCTTCGGTACCGTGCCACCATATTCGCGAGTATCGGTATGCCTATGGAGCGGTAGAGCCGGTAACGGGAGAGCACTTTTTCCTTGTAATGCCCCGTTGCGACACGATATGCATGAACGTATTCCTGAGAGAGTTGTCAAAGACATACCCAGAAGATCAGATAGTATTGGTTTGTGACAGTGCGGCCTGGCACAAGTCGAAAGGGCTCGAAATCCCAGACAATATCCGCATATTGCACATCCCGCCTTACACGCCGGAGATGAATCCCATAGAACAGATCTGGAAGCAGCTCCGCTCCATGGGATTCAGAAATGAGATATTTAAAACGCTTGAGCATGTCGTGGATCGCTTATGTGAGACGATTTGCAGATTGACCAACGATACCGTTCGTTCAATCACTGCTCGACAATGGATTATTGATGTATTTTAGATTGAGATTAGTATTATATATCATTCCTTCTCATCAAAAAAAACCTCCCCGTCGGAAGGCTTTTTCATAGAGTAATGCCTGCCGGAATGAACCGGCAGGCGACACAAACCATAGGATCAGATCTTTGTCATCCACAAACCGTGGAGGTTGCAGTATGCGTACACGGCAACAGCCTTGTCATCGCCCAGGCAGAAGGAGACAGCAGGCTCGTCACCGGGCTTGAGTGCCTTGCGCTGGCCGCCGTTTTGAGTCTCAAGATAGACCCACTCGATGAAGTGCTCCGGGACCATGGGATGGTTTTCGCTGCCCACTTTAACAGCGATCGCGCCGTCTTCCACGGTGACCACAGGCAGATGCTTCTCGCCGCTGGCTTCCACGGTGTTGGGAACGAGGGCTTCCATTTTTTTGCCACAGCAGACAACAGGGACCCCGGTGTCATGGACCATGCCGATCAGGTTGCCGCATATACGGCAGATGTAGAACTTGGATTTCATGTGTATCATCCTCCTTAATAATTTTCAGCACGAACTTCAAAATGGGCTTGGGGATAGAAGCAGACGGGGCACACTTCGGGAGCCTTGACGCCCATTGCCAAATGGCCACAATTCCGACACTCCCATAGGGTTACGCCGCTCTTTTCGAAGACCTGCTTTGTCTCCACATTGTGGAGCAGCTTGCGGTAACGCTCCTCATGGGCCTTTTCGACGGCGGCAACGCCGCGGAACTGTTCTGCCAGCTCATGGAAACCTTCTTCGTCGGCTTCTTTGGCGAAGGTGGCATACATTTCGGTCCACTCGTAGTTTTCGCCTTCGGCGGCGCTCAGCAGGTTTTCAGCGGTGTCGCCCAGTTCGCCCAACGCCTTGAACCAAAGCTTGGCGTGCTCCATTTCATTGGCGGCAGTCTGCAGGAACAATGCGGCGATCTGCTCAAAGCCTGCCTCCTTGGCGACGGAAGCGAAATAGGCGTACTTGTTGCGGGCCTGGGATTCACCGGCGAAGGCTTCCCACAGGTTCTTCTCGGTCTTGGTGCCTGCAAAAGGATTCTTCACAGGCGTTGCTGCAGCCTCCTCGATCTTCACGAACTTGTCAGGGCCCTGCTTGCAAATGGGACACTTGAAATCAGGGGTCATGGGGCCTTCATGAACATAACCGCAAACCGTACACTTCCACTTTTCCATCATCATTTCCTCCGTTTCCTCGTTGAATTGTATGGTAGCGAGCAGGGTTTCAACGACATCCACCGGGATGCCGGGATAGGACTTGATCTTTTCAAGAAAGGCTCTGGTGTTGCCGCTTTGGGGAAGCATGAAGCCGGCTTCGCGGCACAGATCTTCCGCCATCAGCCGGGAAGATTTTTCTGCTGCCACATTCAGGATGCCCGGCATCTGAGCCGCAACGGATTCCGCAGCAGCTTTGCTTTGGATGAGCCCACGCAGAGCTTCCACAGCGGCCTCATCTTTTGGTTGCTGGGGGGGAAGCTTCTTCGGCATCATGGAGATGGCGCCGGAAGGACAGGAATCGGCACATACGCCGCATCCGATACACTTGCTTTCGTCAATGATGCTGTTCTCTGTGTCTGTGGCCCCGGTTGGACACACATACAGACACAAGCAATCTTTGGTGCACAGGCGTAGATTTCTGACTGCATATCGATCCGCCATGATCACGACACCCTCCCTTCTACTCTTTCAAATTTCCAGCTGGGGACCTTGCACACAGGACAGATTTCGGGCGCGGCATCTCCCAAATAAAGAAAGCCGCAGATGGTGCAAAGATAAACGCCGGTGTTTTCTAGCATCTTTTCGCCCTCTGCTTTGTATCGGGTCAAAAGCGACTGGAGCATCCGGGTTGCCCGCTCGCTCCAAACCAGGCTGCGCAATGCACCGCGATCCGGCTTCCGGGAAGCGATGGCATTGGCGTATGGATAACCAA
>JAAZKF010000373.1 GCA_012799975.1 Burkholderiales bacterium
GGGGGGAGGGGTAAGCGGAGGACGGGGAGACGGAGGAGGATGGGGATATGGGGGAAGGGGAAGCGGGGGGCGCCTGGTGGAGTAGCGCGGGCCCCGAAGGATCGGGGGCGTCCACCAGTAGTCTGGGCGACCTGGCCGGGTCCGGCGGCAGGGCGGGGAGCGTCCGGGTGCGGGCGTGGGGAATATAGATCCACCCGGATTCAGGAGCCGAGCCCAGTTGCGGTTGAGTCGAGCGCGGGCGGGCCACCCGACCGCTCTCGGCCAGGCGTCGGTCGGGCCTCAACCATGAGCCCTTTCCCGGTCGGCTCTCGAGTCGGTCCCAGGTCAACCATAACCCCAGGACAGCCGCCAGGAAGGCCAAGGCAGCTCCCATCAGGATCTGGGACCGTGGGATCGGGGGAGGAGTATCGCGGTTCAAGCAGATTCATTGTAGCAGGCTGTGCAGCTTGTTCATCCTATGGAAACGTTTTTTTGATTACGCACGGTATAATCTGAAATGAGAGTCTGTGCGGTGGGGCCTCCAACCCTCGCCGCTTGCGAAAGGAAGTCCGCCAACATGCAGTTGTCCTCCATCCGGTCCTTCAATGCCGTTACCCCCACGACCCCGGCCGCCAAGCCTGAAGTCGCCCAGGAAGTCGAGTTCAGCTACAATTCCCAGGATCGCCTGGTCATGGATCCCGGAACTACGGTCCTGAAGGGAGTGGAGGCCGGCCCCAAGAGCGAGCGTTTCATCATGAAGGGCACCTCGCTCAAGCCCAATACGGATGGAGATTACGTCTTTGACGCCAAGGACCCGCGCTCGACTTCGGCGGTAGCCTTCTCTGCTGCCCAGAAGACCCTCGAGACTTTCGAGGAAGCCTATGGGGGCAAGGTGGACTGGGCCTTCCGCCGACCCCAGATGGGCGTCTATCCGGATCACCAGGATCGCCCGATGCTGAACGCCTACTACTCGCGCAACGATGGCAGCGTGAATTTCTTCCACGACACTGATAAGGTCACCGGCACCTTGATCCAGAGCGGCAGCTCCGGCGATGTGGTTTCGCACGAGGTGGGGCACGCCATCCTGGATGGCCTGCGGCCCGGCTATCTGGCCGCCTGGAACTCGGATACGGGTGGCTTCCACGAGTCCTTTGCCGACTCCATGGCCATCCTGATGGGGACGCAGGATGAGGCCGTGGTCGCCATGGTGGTGGAACAGAACGGCGGCGACCTGAGCAAGCCCAGCGTCCTCTCCGGCGTGGCCGAAGAGCTCGGACGCGGCATCAACAACGCCACGGGCACCAACCGTACTGGCGGTGACTATCTGCGCCAGGCCGTCAACAACTTCAAGTGGGCCGACCCCCGGACCCTGCCCGAGCGTGGCGGCCCCGACCAGCTCGGCCATGAGGCCCACGACTTCTCGCGTCTGTGGACCGGTGCCTTCTACGAGGTGCTGACCCAGATCAACCAGGAGAAGATGGACTCCGGGATTCCGCCTCAGGAGGCCATCAGGCAGACGGGCCAGGAGGGAATCCGGATGCTGGCCAACCTGGTGCGCGAGGCCCCCAAGGGGCAGTTCACCTACCGCCAGATGGCTGAAACCTTCATCAAGTCCGATGAGAAGCACAACGGGGGCCAGCAGGCCGCCCGGATCCGTGAGGTGTTCACCAACCGCCAGATCCTCGCGCCCAGCCTCTACGCCAATGATACCGAGGATGCCGTGCCGCCTTCCGAGACCTTCCGCCTGGTCCAGACTACCCTGCGCGGAGGCGGATTCGGGCAGTTCGAGGGCGCCGTGGTCAAGACTCCGGTGGACGAGGCCTTCCCTCTGGGCAAGGACGTCGAGACCGAGAACAGGACCCGGGCTGATATCAGGCGCTTGATCGACGCCGGGCGTATCCTGATGACCACCCCGGGTCAGCGGGTCGAGACCAAGGATCTCTTTGATGCCCAGGGTCGTCCCTACGTGGGCGTCGTGACCTGGGAGAACGGGCAGATGAACATCGAGCGGGTTCCGATCATCTCCTAGCTCTCTTCGAGTCAATAAGACCCGACAAATCGGCCCGGCTTAAGCCGGGCCGATTTTCATGCCCTGAACTTCGACTCCCATGGGCAGGGAACCGGGCAGGGCCATGGGGAAAGGGGCCGGATGAGCCCGGACAGCTTCGATCCCACGCAATACACTTCCGCCGCGGAATGCGTGCAGGGGCTGAAGGAATTCGGGGTCGCGCTGGGACATCGGTTGGGAGCCCGGGTCTTCGGCCTGGGAAGTCGCGGGGTGCGCTTCTCGTTGGCCTTCCTGGACGAGGCGGCACACCCGGGCTCGGCCCAGGATCTGCTCATGGCTCCGGCCTGGAGCGGTTCGGCTCCCCTGCAGCCCGGGCAGGTGCAAGATCTTCTTCGGGGGCATGAAGTGGAGCTGGTGGTCGAGGCAGGCATCTGTCATGTGCTGACCTCCGACGAGGCCATGCCCGAAGGTTCCCTGGCCTGTTCTTCCGGGTCGCTGCTCCCCGCTGTGCTGGGGGCCAACGACCCCTCCTCCTTCCAGGGGATACTATGGGATCGCCGGCGCATGGAGGAGGCGGCCCTGACTCTTCTGGATGGCGAGGAACCCGCCGAGTTGCTGGAGGCCTTCCGCTATCTGTTCCGGGCCACCACGGTCTGTGGGCAGGACCCCACCAGCCTGATGGTGACGGCCTTGCGGCGGGGACGCCCGGAACTTTCCCGGGAGGTCGCCAACCAGGTTCGCGACGGCCTGGATCGGGATTTCGGCCGGGCCCTGGGCGACCTGCTCAGCGACGAGCCTTCGGTGATCCGGAATGCCCTCTACTTCTTCGCTGAGCGCGCCGCAGACCGCTACGCCAGCATCCTGGAAGCGGTCCTGCTTCCAGTCCTTACGGGTTTGTTGGGACGCCCCGAGTTACGGGCTCATCTTCTGCCCCGTTTGATCCGCATGGTCCCCCTGCTCGGCCTCGAGCCAGGGCCCCTGGAGGCCTTCCTGGATGCCCTCCTGGCCCAATCCGACGAACTGGAACTGCACGAGCGCTTTGCCGTTTCGGCCTTCCTGGTCGGTCTGGCGGGGCGTTACCCGGCGTTGGCGGCCTATCTCCTGCGCCGTTGGGATTCCACGGCCGACCCGCATCAGCTTGCCTGGCTCGGCAGCATCCTGGCACGGGTGCGCCTGAACCCCGATCAGCACGAGCGGGTGGTGTCCCGCCTGGTGACCTCGTTCCGCGAGCACGGAGACGATGAGGCCATCCGTCGCCGCCTGCGGGTCACCTTCCGGACCTTGGGGCCCGAGCCCCTGGCGCGTCTGTCCGACCCCCGGCAGGCCGATACGCTGAGCCTGGAACAGCGGGCCTGGTTGGTGCACCTCTGGCACGATTACCGCTCCAATCAGGCCGTGATGCCGCCGGAAGGCGCCTTCGTGGATTTCGCCTGCGCCGAGATCCTCTCGCGCAATCGCGCGGCCTTGCTGGCCATGGTACGGACCGGTCAGTTGACTCGTCCGGCCTTGTTGGAAGGATTGCGGAATAGCCCGCCGCCTCGAGAGCGGGTTGTGTCCTTCCTGTTGGATGAGGCCTGGAGGATGGAGGAACCCGACGATACCCCGATCCTCGAGGCCCTGGCCTCCCTGGGGGGGCAGGTCTTCCAGCGAGCCCTGGCCAGCCTCCGGGAGGAGGTGGCCCTGAACTCGGGAGGGGAGGCCAGCCGCCTGGCCCTGTTGGGCCGCCTGGCCCGGCGGATGTCACCCGGTTCCACTGAACTCCGGTGGATTCGGGAGGCGCTGGAGGAATTTCTGGATGAGCCCTTCCTGGGGAGCGAGGCCCTGCCCGTGGCCTGGACGGCCCTGGGGGAGGTGGGCGGCATCCCCGGTCTGGACGCCGACGTGAAGATGGCCCTGGTCGAAAGGTTGGCCGCCCCCCTGGACCGCTTCCCCAAGGCCAGGGTGGACGCGCTTCTGGAGATCCATCGCTCCGGGGACCTGCTGGTCCGTCGTCGGATCGAGGAGGTTCTTCGCTTGGTCTTGGGGGCGGATGAACCTGACCGCAAGGTGCTGCGGGCCTGTCTGGAGGGCCTGGAGAGGCTCTCTGCCGAGGGTCCCCTGCCGCTGGAAGCGGAGTCCCTGGTCGCCGAACTCTGTCGCACGGTCCTTCGTCGGGGACAACCCGAGAGTCTGGAAGCCCTGTTGCGCGAGACCCTTTCCGAACTTGCCGTGGGGGATGGGGTCCGGATACCTGCTCCCTGGAGTAAGCAGGATCGGGACCAGGCCTTCCGGATCCTGGGAGCCCTGGCCTGCCATGGAGAGACCCCGGAGCGCCTCCAGCGCATGGTCGTGGTGCGGCTCTTCTCGTTCCTGGAGGACTGGTTGACAGCCGTGGAGCAGGGCCGGGACCTCTACGCCCACCGCGAGACCCCCCTCTGGGAGATCCTGGGGCAGGTCTTGAAGGTCCGGCCCGGAGAGCTGGGCTTCACCCTGGCTCGTGAGTCAGCCGTACGGGTGTTGGAGGTGCACAGCCACCGGCCAGAGGCGCTGGCCCTGGCCCGCCGTGAGAACACCCAACGCTTCCTGCTGACCCTCCTGCCCCATGATGTCGAGGAGGAGACCGTCGTGCGCGGGACGCGGGTAGACCTGGCTCGAGTCCTGCTGCGCACGCTGATGGGCCTGGCGACCCAGGCGCCAGGTGAGAATCGGGTAACCGAGTACCTCTTGCGCGAGTTGTCCGCCTCTCGAACTCTGCCGGAGGCCCTGCAGGCTGAACTCGCAGCGTTCCTGACGGGATTGGAGTCCTGAGAAAGGTCGAAATCTTGTTTGCGCCCCTAGATTATTGAAGGCCGGGTGGGAGGAAAGTTAATGAGTTAAGACTGGGCGCCTTTTCGGAAGACGCCCGATTATCGATTTGGAGGAGCCACGGAAATGAATCAGGTCCTGGTGCGAACCTTCGGAGCCCTCCTCGTCGCAGGCCTGCTGGCCCTTCCAGCCACGGCCGCCGTCACCGGGGTGGATGAAGGATCCGGCAATGAGGGTAGCTCCAACACCACCATCATCAACCGGAATACGGTGAAGACCCAGCGTGTGACCTCGACTTCGACGACCTATCTGCCCCCCATCATCCGAGACCTGGGCAACATCATCACCAA
>JAAZKF010000048.1 GCA_012799975.1 Burkholderiales bacterium
CGAGAGGTGTTGGGAAGATGGGGACGGTCGGGATGACGTGGAATGACCAGACCTGGGGGTTCCCGCTGGTCGAGGGCAGTGAGGGCGAGGTCGGTCTGGACCTCACCCGGCTTCGGGAGCGCACGGGATTGGTGGCCCTGGACCCTGCGCTGGTCAACACCGCCCCTTGTACTTCCAGCATCACCTTCCTCGATGGGGAACGGGGAATCCTGCACTACCGGGGGATCCCCATCGAGGAGTTCGCCTCGGTCGAGAGGCCTGACTTCGTCGAGGTGGCCTGGCATCTGATCTTCGGCAGGCTTCCGCGTCGCGATGAGTTGGAGGCCTTCCAGACCTGTCTGGAAGAGAACGCATCCCTGCCCGAAGGATTCCTCCACCTCCTCGAGGGTTTCCCGGTAGACGCCACCCCGATGGCCATGCTGAGCGCCACTTTCGCCTCCTTGGCCTGTTTCCGTCAGCAGGGCCTGGACCCGCACGCAGGTCACCCTGAATCCGCCCCCGGTTCTCATGCCAGGTGGCGGATTCAGGGGCAATCCTTCGAGGCGGAGGCCTGCCGCCTGCTTTCCCGGGGCCGGACCCTGGCGGCCTGGGTCCATCGGAAGTGCCTCGGCCTGGGATTCATCCCGCCGGAACCGGGCCTGCGCTACGCCGCGGGTCTGCTGCACATGCTCTTCGCCAGGCCTCCGGAGGGATTCCAGGTCGATCCCGTGCTGGAGGACGCCCTGAACCTGCTGTTGATCGTTCACGCCGACCACGCGCAGAGTTGCAGCACCACGGCCGTGCGGGTGGTGGGTTCCAGCCTGGCCGACCTCGAAACCTCCTGCGCCGCGGGGATCAGCGCCCTGGGAGGAACCCGGCATGGCAGGACCAACGTGGCGGTCCTGGAGATGCTCGAAGACCTCCTCCGGGAAGGTCGATCGGCCAGGGAGTGCCTGGAACTGGTCCGCAGGAAGGGCAGCGGCCTGAGGTTGATGGGGTTCGGCCACCGCATCTACAAGAACCTCGACCCCCGGGCGCGGCTCCTGAAGGCCTGCGCTCAACGGGTAGCCGACCATCTGCAGGTGCCCGACCCCTTCTTGGACCTGGCCAGGGAAATCGAGGAGATGGCCCTCGAGGACCCCTACTTCATCGAGCGCAGGCTCTACCCCAACGTGGATTTCTATTCCGGGATCATCATGCGGTCGCTGGGAATTCCCACCGGGATGTTCCCGGTGCTCTTCGCCATCGCTAGGCTTCCCGGCTGGATCGCCCACTGGAGGGAGTTGCAGGAGGAACCGGGTATGAGGATCGTCCGACCACGGCAGATCTATACCGGGCCGATCCGGACCCATTACGTTCCTCTGAGCCAGCGCTGAGAGGGAAATCAGTCCCTTCCTCTTCGCGGGATCCGGATGCCTTCGGGAGGTCTTTGGACCCCCGAGACGGAACTCGCCCTCATGACTCGTATCCCCTTATTGACCCTCCTTCTGGTTCTGGCATTCATCCTGCCTGCCCACGCCGACGACACCTGGAAGACCTTCCAGGTCCCAGGCCAGTTCCAGGTCGAGATCCCCGGCGAACCGATGCACAGCACCATCTCGGGAGACCCGCCCACCAATTCATGGGTCAGCGATTCCGGAGAACCGCTGCACGGCTTTGAGATCCTGCTGACCGAGCATCCCCGCGGTTCCTTGCGCGATGTCAGCGAGGATGGTGTGCTGATCGCCACGATGCAGGGACGGGCCCGGGCCCTGGGAGGGAAGCCTACCCGGACCCGGAGGATCATGTCCCAGAGGCTTCCCGGCTGCACCTTCCGGGTGCTGACCGAGGATGCGGATTGGGATTTCATGGTGCGGATATCAGAGGATCGGGTCTACACCTTGTCGGTTTCCTCGATGAAGGGGGAGGGGGAGGACGGCTCGGTCGAGCGCTTCTTCGATTCCTTCCACGTCCCTTGAGCAGGCGACGGATCGGGCTCCTGGTCTCCTGTATGAGGAGGGGCAGGACCCGATGAGGAAGTGCGCGGCGGAACTGCTGGGAAGCACCTGAAGAGGAGGGGCCCGCCTGGCAGAGCGTAACTCAGTAGTCGTCCTTGCCGGTGACCTCCAGCTCGATGGTGTCCGCATAGGAGGCCACGTAGTCGATCCAGGTGCGCAGTTCTTCCACCGTCAGGCGGTCCACGACTTTGATGGCATAGATCGCCACGCTGTCCTGCTCGACCTTGAGGGTCTGCCAGCCCCCTATCTTGGCCTCATAGCTCATCTTCAGGAGCCGATTGGCCAGGTCCCCCGACAGGTCGCCGTCTACGCGGAAGGCCGGAGCCCAGATCTCGCGGATTTTGATGCCATTGTATTCCCAGGACCGCCCGTAGATCAGGACCAGTTGGGTGCGCCCGTTCCCGAGCTTCCGAACCATCTTGAAGTTGCCGTTTTCATTGATCTCATAGGGTATCCCCGAGCGGTCCATCAGCTCGCGGATCGAATCGGAAGCCAGTGCCCGGGTGGGCTTGGGAGTCGGCCTCTCGGTAAGGAAGGTGTGGATCGAATTCGTCCCCACCAGGAAGTTGATACCGGAAGCGTCCCGCAGGCGGGCCCTGACGACCCCGATCACCTTTCCGGTCTCCCAGTCGAAGGCCGGCCCCCCGCTGTTGCCGGGGTTCACCGGGACATCGACCTGCAGGATCGACCCTCCGTCCTTCCGGCGGATGGCGCTGAGAACCCCCTTGGACAGGGAGGGCTGCACCTCCAGCCCTGCCGACTGGAAGCGCTCCACCAGGGGATAGCCGACCACCGCGAGGTCCGTGCCGATTACCGGGTCGGTAGAGGCCAGGGGCAAGGGGGGCAGAGTCAGCCCGTCGACCTCCAGCAGGGCCAGGTCTACCTCGGGATCGTCGGCTATGACCCGGGCTTCCACAGGTTTGGCTTCGCCGATTCGCAGGCGCACGCGGTCGGCACCCTCCACCACGTGGCTGGAAGTGATCAGCAGGGTGCCTGAGGGGGTGGCCTGGACGGCGAAGGCCGTGCCGGTCCCCGATTCCGTCAGGACCAGGGCGATGCTCTGCAGGTACCAGGGCAGGAGCTCTCGGATGTTGCCTTCCGCTGCCCGGACGGGCGCCGGGAATATGCAGGCGGCCAAAAGCCAGAGGATGAAGAATCGTTGAGCGGGTCTGGTCAAGGTAGAGCCCTCCTGGAGCGGGTTTCCCGGGAATGGGTCCGGACCCCTTCTGAATGGTGGGGGACCTTCCGGAGCGGGCCTCGGCATGCGACCGGAACGCCAGATTCAGGAAGGGAGACCCTGTGAGGCGGGAGTACCTCCGGTGGTCTTGAATAACTCGGAGGCCAAGGCGGCCTGACTCCACCTCAGATACCCGGGAAACCGGGACCAGTCCAAGGGGTGAATCTCATGGCGCGCAAGGACGACTCGAGTGGTAGGCCCGGACCGCAGGAGCGGCGACGCGACCGCAACCAGGCAGTCACTGGCGCCTGGTTCATGCTTCTGGTCGGCATTTTCACCTTGCTCCGCCCCTTGCTCCATGACTTGCCTCCACTGTTTACCAGCCCGGGGCTGTCATTGTTCACCAGCCTTTATCACCTGACGGGATGGTATGCGGATGGTGTGGCGACCTGTGGCCTCGGCATCCTGATGGTTTTCGGCGCCATCGCTGCCATGCGCGACCAGGCCCGTTGGCTGCAGGTCGGTGTCCTGCTGCTCTCTGTCGACTTGATCCTGTTGATCCTGTCCCTGGTGACGGGGAACAACATATTCTATGGCTCGCTCGAAGGGCTGCTTTCTCTCGCTATACGGGTAGTCATCTGGTGGATTGTCCTGCGCGGCAGCCGGGCGGCCCGCTTCGAGAAGCCCGCAGCTGATGCAGATACCGCTCCCTATACGCCGACCAACCAGGCCGAAGTCCCTCCCAGACCACGCTTCTGTAGCAGATGCGGCAGCGCACTCAACCCGATTGCCCGTTTTTGTCGAAACTGCGGCAGTCCGCTCGCCAAGCGACCGACAAGGCCGGTCAGCGGGCCTGATGTCGCTCCCCAGGCGTTCAAGCCCACAGCCAGACAGGCGGTGCCCCAGACTGCGGGTCAGCAGTCCGTCCGACCAACGATCCCGCCCGCGAGTTCCCCCAAGACGCGCCGCCTGGCGCTCGTCGCCACCCTCCTCATCGCCACCTTCTTCATCGCCAGCCTGGTCGTGGCCGTCCCGCTCGTTTTCGTATACCGTGCCGACATCGTCGGCTGGATCGAATCGAATCTGCCGCTCAAGGGCACGCTGCAGACAGGCGCAAAAGTGTCGTTGAACCGCACCGAGTCGCCCGCGACCGGCAGCAAGGAAGTCAAGATCGAGCCCATACCCGGTTTCACCATCCACGCCCCGGAAAACGCCCTCGATCAGGACCGCACCTTCACCGTCAAACCCTTGGTCGAAGATGAAATCACCGCCCTCGAGAAGAGCATTCCCCCCGATTTTACTCCGCTCAACGCCTACCACATTGAGGCCGGCATGACCGCCGAACAGTGCACGCCCGGCTACATCCGACTGTCATTCGATCTGGCCGAGCTGGGTGTCGATGAAACCCTCTGGAACAGCATGGCCGTGATGCGGATCAACGGCGAGGAAAACGATTTCCTCGCGAGCTCGGTTGTTGATGGAAAGCTCACCGCCTTCACGAAAAAGAACAGCGTCATCGTCACCGGCACCCTCCTGACCATCGCCACCGCCCTGGGGAACTACGCCGTGACTTCCACCAGGAACGGCTGGTACGGCAAATATCTGCGCGACGAGCCGGCCTATGAAACCATGATCTTCCGACATGTCTACTACCCTTGTAAATCGGCAGCGGATATGACGGGTTCGACGGATACCTTTTCGCTGAACAGCATCAATGAGGTCATCGGTGACAAGTACTATCGCCTCGTCTGGCCGGACATTCTGCGGCCGGCTGATCCAGATGAAGTCAATAGGGCGCGGGGTGAGCTGGCAATCCTGCTCGATAAGTACGGTCTGGGCGAAAGCGGTATGATCGTCGCTGACCGGGGCGAGTTGCGGCAGGCACGTCTGCGGGCCCAGATCGAACTGAACAAGGACGAGAAGTATCTCGACCTGCTGAAGCGGACCGTGCACAATGAGGAGTGGATACGCAACAACCTCTGGCCGCCCGAAGTGCGGGCCACCGCCGAAGCCATCGATATCGCCGACCGATACCTGTTCCAGGACCGGGCGGTGAAGTTCGACAGGCCATGGAACGTCACGGATATCCTGGTCCTTTCGCCCCAACCCAAGAAGATGACCAGTGATATGTACGCCATGGAAGTCGATCTGTCGTTCACGGCGCCCTACATCATGGTCAACGCGGCCCATGGCTCCATCCCGAGCAGCAAAAGGGAGTTTTCCGTCAAAGCCAGGCGATTCGGTATCGAGAACCTGGCCTTGACGCTGGTGCATGAGATGGTGCACGTGCTCCAGGACGGTTCTGGCCTGCCGGACCCGCTATCGAACAGCTACCTCTGGCTCTATGAAGCTGAGGCCGTTCTGGTCGAAAACGAAGCCTATAAAGCTCTCCAGGGTAAAGTCATGCATGGCGATTACACCACCGACCGCTCGTCCTGGTACACCTTGGCCAGTTCCCTGGATGTAGCGGTTGACCAAGGCACCATCGACCAGAACCGAGGCTACGTCGCCTCTCGCTTCCTGGAGTACCTGCGCGATCGTTACTATGCCAGCAATCCAGATGCGTTCGCGGTCAATTTGCGCAAAGACCTTTCCAATTACCTGCCGCAATTCTTGACCAACCGGCTGAGCGGCAGCGAGATCCGGGCGACGACCCTCGATGCCGTCGTGCGCCAGACATCCAGCAACTGGCGGGAGTTGGCCGCTCAGTACACACAATTCTGCCAGGAAAACACGGCAGCAATGCTGGAGGATTTTCGTTTCGTCAAGCGAGCCGACAATCAGAACAAGGCGGCTCTGGAAACCGTCTACAAGACGGCCGGTACGGAACCGACCGCGGTCTTGTCGCCAAGGAACCCCCTCTATAAGCTCAATTCGCGGCCGGGAGAGCATCTGTCGGTAAGTTTCACGGAGATCCAGGTCGATAAGTTGAGTGCCGAAGAGCGCGACAAGGCGCTATTGGCCTTGCTGACACCGAGATATACCGGTAAAGGTGAGGACCAGATCAAGGTGTCCTGGTCTGGCGATGCGACTACGTTCAAAGCATACGAGAAGGCGGTGACCATTCCCCTGCCGGCCAGTGGTCTGTTCTACCTGCGGCAGATCCACGATTACACCAATATAGCCACACTTGACAGTTTGAGCCCTAAGTGCGCAGGCAAGGTCAGTGATATCCTGTTGCTTGCTCCGCTTGATGCGCCGTCGCTTGGCATCGATACTGCCGGCAGGTTCCTGAAGATTGCCTGGAAGGACAATAGCAGACTGCCGGATTTGAAACGGGAGGATGGCACGCCGTATCTGACCCACTACCGGGTGACGATTCAGCACCCCGGGCGCCAAGCGCCGATCCAACTGACCCCCGACCGGGATCGAACCGAGGTGGAAATCCCGCTGGCTGACCTGAAGCCGGACAAGACTGCCACCGATTCGAAACAAGAACCGAAGGAATACACGCTTTCGGTCACCGTACGGCAGTACATTGCCGACAATCCACCCCTGGTCGGCCCCGATGGTCAGGCGGCGGAAATCACGATCGGTGAAAAGTCGCCGGCCGGGATCATCGGTGAAGATATCCTGGGACATTGGAATATATACAGTACCTACAGCAATCGTGGCTTCTTCGCTCCACCTGGGCTGAGCAAGGAAGGACTGGCCCGCTGGAAAGCGGACCATGGCATCACCGGTGAGCCTGAAACGCGGAAATTCCACGTCGTGTTCTGGCGTGATGGCACCTTTTATGCCGAGGTGCGCACCGCTGAGGGAATAATCGATGCGAGTTTCTCGGGCACCTATACTTCCATCGAACAAAAGCAGTCTCCGGGGGCCTTCATCTACCTGGCCGATATCGAACCGGCGAGCGTTATCAACAAAGGAAAGATGCCCTATCGCAATATCCGGGAAGACAGACACGATCTGAAATTCTATTTCGTGGAAAAAGATGGGAAAAAACTGCTCTACGAGGAGACCACCCAGTACTATCTGGAGTGATCCCACACCCTCGGGCAAAGAGAGGAAAC
>JAAZKF010000374.1 GCA_012799975.1 Burkholderiales bacterium
CGCTACCTGGTGGAAGCCGGGATCAAGGCCAGTCTGACCTGCCCCCTTCGAGCCATGGGTCACCCCGTGGGCTTCCTTTTCTTCTCGAGTTGTCAGGCGGACGTCTATCGCGAGGCGCACGTAGACCTCTTCACCCAGATCGCCGGCCAGGTCAGCATCATCCTGGAGAAGGCGCGTCTGTATCAGGAGATCGCCGAACTCAATCACCTCAAGGATCGTCTCCTTAGTGTAACGGCCCATGATCTCCGCAGCCCTCTGGCCTTCCTCAAAGGCTACCTGGACCTGCTGCGCGAGGGGGACATGGGTGAGTTGAATCCCGCCCAGTCGGAGGCGGTCGAGAAGATGCGCTCGACATGTCGGACCATGCTGGCCCTGATCAACGACCTGCTAAGCCTCAATGCCATAGCCTCGGGTCAGGTTCGGATGAACCCCCGGTTGGAGGACCCCCGCCTGCTTCTGCAGGAGTGTGCAGCCATCGGGGCCATGCTGGCCACGCGCAAGAAGATGCAATTGGTTCTGGAGGCTCCCGACGAGCTTCCGATGGTGGTCTGCGACCGCGATAGATTGGCCCAGGCGTTGAACAACCTGGTCTCCAATGCCATCAAGTTCTCGCATCCGGGGACGACGGTGAAGATTCGGGCCGGGACCGACCAGGGGGCGATCTGGTTCGAGGTGGCCGACCAGGGAGTCGGGATCCCCGAAGATGAAATGGGAGGTCTCTTCTCCTTCGTGCACCGGCCTTCGGTCCGCCCCACGGGTGGCGAGACGAGTACCGGATTGGGCCTGCCCATGGTGCGTCGCATCCTGGAAGCCCACGGTGGGAGCGTTCGGGCCTCCAGTGCGCCGGGACAGGGCTCTACCTTCACCCTCCGGCTCCCCCTGGAGGGGGGGGTGCAACCTGGAGTCCGGCTGGAGTGAATCGGAAGCCTCAGGCCAGGAGCGGTTCCCGACCCACGGGCTGGTAGGGACAGGCGGGGTCCTCGCCCAGGCAGTCGCCGCTGGCTGCGTAGGCTCGCGAACGTGAGCCCCCGCAAAGGTCGCGGTAGCCGCAGCGTCCGCAACGTCCGCCAAAGGCTTCGGCACTGCGCAATTTGCGGAAGAGGGGACTCTCCCGATAGATTTCGGAGAGCGGGCTTTCGCGCACGTTTCCGGCCACCACCGGCAGGAAACCGCTGGGCGAGACGCGCCCTTGGTAGTCTACGAAGACTATGCCCTTGCCATCTCGGGTCCGGGCCGTGTAGCTGCGCGGAGTGCTCTTGCCCGGTCCTAGCCGCTGGCGCAGGTCGGCAAGCAGCTCCAGGGCCAGGGGGGTGGGAGAGGCGGCGCTTCCCACCTGGATCTGGTGCACGACGCGTCGGAAGAAGGGGGCTTCGACCGTCCGCACTGTCAGGTCGTGTTTCGAAGCCTCGTAGAGCATCCAGCACACGGCCTCGCACTCTTCAGGTCCGGGAGCGGAAACTTCGAGGCCCCGGCCGGTGGCGATGAGGAAGAAGACCTCCCAGACTCCGACCCCTGCCTGGAGAACCTGCTGGCAGAGCGCAGGGAAGCTGCCCAGGTTCCCGGCCATGACCGTCGAGTTGATCTGGACCTTCAGACCGGCCTTCACGGCTCTTCGGGCGCATTCCAGGGTGCGCTGGAAGGTGCCGGGAACGCCGCGAATTCCATCGTGGGTTTCTTCATCCGGCCCATCCAGGGAAAGCGAGATGGCCGAAAGGCCCGAGGCCGCCAGGCGATCCACCACCGGGTCGGTCAGAAGCGGGGTGATGGCGGGAGAGAGGGCCACCGGGATGCCGCGGGAACGGGCATGCCCCAGAAGACTCCACAGGTCCTGGCGTTTGAGGACGTCCCCTCCGGTCAGGACCAGGATCGGTGAGGGACTGCCGAAGGCGGCGATCTGGTCCATGAGCGCCAGGCCTTCCTGGTGGTCCAGCTCTCCCTCCAGGGCCTGGGGGATCGCCGAGGCCCGGCAGTGGCGACAAGCCAGGTCACAGGCCCGGGTGGTCTCCCAGAAGACCAGGATTGGCTTCTCGTCCAGGTTCCAGTTCAAGATGGTCTCCTTAGCAGCTTTGCTTCCGGCCGGGCGCTCGGGCCATGCTAGTCCGGCCCTCTCCAGCGGGAAATCGCCGGTCTCCGTTTCCTATGATGCTGCGGGTCTTCCACATGGCCGTAGGGAACGGGGCGGTCGGGTAGCTTACTTTCTGACCGTGGCCTTCAGCATGTCGGGGACAGCGGCCAGCACCTGGGGCAGCCGGGAGGCGTCCTTGGCTCCGGCCTGGGCCAGGTCGGGGCGGCCTCCGCCGCCTCCACCCAGTTCCTTGGCCACCTGACGGATCAGGTTGCCGGCATGGTAGCCCGCCTTGACGTAGGCAGGGGTGACCAGGGCCAGCAGGCCGACGCGCTCGCCGATGACCCCGGCCAGCACGGCCACGCCCTGGAACTTCTCGCGCAACCCGTCGGCCAGTTGCAGGAGGTAGTCGGAGTCGCCGTCTCCCACGTCGGCTGCCAGCAGAGGCACCCCGTCCACCTGCAGGGCCGAGGCAGCCAGGTCGGCGACCCGCGAACGCGCCGAGGCCTTGCGGGCCTCGGCCAGCTCGCGTTCCAGTTTCTTCTGGTTTTCCAACAGGGCTTCCAGGCGGCGCTCCAATTCGGCAGGGGTGGTGTGCAGTCGGGCCGACGCCCGTTCCAGCAGTTCCAGGTCGCGGTGCACCGACTCCTCGGCAGCCGAACCCACCACCGCCTCGACGCGGCGGACTCCCGAGGCGATGGCCCCCTCGGACAGGAAGCGGAACAGGCCGATATCCCCGGTTCGGAGGGTGTGGGTGCCTCCGCACAGCTCCTTGGAGTAGCCGTCGAAGAGCGGCTCGGGCATCTGCCCGGAGTAGCGCCCGCCGATGTTGAGGATGCGCACGCGGTCGCCGTATTTTTCGCCGAAGAAGGCGAGCACCTCAGGCGGCTTGAGGTCCAGGGGGACCTCGATCCAGCCGACCTTGGAGTTCTCGAGGATCCGCAGGTTTATCAGCCTTTCGATGGTGCGCAGTTTTTCGGGCGCCACAGCCTCGGGGCAGGCGAAGTCGAAGCGCAGCCGATCGGGCGCTACCAGCGATCCCTGCTGGCGCACATGGTCGCCCAGGACCTCGCGCAGGGCATGGTGCAGCAGATGGGTGGCTGTGTGGTGGCGCTGGATCTGCAGCCGGCGCTCGCGGTCGACCCGAGCCACGACCTTCTCACCGGGCTCCAGTACGCGCCCGGACTCGGGGGCCAGTTGGTGCAGGATGACGTGTTCGCGGATGCGGGTATCGGCAACCAGGATCTCGCCGTCGGCGGTCAGGAGGATTCCGGTGTCGCCGACCTGGCCGCCCATCTCGGCGTAGAAGGGGGTCTCTTTCAGGACCACGGCCCTCTGGTCGGCCTTGCCCAGGGTCGCCACCACGGTCGTCTCCTCTTCCAGGTTTTCATATCCCGTGAAGAGGGTGGGTTCCAGGCGGGTCTCCTCGTCTTCGGCCAGTTGGGCTACCTTGACCTGGGAGGCGCGGGCTCGGGTCCGCTGCTCCTCCATGCGGGCGTGGAATTCGGCCTCGTCCACCGTCAGGCCGCGCTCACGGGCCATGACCTCGGTCAGGTCCAGGGGGAAGCCGAAGGTGTCATACAGTTTGAAGGCCGTTTCTCCGGGGAAGACTCCACCGGCCTCCAGGCCTGCAGCCTCGTCCTCGAAGAGCGCGATCCCACGGTCCAGGGTCTGGTGGAAGGAGGTTTCTTCGCCCCGTATGACCTGCTCGATCTTGGACTGCTCGCGGCGAAGCTCGGGGAAGATGTCGCCCATGGTCGCGGTCAGTATGGGAACGAGGGTGTGCAGGAAGGGAACCATAAGTCCCAACTTGCGCCCGTAGCGGGCTGCCCGGCGCAGGACCCGGCGCACCACGTAGCCCCGGCTCTCGTTGGAGGGGATGGCCCCGTCGGCGATCGAGAAGGCCACCATCCGGAGGTGGTCGGCACAAACCCGCATGGCGATCGAGTCTTCGTCGTTCGAGACTCCGGGCGTGTAGGTGCGTCCGGAGAGCTCTGCCAGGTTGTCGATGATCGGCATGAAGAGGGCCGTGTCATAGTTGGAGACCTGGCGACTGAAGTCACGGCCACCCCCGGTACACTCCATCACGGCTGCAATCCGCTCCAATCCCGCGCCTGTGTCGACGTGGCAGGAGGGCAGCTTCTTCAAGGCCCCATCGGTATCTGCGTTGAACTCGATGAAGACCAGGTTCCACAATTCCATAACCTGGGGAGAACCAGCGTTGACCAAAGAGGCCCCCGAACCATCTGGAGTCAGGTCGATGTGGATCTCCGAGCAGGGACCGCAGGGCCCCACATCGCCCATCATCCAGAAGTTGTCCTTGGCACCGAAGCGCTGGATGTGGGTGGGGTCGATGTCGGTTACCTCAGCCCAGAGACGCTCGGCCTCCTGGTCGGCCGGCAGCCTTCTCCCCTCGTCTCCGCCGAAGACCGTGGCGTACAGGCGATCTTTGGGCAGACCCCAGACCCGGGTCAGGAGATCCCAGGCCCACTCGATGGCCTCGCGCTTGTAGTAGTCGCCGAAAGACCAGTTCCCCAGCATCTCGAAGAGGGTGTGGTGGTAGGTGTCGCGTCCCACCTCCTCCAGGTCATTGTGTTTGCCCGAGACCCGGATGCACTTTTGGGTGTCCGCCACACGCCGATGGGTCGGGGTGGCCTGTCCCAGGAAGTAGGGCTTGAACTGGTTCATCCCGGCGTTGGTGAACATCAAGGTCGGGTCGTCCAAGGGAACCACGGGGGCACTGGGCACGATCAGGTGGCCGCGCTCCCGGAAGAAGTCCAGGAATGATTGGCGGATTTCGGTCGCGTTCATGGGATTCTCCTCTGGATTGGGGAGCCCGGATCTTGTACGCGCCGACACCTGATCCTGCCGCGGCGGGGGTCCAGGCCGGGCTCCTAGAGAGGGGCGGCGCGGCAGACTTCTCGGAGCAGGCTGTTGAGCAGACGGTAGCCTTCGCGCACGGCAGATTCCTCTACCCATTCTACGGCCTGATGGGCCCGAGCCGGATCGCCGGGCCCGAAGTTGATGGCCGGGATCCCCCGGGCGGTGAGGCGCGCCAGGTCGGTGAAGGCCTGCTTGGGTCGCAGCTCGAGATTGCGAAGGCGGATCCACTCCTTCAGAAAGGGGTGGTCCAGGCAGACGGCTCCTGACTGGCAGGAGTCGGTGACCTCGATCCGGCCCAGGTCGCCCACCAGCTCCCTCAGCTCCTCCAGGGCGTCGCGTTCGGTACGCCCGGGCCCGAAGCGCACGTTCACGTTAAGCTCGAAGTGGTCGGGGACCACGTTGGCGGCGTTGGAGGTGTGGGCCATGGTGGCGGACATGACCTCAAAGAATTCCAATCCGTCCACCACGTATTTCCTGCGTGGTCGGTCGCGCAGGCGTTCAAGCAGCGGCAGGGCGCGGTAGATGGCGTTCTGGCCCTGCCAGGGGCGGGCCGAATGGGCCCGGCGTCCTTCCACCACCACCCGGGCCTGGATCCCGCCCAGACACCCCGCCTCGACGTGGTTGTCGGTGGGTTCGAGGATCACCGCCAGGTCCAGGTCCGGCAGGAGGTCCAGGACCTCCCTCAGCCCGTTCCCCTGGTCGGGGCCCTCCTCGCCGGCATAGAAGACGACCACCAGGTCGCAGCTTTGTCGGTCCCGTTCTTCCATGGCCGCCATCATGAGGGCCAGACCAGCCTTCATGTCGCTGGCACCGCACCCGTAGATCCGGCCTTCTTCGATCTTCAATGGTTGCTCGGGGCTGGGGGGGACGGTGTCCAGGTGCCCGAAAAGGCCGATGACGGGGCGGTCCTTGCGGGCAGGCTGGGCCAGGATCAGGTTCTGGCCCACCCGGCGTGCAGGCAGCCCCAGGTCACAGGCCCACCCCTGCACGTGGTCGCAGAGGGCCTGCTCCTGCCCGGTGGGGCTGGGGATAGAGACCAGTTCGAAGGTTTTGCGGATGAGATCCATGGCTAGACGGGGACTGCGAACTCGCGCAGTACTTCGTTCAGGCTGGTCTTGCGGTCGGTCGAGGCCTTGCGCTGGCCGATGATCAAGGCGCATGGGACCCCGAATTCTCCGGCCGGGAAACGCTTGGGGATGGTTCCCGGGATGACCACCGAGCGGGGCGGGACCCGGCCCTTCCAGGTGACGGGCTCGGGTCCGGTGACGTCCACGATGGCCGTGGAGGCCGTGAGCACCACGTTGGCACCCAATACCGCCTCTTCCTCGACGCGGACTCCTTCAACCACTATGCAGCGCGACCCGATGAAGGCACCATCCTCGATGATCACGGGTTGGGCGGAGGCCGGTTCCAGGACCCCTCCCAGACCGACCCCCCCCGAGAGGTGGACGTGGCGGCCGACCTGGGCACAACTGCCCACCGTGGCCCAGGTATCCACCATGGTTCCCTCGCCGACTCGCGCTCCGATGTTGACGTAGCCCGGCATGAGGATGGCACCGGGTTCCAGGAAAGACCCGTAGCGGGCCACACCGGGGGGAACCACGCGGACCTTGGCTTCTGCCAGACCCTTCTTGAGTGGAATCCTGTCGTGAAACTCAAAAGGGCCGACCTCGAGGATCTCCATCCGGGTGAGGGTGAAATACAGCAGGATGGCCTGTTTGATCCAGGTGTGGACCACCCAGTCTCCTCCCACCTTCTCGGCCACCCGGAGTTGGCCCCGGTCCAGGGCGGCCAGGGTCTCCAGGACGGCTTCTCGGGCCTGGGGCAGGAGGGTGCGGTCGGAGAAGGCAGCGGAAATAAGGTGGGCATCCATCGGATGGGGGTTCCATCCCGAACCGGAAGTTCCTGGACTTCGTCGGAGAAAATCCGCTTGACGGCGACGGGCCGGATGCCAGGGCCTACCCGTCAGGTCCGGGGTCAGGCGAAGCGGCGCAGGTTGCGTTTGGCCAGGTAGGCCTTCAGGGCACCCTGCTCAAAGGGTCCGCAGGACAGGCGCAGTCGGCCTCGGCATTCGCCCTCGACCCAGTCGGCCTCGGTCACCTGGGCCTGGACCCGCAGGGAAAAACCCGGTTCCAGCAGCAACTGCAGGTGCAGAGCCTGACCTTCGCGCAGGTCTGCGCGGGTCTGGAAGTGCACCTCCCGCGAGCTCATCCGTCTGGTCATCAAGCGCAGTTCTTCGCTATAGTCGGCTCGGCGCGCCAGGAGGATCAGGATGCGATCCAAGTGGACCGCCTCTTCGAACGGGTTCTGGTCCTCCGTTCTCAGCGACGGGGTCGAGGTCTGGAACCCCCAGAGTCTGCGGATGGGGTGAAACAGGTGGCGTAGGCGTTTGGAGAAACCTGCGGGTCGGGGCATGCAGGGCACCTCTCCTTCTCGGGGGATCGACTTCATTCTAGAACTCCGGCGGCCTGGAGGCTGTGAAGTCGAATACAGGTGACCCGGGGGCAGGTGGAATGAGTTCAGCTCTCGGACGCCGTCGCGCGGGCCCGTTCCAGGAATAACCGATAGTCCTCCAGAACCTTCCGGTCAGCCGGCGCGGTCGGAGAATGAGTCAAGCAGAGCGGATTCAGGATTCCTGTCCCGGTTTTTCTGTTTTGGTCATGCAGGAGGGACCCGCGCGGGATCCTGCGAAATCCGTCAGATGCGTTCCGACATCGTGACCCTGCTGACGGACTTCGGGGGGCGGGATCCCTACGTCGGGATTCTCAAAGGGGTGATCCTGAGCCTGCATCCCCAGGCGCGACTGGTCGACCTGGCCCATAATGTGGAGGCTCATGACATCCGGCAATGTGCGTTTCTGCTGGCCACGTCGGTGGATTGGTTCCCACAGGGCACCGTCCACCTGGCGGTGGTGGATCCGGGGGTCGGCGGCCAGCGCCGGGCCCTGGCCGTCCAAGGTGAACGCCATTTCTACGTGGGCCCCGACAATGGGGTTTTGTCGCTGGCGATGCGGCGCGACCGACCGGTAGCCGTGGTCGAGCTTCGGCCCGGACCCTGGAGCCTGGAACGGGTCAGCCGGACCTTCCACGGTCGGGACCTCTTCGCACCGGCCGCCGCCCACCTGGCCCGAGGGGTTGCCCTGGAGAACCTGGGCAGTCCCGTCAATGACCCGGTTGAGTTGGAGCTGAAACCCAATCGGCTGGAGGAGGGGCGCATCCTGACCCATGTCATCCACTGCGATGTCTTCGGGAATCTGGTGACCCTTCTCCACCGAAGCGAGGTCGAGGCCGGTCTCCAGAGCGTTCGCGTGGGTGGGACCGAGATCCCCGTTCGCGCGACCTATGGGGAAGTGGATTCCGGCCAGCTTCTGGCTTGTTGGGGGGCCACCGACTATCTGGAAATAGCCGTCAACCGGGGCTCGGCAGCAAGGCACCTGGGGGTGGCGGCCGACACACCTGTCGAGGTGCTGCTTTCCGAATCTCAGAAAGGGCTGTAGGTGTACAGGCAAACCCGGGTGAATCGCTAGAAGAAGTTGATGAAGCCGACCATGACGCCCAGGCCGGCGAGGGTCCAGAATATGGGGTCAGGCAGAAGTCGGTTCACCAGGTTCTTGAGTCTGCCCGAGGTTCTTCCTCCAAGCCCGGTCCGCGCCGGTTTTTCTGGTGAAATCTAGCATAATCCCCGAGGACCCCTTCAAGAGAAGGTCGGGGGCGACCTGAATTCGCCGCTTGCCGTGGCCTTCGTCCGTAGGCGGCGGATTCAGGGACGAGGTATGGGGCAGGTGTCCCGGTTGCCCTATGAAAAGTTTGGTTCTCTGCCCCGTTCGGTGCCGGCGACAGGACGATTGCCATGAAGCCCGAATCTGGACGGCCCACCCATCCCGAGGAGGAGACCCCATGCGGACCCGAGAGCAGATCCTGGCGCAATTCCCCGAACGGGACCTGGATGCGGTCTGGGAGATCAGCCCGGACCTGGACAGCCGCTGGCGTGCAGCCGTCCTGGAGCTGCTGTTGGATATGCGAGACCACCTTCTGGAGGTCCAGGCCCGTCGGGAGAACAAGGCCTGACTCGACTGACCGGACAGGAGGCAACCCCCTACCTGGACGCGCTTCTGGGCTATGCTCGGGGGGGTGTCCTGCCGTTTCACATGCCGGGGCACATGCAGGGTCGAGGGGCGCCGGAAGACCTGCGGGCGCTGCTGGGCATGCCAGCCCTGGCTGCCGATACCACCCAGGTTTTGGATCTGGACGACATCCATCGTCCCCGAACCGCCTTGAAGGCAGCGATGGAACTGGCCGCACGGGCCTGGGGGGCGGAGCGGACCTGGTTCCTCATCAACGGGTCTTCGTGTGGGAACCTGGCCATGATCCTGGCAACCGTCGGACCCGGGCAGGAGATCCTGGTCCCCCGGGCGGCTCATCGCTCGGTTCACGGAGCCCTGGTCCTCTCCGGAGCTAGACCGGTCTACCTCGAGTCTCCCCTGGACGACGAGATGGACGTCCATAATCCCGTCGAACCGGAAGCCCTGGCTCGGGCCCTGGAGGCTCATCCCCAGGCCCGCGCAGTCTTCTTCACCAGCGTGACCCCCTACGGGGTGGCTGCCGCAGTGGAGGACCTGGTGGCCCTGGGGCGGGAGCGCGACCTTCCCGTCCTGGTGGATGAGGCCTGGGGCCCTCATCTGGTTTTTCATCCCGACCTGCCGACCTCGGCCTTGACGGTGGGGGCGGATCTGGTGGTGCACAGCGCGCACAAACTGCTCAGCGCCCTGTCTCAGGCTTCCCTTATGCACCAGTCGGGCCACCGGGTGGATCCGGCCCGGGTCGAGTTGGTCTTGCGGATGCTGCAGTCCACCAGTCCCAACTGTCTTTTGGTGGCTTCGCTGGACTCGGCGCGCAGGCAGGTGGCCTTGCAGGGGACCCGAGACTGGCAGTATGCCCTGGATCTGGCCGGCGCGGCCAGGGAAGCCCTGGCCCGGGTGCCGGGGGTACGCAGCCTGGGGACGGATCGCTGTGCGCGCTACGACCGCACCCGCCTGGTAGTTTCAGCCCTGGAACTGGGGTACACCGGGGTGGACCTGGAACGCCACCTGCGCGACCACGAGGCGATCCAGGTTGAGATGTCGGACCTGAGGAATATCGTGGTGCTGGTGACTCCGGCTCATCAAAGCCAGGATCTCGAGCGATTGGTCGGAGCCTTGGCCCGGCTTCCTCGCCGAGAAGGCCCGGCCAGGATCCCCAGCCTGGCGGAGACCTTCCCGATTCCGGAACAAGCCATGACCCCTCGGGAGGCTTTCTACGGTTCCACCTGTGTGATACCCATCGGCCAGGCTCCGGGTCGGATTTGCGCCGAGTTCCTGACCCCCTATCCTCCCGGGATTCCCCTGCTGTGTCCGGGCGAGGTCTTCTGCGCCGCGCATGTGGACCACCTGAACCGGGCCCTGGCTGCAGGCATCCCTTGGGAAGGCCCGGCCGACCCCACCCTCCAGACCGTCCGGGTGGTGGTCGATCCGCTTTGACCTTCCTCCGCAAATCCACAGAATCTCCGGAGAGTATTTGACCAGGAAGAAGAGCATAACCCTGCGCATTACCGATGACCTCGACCGCCTGCTGGAGAGGTTGCCTCCTGCTGTGCGACGCAGCCTGGAGGCCCGGCAAGAGGAACTGGTCGATCTGATCGAAGTCGTCACCGACCTGGGTCGACGTCCGGAGGCTCGATTCCCGGGCCGCTTCGAGATCCTGACCGAGGACCCCGTGACCCGCGAAGACCTGCGCTACATGGTCGACCGGATCGGCGCTTTCGGGAAGGATAATCGGGCGGGGATCGAGGCCACCCTGCATCGCATCTCAGCCATCCACAACCGGGCAGGCGATGTGGTGGGCCTGACCGCCCGCGTCGGCCGTGCGGTTTATGGCACGATCGATATAATCCGAGACGTGATCGAGTCCGGTCGCAGCATCCTTTTGTTGGGGCGGCCGGGAGTGGGCAAGACGACCATGCTTCGCGAAGTGGCCCGGGTCCTGGCTGACGATCTGACCCGCCGGGTGGTGATCGTCGACACCTCCAACGAGATCGCCGGGGATGGCGATATCCCCCATCCGGGAATCGGCATGGCCCGCCGGATGCAGGTCTCGCAACCCGACCAGCAGCATGCGGTCATGATCGAGGCTGTCGAGAACCACAGCCCCGAAGTGGTGGTGGTGGACGAGATCGGCACCGAAGCCGAGGCCTATGCGGCCCGGACCATCGCCGAACGAGGGGTGATGTTGGTGGCCACGGCGCACGGCAACACCCTGGAGAACCTCTTGATGAATCCCACCCTTTCGGATCTGGTCGGAGGGGTCCAGGTGGTGACCTTGTCGGACGAGGAAGCGCGGCGCCGCAAGACCCAGAAGGCCGTCCTGGAGCGCAAGGCTCCACCCACCTTCGGGGTGGTCGTAGAAATCCGGGACAAATCCACGCTGGCGCTGCACGAAGATGTGGCGGGCACGATCGACCAGATGCTGCGAGGGCAGACCCCCGAACCCGAGCTCCGCACCCGCAACGAGGACGGCGAGGTGGAGATCCGGCCTGCCATTCCGCCCTCACGGATTGCGTCCGCCCATCGTGTTCCTGACGAGGAGTCCGGGCACATCCTGGCAGGTCCTCCTCCAGGACATGAGAACCTGGAAGGCCCCCGCATCTTCCCATATGCGGTCAGTCGCAACCGCCTCTCGCGGGCCATCGGAATCCTCGGGGTCCCCGCTCGGATCGTTCGGAATTGGGACGAAGGGGATCTGGTTCTTACCATCCGGGGGCAGGAACGCCGGCGTTCGGCCGTCTTCGATCGGATGCGGCAGCGCAACATGCCGATCTTTGCCTTGCGGGCCAACACCACCGCCCAGATGCAGGCCTTCCTGGAGGAATACTTCCACCTGCCCCAGGCCGACCAGAAGGAGTTCGCGGCCCGAGAGGCCGAAGAGGCCATCCGCGTCGTGCTAAGCTCGGGTCAGCCGGTCGACCTCTCTCCCCAGGCCCTGCAGTTGCGCCGACTCCAACACGAGCTGGCTCAGGGAGCCCACCTCGGCTCGCGCAGTCTGGGGGCCGAGCCCCAACGCCACGTCCGCATCTACAAGCAGGCGCCCGGAGCGCCGACAGAGGATGGTTTGAACGATGAACCGTCATGAAACCGAAGGCCTCTTCATAACCTTTGAAGGCCTGGAAGGGGCCGGCAAGAGCACCCAGGCCGAGATGCTGGTCCGCCACCTGGAGCGTGAGGGGTACCCGGTCCGGTTGACCCGCGAACCCGGGGGCACGGCCGTCGGCGAGGCCATCCGTGAACTC